>JAIKZO010000074.1 GCA_024682115.1 Lachnospiraceae bacterium
CCGTCTCTTAACTCAAGTGCCTCGAATTCTCCGGTGGAAGCTCCCGAAGGCGCTGTTCCCAGAGCAACTGTTCCGTCTGCCAGAGTAACCTCAGCTTCAACTGTGGGATTTCCTCTTGAATCCAATATCTCTCTTCCGAACACCTCAACAATTTCCAAATAATCTTTCATTGTAAAAACCTCCTGCTCATTTCTGTGTCGTTTTATTATTATCCGCTGTACTGCCTATTACATTGAATACCTCCCCTCAGATAGGGGCCATAGGAACCCGTATCATAAGGAGAGGATCCAAACATGATTTATTCAACGGTTAGCATATGCTAACCGTGATTATCATATCATCTGCCATACTTCATGTCAAACCTTTTTTTGTCTCGGGCAAAAGATTTGTCATACTCTTAAGACCCAGTGCGACCGTGGATCCGTTATGAAGAATTGCTGATGTAGCGGGTGGTATGATCCCGGCTATCCCGAGTCCTATAAGGGCTGTATTAAAGCCAACTATTGTTCTGTAGTTGAATCTTATGCGCTTCATCAGAAGTGTACTGATATCACGTAATACCGTTATGCTTTCGAGATTGTCGGATCCTATAGTGATGTCCGCTATCTGTCGGGCTATTTCCGCTCCGTCACTTATGGCTATACCGGCATCAGATGCAGAAAGAGCAGGTGAATCGTTGATCCCGTCACCCACCATTATTACCCGACGGCCTTCACTTTTTGCTTTATCTACGAATGTAGCCTTGTCTTCAGGAAGCACTTCTGCATAATACTCTGTGATCCCCGTCTCGGTAGCAATTCTTGCCGCAGTTTTTTCGCTGTCACCGGTCATCATAACTATATGTTCAAATCCCTGAGTGCGCAGCTTATCTACAGTTGTACGTGCTTCGATTCGTAAAGGATCCTCAATGAGAATGCATGCAGAAAGCTTTCCGTTCTTGGCAAAGAAAAGCTGAGAGTATTCATCAGGCAGTGATTCAAAAAGCTCCTTTTTGCCATCCGGTATGCTTACACACTCATCTTCGAACACAAAATGATAGCTTCCGATGACTGCTTTTTCACCATCGATCTCAGATGCGATTCCATGCGCTACTATATACTCCACATTAGTATGCAGTTCATCATGCAGAAGATCCTTGTCAAATGCTGCATCAACTACGGCTCTGGCCACAGAATGCGGAAAGTGTTCTTCAAGGCAGGCAGCCTGTCTTAAAAGCTCGTCTTCGGATTCGTCGCAGAATGATACTACCCGTGCAACTGTAGGTTTCGCTTTCGTGAGTGTCCCTGTCTTATCAAATACTATTGTATCCGCTTCAGCTACAGCTTCCAGAAATTTTCCTCCCTTAACGGTGATGTCGTATTCCGAAGCTTCCTTTATAGCTGACAGGACCGACAGCGGCATTGACATTTTTAATGCGCAGGAATAATCAACCATAAGAACCGATACTGCTTTAATAGCATTACGGCTAAACAGCCAGGTGGCTGCCGAAGCAAGAAGAGTATATGGTACAAGTCTGTCTGCCAACCTCTCAGCTTTACTTTCAAGCGATGATTTCAGTTTCTCAGACTCTTCTATCATTTTTACGATCTTGTCGAATCGGCCACATCCCTCTGCCTGGGTAACTCTGATGACCAGATCTCCCTCTTCAACGACTGTTCCGGCAAATACACTCATACCCGTTCCTTTGTGGACTGCAACGGATTCTCCGGTCATGGATGCCTGATTTACCATGGCATCTCCGGATTCCACTTCGCCATCAAACGGGATCATGTTGCCCATTCTGACAACAACCTTGTCCCCACAGGTGATCTTTGATGAATCCGTCAGCACTTCACCTTCATCCGTAAGCAGCCATACGCTGTCAATGTTCAATGACATTCGTCTGGCCAGATCATCTACCGAGCGCTTATGAGTCCATTCCTCCAGTATGTCTCCGATCTTCAGTAAAAACATTACATTTGAAGCGGTATTATAATCACCCGTCCAGACAGCAGCGGTTATGGCCATGGCATCAAGCAGTTCCACCTGCAGATGGTGGTTCTTCAGTGTCTTAAGCCCGCGCCATATGTATTTTACTGTTCTTATAAGATCAAGTATTCTTCGTATTGAAAAAGGCAGGATTATACGTTTCCCGTAATGCAGGATCACGGTCGTCACTATTCTGTCATAATACCTTGCAGATAATTCTCTTCCTGAATACTCAAATACCCTTTCGGGCACCTGAATCTCATCAAAAGAAAAGTCGCTTATTATCTCTTTTATGCGTGATCCGTCACAGCTGAAAAGAACCACTGCATCAGCGGTTCTTTCATATACTTTTACCTCTTTGATCTCATCAAAAGTCTTCAGATAATATTCGAAAATATCTGCCTGGCGAAAACTCATACGTTTCATCGGAAGATGAATACGCAGTCTGTTTTTTATCTCATGTTTGATCGTGAATTTCATGATTCCGTTTCTTCTTCCTTCTTGGATCTTTCTTCATTTATCATTTTTGCTTCTTCATAAATGTCAGCGCAGTTTTCCTGAAGTGTAGTAACCTGATCGAGCACGGAATCCTTTGCTCTTAAAACTCCTGCCGTACAATGTGCATAGACTTTCTTGGCGTCCTTCGATGAAAGGAGTTTTATTCCTTCCAATCCGAACAGTGTACCCAGTGCGAATAATCCCAATCCCTTTAATTTCATTTTTATCTTCTCCCTTCTCTTTAATTAATCTAATTATCATTTCTTTCCGACCAGCAGTGTGGATCCCGAAAGTCCCAGCCAACCGGCTTCTTTTCCCGACATGAATTTGCCGTCATCCGTATGGATCAGTCTGACATCCTCATATCCTTGGTCCTTAAGCTTTTTGACAAAGGACTGCATGTCTCCGTATCTGCCTTTCGACATGATATCGTGAATAGCAAATGTACCGCCCTTTTTAAGAACACGCAACGTTTCAAGGAGCAGTCCCTGCTTATCGACACCTGTGATATTGTGGTAAACATAGTTACTGGTAACCGCATCAAACGTCTCATCTTCAAAATCAAGATGTGTTGCATCACCCTGTGCAAAGCTTGTATTGCTTACGCCTTCCGCTTTTGAATTGTTCTCACACAACTGTTTGGAAAAAGAAGCATATTCCTTTCCCCAGCGGTCGATTCCCACCATCTTCGCGTTCGGGTTCCTTTTGGCACAGGCGATCGTAAGTGCTCCGCTTCCGCATCCCACATCAAGACCCGTTCCTCCGTCGGGAATCTTTATATTATCAGCCGTGCCGTCTATTATCTGCTTTGACATCCGTCTCTTACCGTTATATGAAAACTGGTTATAGGCAAAAACGGACCATAGTGTTCCGCATCCGCATGCCAGTGTCGCTAATCCAAGTACCGCGTTTAAGCCGATCCTCGCCGGTGCGGAAGCACCCTTCGTTAATATGAGCGATGTTACCAGGCCCGCTCCCAGGACGCCGGTCACTGCGGTGAACCCGTATACCATTCCTTTAGGCACCCAGTTCTTATAATCTGCTTTCATCTTTATCCTCCGGATTTTTATTTCTTTGCGATCACCACGATCCACGGTTTAGATCTGTGATGATCCGAACTTATCTTTGAAAATCCCGCACTTCTAAGTGCAGACTCTATCTCTTCTATGGTATGGCACTTCATGCCTTCGATGATCTCCTCGAACTTTAAACTTGCTTCGTCTTTTCCGTCTGATTCGTTTACGATCATAAAGGTGCCGCCGGGTTTTAACACCCTGGCTACCTGAGCAAAGCACTTCTCAAGACCCGGCCAGAAGTATATGGTTTCAAAGGCAGTCGCAAGATCATAGGTTTCATCCGGAAGATCGAGTTTTGAAACATCACCCTGCCTGACGATGCATCTTCCGGCATCGATCATTTCCCTGTTATAATCCCAGGCTTTACCTACGGACACTTCGGAATAATCTATTGCGGTTACTTTTGAGCAGGGATATTTTCTCATCAGTTCCCCTGCGTTCCTTCCGCCTCCGCATCCGAGTTCTACTATCTCTTCGGGAACGATAGTGCTTAGATGAGACAATCCCCAGTCAGCCATTCTGGCGTGTCCTCCGTTCATCCCGTTTACCATCATCTTGCCGAGAAACCCTTCAGGTTTTCTTGTCTGGCTTACAAATTTCTTAAATAATCCCATAGTTTTTACCCCGCATCTGTTCAATTAGCCGTAGTCATTTTGAACTGTGACTTTATATACTCGTTAAGCCGTTCATATGTTTCATCACTTATCGCATGCTCGATGAGGCAAGCTTCTTTATCCGCAGTCTTTTTGTTTACGCCTATGCTCCTTAAAGCCATCGAGATAAGCGCATGCTTTTTCTGTATTTTTTCAGCTATCGCTTTTCCTGTTTCGGTAAAAAAGATATACCCTTCGTCGCCGAAATAAATGAGGTCCTGCTGCCGCAGTTTTTTCATTGCATTACAGACGCTGGGCCTTGTTACTCCCATCTCATCTGCGATGTCGACCGATCGGACCACTCCTTTTCTCTTTAGCAGGACAAGTATGCTTTTCATGTAATCTTCCGAAGAATTGCTTTTTTCCATACTGTTATCTTTCCAAATCAGGTCATTTCCGTGACCTTATATCCCAGATCCGTAACCGATCTGATGATCTTTTCATCATCAACCGGCTGTCCGAATTTTATAACCGCCTGACCCTTTGATCTGTTCACTTTTGCACTGATCCCTTCTATGGAATTCAGTGCATTATGGACCCTTCCGGCACAGTTTTCGCATACCATGCCCTCTATGGTCATGGTCTTTTCCGCTATCACATTGTCGAATTTTTGGGGTTTTATGAGTCTGATCCCGCTCCCTCCTCCGCAGCACGACCCCTCACCTTTAAAGTGAGAGATCGCGCTTTTTAAAGAGAGGGCCAGAAGAAATACCATAAACAGAATTATCAATGCATTTGAAAGTATCGGGTTCATACGACCTCCCACATGGTTCCCATGTTCATCTTGGCATTTTGAGGAACGCAGCCTTTGCATTCCGCTGCACATCCTCCTTCGCATCCGCTGCATGAGGCACAGGTGCTGCATCCGTTGCTTTCATTCATGAACGGTACCTTGCGGATCACACCGGCGTGCTCAAGAAAATCCATCTGACGAAGTACATCATCCCTGGTGGTTTCAAGTTCCCTCGCCAGTTCCTCCGGCGTCCTGCTGTTACCGTCTTTTAAGAGTTCAAGAAGTTTTTTCATCTTTGTACTCCGAAATGATCGATCACCAGATCATTAAACCTACATGATAAGCCAGGCATGCAAGGATCAATGCTCCCACCGTATAATAGATCGCTATCTTAGCCGTCCACTTGACGGAATGGATCTCCTGATAGGTTGCAGCGAGTGCAACTACACAGGGCAGATTGAATGTTATCGCAAAAATGAAAGCCAGAGCTTCAGGCCTTGATACGTTTGCAAGAAGCAGTTCGTTCAGGTTCGCGGCTCTTGCGGCTCCGCTCATAGCGGCCATAAACCCTTCTCCGTACGACCCGCCGGCATACAATGCACTGATAACACCTACGGCACCTTCCTTACCGACCGATGAGGCCACAAACGCTATGAACAGCTGCCACGGAAGTCCGAAGATTTTCGTTACGGGTTCGATAGCCGTACCAACCTTGTAAAGGATACTCGTATCATTCACTCCGCTGCCGTAACTCAGAATATAAAAGATAAGGCACACAATAAGGACAACCTTGACTACCCTGAAGAAGGTATCTTTTGTTCTTCCGAATACATATCTGAACAGTGCTCCCCACTTCGGCTTGTGGTAAGGAGGAAGTTCCATTATCATTCCGCATCTGTCTTCGGTCTTTACAAGAGTTCTTCCGAAAATCTTCGCTGTGATCCACATATGAAGGATCATAACAAGCAGCAGAACGACTATGATCAGAGGCGCTCCCGCTCCGAAGAATACCGTCGAAAGCATCGGGATGATAGCCCATGCTGCGCCACAGGGAACCGCCCACGCAAGAGCGATCGTTAAAACTTTCTGTCCCCAGTTATCTATTACCCTTGCACCTGCAGCTCCGCCCATGGTACATCCGAAGCTTACGAGGAAGGGCATGACTGATTTTCCCTGCAATCCGAGTTTCCCCATTGTGTTATCAAACACATATGATATACGTGCCATAACGCCGACTTCCTCGAGCATTCCGAATACCAGCGTCACACCGAACACGAATCCCAGCATCTTTACGATATAACTGAATGACTGGATGACAACATCACATACCAGCCCTGTTACAAAAGCGGGACACCCGACTGAAACAAGGGCATCTCCGATAACGTTTTTTAATACATCAAATATTGAAGCAACTGCCATTATCGGAAGAGCGGGAATGAACGATCCCAGAAGTCCCAGGATGACCGTGAGTACAACGGCAGGTTTGCCCCAGAATCTGTGTGTATATATCCTATCGAGTTTTCCGAGCTTAACTCCCGTTTTGGTCTTGTTTACCGCCCCTTCAAGCAGTTCATCTATCCATTTGAACTTACATTCCCCTGTTGCTATCGCACCGTTTGCATCTAAGCCGATGCTCTCTATCTTTGAGGCTGCATCCGCTGGCAATGATTCTTTGAGTTTAGCCGATACCACCTTGTCGTTTTCAAGATACTTGACCGTGAGCCACATCGGAGTATAACCGGATATATTTCCGCCTTTGATCTGTTCTTTTATCTCGTTATAACCGATTATCTTTTCATATTCTTTTTCAAGTTCCGATACGTTGATATGACTCTTTTCCTTAAGTGCTCTCTCGAGCGTAAAGTAAAACTGATCATAAGCTTTTGTATCCGTAGCCGAAAACATCATCACGGGTATTCCCAGCTTCTTTTCAAGCAGAGCAACATCAACTGTCTTGCCCTGGTCCTTCGCAACGTCTTCCATATTCAAAACAAGGAAACAGGGAGCATCGATCCCGGCATAATCCGCCAGCATGAAGAGACTTCTTTCAAGCTGCGAGCTATCTGCCAGTATACATACAACATCCGCTTTTCCCGATGTTATAAAGTCACGCGTGATCACTTCCTCATCGGAATTGGCCGACATGCTGTATGATCCCGGAAGGTCCGCAACATCATAGGTGACCCCGTTGCGGGCAAAAGAGCCTTCCTTCTTTTCTACCGTCTTGCCGGGCCAGTTGCCGACATGCTGCTTAAGTCCCGTAAGTGCGTTAAAAAGTGTGGATTTACCCGAGTTGGGCTGTCCCAACAAAGCTATGGTCGCTGTGCTCATGCTCTCACCTCCTCTACTTCAACGCCTTTACATTCGCTGCGTCCGAGGCTTATCATCGTGTCTCTCGAGTAAAGCAACATCGGACGGTTCTTGTCGTTTTTTACAACACTGAACCTGCATCCCGGCGTAAGGCCTATGGATGTGATCCTTCCGATAAACCTTGAATCTCCATTGATGTCTTTTACAACCGCCTCAGTGTTTTCTTTCAGTTCATTCAGTTTCATTGATCCGCTCCTTTGGGATAATTATTTTTTTCGTGCTTAACCCAGCGCTACATCAAGTGCCATCATCAGTGTGAATCCCGCAGAAAACATCAGCACTCCGATGTTGGAATGTTCGCCTGCCGACATTTCGGGGATCAGTTCCTCGACTACCACGTACATCATCGCACCCGCCGCAAAACAAAGAAGATACGGCATCGCCGGGACTATAAATCCCGCCGCAAGTATTGTTAAAACCGCGGCCACAGGCTCAACCGCGCCCGATAATACTCCGTAATAAAAAGCTCTTCCTTTCCCGGTTCCTTCCGCACAAAGCGGCATCGAGATGATCGCGCCTTCCGGAAAATTCTGGATTGCGATACCTATCGCCAATGCCAGCGCCCCGCCATAAGTAATGGTTGCATTTCCGGAAATGAATCCCGCATACACAACTCCCACAGCCATTCCTTCGGGAATGTTATGAAGTGTTACTGCGAGCACCATCATCGTTGTCTTTTTAAGTTTTGACCTCGGTCCCTCCGCCTTTTCCGCATTCATATGAAGATGGGGTATGACCGAGTCGAGAAGCAAAAGAAATAGGATTCCCAACCAGAATCCTATAACTGCCGGAAGAAATGACAGCCTGCCCATGTCCTTCGCCTGTTCCATTGCTGGAATTATAAGGCTCCATATCGAGGCAGCTACCATAACACCTGCGGCAAACCCGGTAAGGGCTCTCTGAACTGCAGGGTCCAGCTTCTTCTTCATAAAAAACACGCAGGCAGACCCCAGTGATGTACCCGTGAAGGGGATCAGTATTCCTATCATGGTGTTAACTGACATGAGTGATTATCACCTTTCCGGCCTGCCGCTGTTTTTGCAGGCTGCACACATATTGCAATGTGCGCAGCTGCCACCGCAGGACGATCTTCCCTGCTTTTTATCTTTTATCAAAACAAGGATGATGCCTGCTATTAGGAGGATTAGGAGAATTGTTATCAAGATCGTCCCGAGGTTTAGCATGAACCATGTATACACTGCAGGCACCTCCTTTCTTAAGTAGTAAACACGTTAACCTATCGTTGTCAGCTTGTCGGCCTCTTTATACTTCTTGAAGAACAGCATGTAGACGATACCGGCAAGAGCCGCTAATGCGAATATGACACCTATTACGTTTACGTTGCCCGTAAATGCTCCTCCGAACTGATTGATCATAAGAGCGATAACATATGCAAATCCGCACTGATAAAGGATCGCGAACCAGGTCCACTTCGGATTGTTCATCTCTCTCTTTATCGCACCGATGGCCGCAAAGCAGGGCGCGCAAAGAAGGTTGAATACCAGGAATGAGAATCCGGTCACGCTTGTAAATGCTGCAGACAGTGCCTGCCATGCGGTAAGTTCTCCGCTGCCGTAAAGGATACCCATCGTACCCACGATGTTTTCCTTTGCCACAAGTCCCGTGATGGAAGCAACGGCTGCCTGCCAGTTCCCCCAGCCGAGAGGAATGAATATCCATGCTATGGCATTTCCTATGGTAGCGAGGATCGACATATCGAGTTCTTCCTCTCCAAGCATTCTGAAGCCGTCCTCAGCAAATCCGAAGAAGCTTGTGAACCATACCAATATCGTTGAAAGGAGAATGATCGTACCGGCCTTCTTGATGAATGACCAGCCTCTCTCCCACATGGATCTTAAAACGTTACCGAGCGTGGGCATGTGATATGCGGGAAGCTCCATAACGAACGGAGCGGGATCTCCCGCGAACATCTTTGTCTTTTTGAGCATGATGCCCGAAATAACTATGGCTGCCATACCGATGAAGTAAGCAGAGGTTGATACCCACGCAGATCCTCCGAATATGGCTCCTGCGATCATCGCGATGAAAGGAACCTTCGCTCCGCAGGGGATAAATGTCGTTGTCATGATCGTCATTCGACGGTCACGTTCGTTTTCTATCGTACGGCTGGCCATGACTCCGGGAACTCCGCATCCGACACCGATGAGCATCGGGATGAACGATTTGCCGGAAAGGCCGAACCTTCTGAAGATACGGTCAAGCACGAATGCGATACGTGCCATGTATCCGCATGCTTCAAGGAACGCAAGCATCAGGAACAGAACGAGCATCTGAGGAACGAAACCGAGGACAGCTCCGACACCGGCTACTATACCGTCAAGGATAAGACCCTTAAGCCAGTCAGCCGCGCCTGCTGCATCCAAGGCCGATTCTACCAATGCGGGAATGCCGGGGATCCATGTTCCGTAAGCTGAAGGATCGGGCTCTTCACCGATCTCTTCGACCGTCTTTACTGCCTCGTTGTAGTCATCTATCGTTGCGGTCTCTTCAGATATCTCGAGGGTTTCTTCATCTTCAACTTCGTATGTGAATTCACCGGAAGGAGCGCTTCCGTTTTCTTCAACATAAGCATCGTATCCGTCAACTATGGCCGAAGCATCGGCAAATCTTTCGGCTGCTTCTTCGTAACCTCCGTCCATTCCGAACAGATGGAAGCCATCTCCGAAGAGTCCGTCATTAGCCCAGTCTGTAGCAGGAGCTCCGACAGCTACCATGGCGATCCAGTATACCAGGAACATAACTACCGCAAATATCGGAAGACCCAGCCATCTGTTGGTAACGACTTTATCGATCTTATCCGAAGTAGTAAGGGATCCCGCGTTCTTCTTTTTGTAGCAGGACTTGATCACTTCGGCGATATAAACATATCTTTCGTTGGTGATGATACTCTCGGCATCATCATCGAGTTCGGTTTCTGCCGCTTTTATATCTTTTTCTATGTGAGACATCGTGTCCGGAGCTATCTTCATCTGCTCAAGCACTTTGTCATCACGTTCGAATATCTTGATCGCATACCATCTTTGCTGTTCTTCCGGCATATCGTGTACAACAGCTTCTTCTATATGTGCGATCGCATGTTCAACAGGGCCCGAGAATGTATGAAGTGGAACGGTCTTACCGTTCTTTGCAGCCTTTATAGCTTCCTCGGCCGCCTCTGTTGTTCCGTCACCTTTAAGTGCGGATATATCTACAACCTTGCACCCTAACTGGCGTGACAGTTCTTCGATCTTTATCTGGTCGCCGTTCTTTTTGACGATATCCATCATGTTTACAGCTACAACGACCGGGATTCCAAGTTCAGTAAGCTGTGTCGTAAGGTACAGGTTTCTTTCAAGGTTTGTTCCGTCTATGATGTTGAGGATCGCATCGGGACGTTCATTGATAAGGTAGTTTCTTGCTACCACTTCTTCCAATGTATAAGGAGAAAGTGAATATATACCCGGAAGGTCCGTTATCGTTACATCATCGTGTTTTTTGAGTTTACCTTCCTTCTTTTCAACCGTAACTCCGGGCCAGTTACCCACGAACTGATTGGAGCCGGTAAGAGCATTGAACAGAGTCGTTTTACCGCTGTTCGGATTTCCTGCTAACGCAATACGAATACCCATTTTTTATCTCTTCCTTTCTGTTACTCTACTTCGATCATCTCGGCATCCGCCTTACGGATCGAGAGTTCATAGTTTCTGACCGTTACTTCTATCGGATCTCCCAAAGGGGCAACCTTGCGTACAAAGACAGAGGTGTTTTTGGTGATCCCCATGTCCATGATGCGCCTTTTTACGGCTCCCTCTCCATGGAGTTTAACAACAGTAACCGTTTCTCCGATGTTCACATCTCTTAATGTTTTCAACTTCTTTTCCTCCTTGTGTATATATCCACAACTCTATTGTTATGATACGGATTGTTTCGTGCTTTGCACTCTCACAATCCTCAAACCATTCGGATTCCATGGGGCCCCTACCCCATTACATCCTCATGTTTCGTGCGTGTCATAAACCCATACTCCCGGTGACAAGCCAGCTTGTCCCGGTCGATGGCTTTAGACGCGCTATCATACCATTATCTTTCTTGCCAGTTCTTCACTGACTGCCACCCGGCTTTCCTTGACTTTTACTATCAGATTGGAACCGAGCGTGCTTATCACGCTCACTTCTCCTCCGACGTTGAATCCAAGATCCTCCAGGTGTTTCTTGACTTCCGGGCTTCCGCCGATCTTTTTGATGATCACTGAATTATCAGGATCCGCATAGATAAGAGGCATCATGATCTCCCTCCTTATATCGATTAGCGTACGCTAACCGTATGCCTTTAAAAATGGTTAGTCTTGCCTAACCGTCATTTATTATAGTTAGTGTGCGCTAACCTGTCAACAGAAAATTTCAAAATTTGTTTCATTAACCGTTCCTATCGGTTGTGCAGGCCTGTTAATTATGGTAAGTTAAAACTAACAACTTTTTACATGGAAAGGGGCTTTTTCTTATGGCAATGCAGGAATCCGGAGAAATGTATCTTGAGACTATATATGTTCTTTCACAGAGATCGAACTACGTCCGTGCAATAGATATCGGAGAAGAAATGGGATTTTCCAAGCCTTCCGTCAGCAGAGCGCTGGGATTACTCAAAGATGAGGGCATGGTGACCAAAGATGATGACGGCTATATTAAGTTGACAAAAGACGGAGAAAAACTGGCAAAGACAATATATGAACGTCACACAGTCCTTACCAGGCTTTTTATAGGTCTCGGGGTTGATGAAAAGATAGCAAGCGAAGATGCCTGCCGCATCGAACACTATATAAGCGATACCACTTTTAATGCGATAAAGGCGCATATGAAAAAGTACGGCAGATCATGAACATCCTCAGTTTTCCGCTTCCCAGATAAGCTCCTCAAGTGCCTGATAGAGTCTGTCCGGCTCGACGGGCTTTGAAAGGTGTGCATTCATTCCCACCTGGAGCGATCTTTGCACATCCTCGTCAAAGGCATTTGCGGTCAACGCTATTATAGGGATCTTTTTCGCATCGGCTCTATCCAGGGATCTTATGACAGTTGCCGCCTGCAGGCCGTCCATTTCGGGCATCTTCCAGTCAAGAAGAACAAGGTTATAATGCTCCTGTTTAACGTGGGCTACTTCGAGCATGTTAAGGGTTTCCTGTCCGTCCAGGCTTATATCGGCTTTGATACCCGCCTCGTCAAGGACCAGTCTTGCGTGTTCCGCTGCGATCTCTTCATCATCGACTACCAGAACCTTAAGATCCTTGAAGTTAATATGATTGCCGAATGTCCTGCCCTTCTCGCAGTTCCTTAATGTTACAAATACGGTAAATGCCGTTCCTATTCCCTTCTTTGACTCAACGGAAACTGAACCGTTCATCAGCTCTACTATACTCTTTGTGATCGCCATTCCAAGGCCGGTACTTCCGTATTTATTGTTTCTGCTTCCGTCCTCCTGTGTGAACGAATCAAATATCCTGGGTATGAACGATTCATCCATGCCGATACCCGTATCCTTTATCACGAACTTGATTAAGTCCCTTTTCATTACACTGTGACATGACCATCGTATTTATCTGTTCAAGCATATCCCTGAAAGAGAATTCTTCTTTGCGAAGGACTATGCGTCCGGACTCGATACGGCTCATGTTTGAAAGGAATGCAGTCTTGGCTAGATTAGCCTGCTCCGCACTCTTTAAGGCATCGGACAGAGCCTGGCTCTTTGCAAGATTATCCCTCATCTCAGAATCTATATCCGTAAATCCCGCTCCAACGGCATGGACTATATGATCGTCCCTGTCCTCGGGATGTCTTACGCCGGCCATCCTGAGCATTTCGTATGCCTCTTTACCGTTTCTGTTTATGAGGTAACGCAGGGTTATTATCGTATCTGTCTTAAGACTCTCTCTTATCGAATCGGGTTCTATGAAATGCAAAAAGGCTTCGCGATACTCTTCCGTTACATATCTGTTGGCATATTCGGTAAATTCCTTCTCGAATTCAAAGCGCTTACCGGCGGTAATGCCATCGTCCATCTTGTCATCCTCGCGGTAACAGATAGCATCCGCTCGATATCGAAGCGGCTCTTAAGATACACGACAGAAACTATATCACCAGCGTTTATCCCCGTCCCGTTGACCTTGATAAGCTGGCGGCCGATATGCTCAGTTACTCCGACCTGCAGTCGGAATACAAGCGGATAAAGACCATCCTTCTTATAGATGATGATCCTGATTTCCTGTCGATCATGAGTAAATGGTTATCGGGAAAATACCGCGTGAAATGATCCCGTTCAGGAACGGATGCGCTCGTTCATTTAAGACGCAAAAGACCTGACCTTATCCTGCTCGATTATGAAATGCCTTACATGGACGGATATCAGGTCATGGAAAAGATACGTTCAAATTCTCAGAATGAAGGAGTCCCCATCATCTTCCTTACATGAAAGAATGACAGGGAATGTGTTATGAAGATACTCGAGCGCAAGCCCGACAGTTATCTTCTTAAATCAATGCCCAAAGAAGCTCTTCTTGATTCCCTCGACAGATTTTTCGCCGGACAGATCTCGCAATCCAGGGCTAACAGTCAATAATATCTCCTATCTTTTTGTTTCGTGATCTTTTATCTGCAACTGTCGACAAAAGATCCGAATATCTTTTGGCTGTTCTCATCGGACTCAAACGAAAACTCCGGATGCCACTGTACCGCCCAAAGGAAACGGTGCTTCGGAAGATACAGTCCTTCGACAAGTCCGTCTTCGGAAACGGCCATTATCTCAAGGCCGGGTGCGACATCTTTTACGGCCTGATGATGGTAACTGTTGACCCGGATCTTTTTTTCACCCAGGCATTTATATAGCGGAGAATCCTCCGTAATATCAACTTCGTGAACCGGGATATCATACGGCGGTTTTTGATGATGGTCCGTCTCGGACGGGTGTTGCAGCGGAAGATCCTGATATAACGTACCGCCGAGCTTGGCATTTATGAACTGTATCCCGCGGCATATCCCGAGAACGGGTTTATCTTTTTCGATAGCTTTTCTTAAAACCGCCGATTCCATTTCATCGCGTTTTTTGCAACTTGCAACAAGTCCTTCCAACGGTTTTTCTCCGTATATTTCGGGCGAGACATCATGGCCTCCGGTAAAAAGAAATCCGTCGCACATTTCAAAAAGCTGATCGAGTTCCCCTTCGTCCTTCGTAAACGGAAGCATCAAAGGTAACCCGCCGGCCCGACTTATCCCGCTAAAATAACCGGGTAACATCCATATACTTTCTTTTTCATCATCCCATAACGGCATTACTCCGATAACAGGTTTCAACATAATATTCTCCTCAGCATGTGATCATAAGATGCTCGTTTGCCACATCATTATAAACCGTACACTTCCTGTCGCTCACATCATATACATGGACGATGTCGGATAGTGCTTCATTCCGGTCAAATTCGGAAACCATATCCTTTGATGATTCTAGTTTATCCGGCGAGAAATGTATAGTCTTCTCGTTATTGAATACAGCGGTATACAGGATCTGCGCTTCGACAAGGTCCTGGAAGATATGACTTCCGTATGACAGTTCGGGATTGTATCCGGCTTTCGATTCTTCAGTCTCACAAATGATCTCATATGCACTGATATCCGAAAAAGCCGTGGGAACTCCGAGCTCCGGCGATGATGTCCCTACCCTTCCCGGCACGATCAGCATCATATGTTTTCCCATATCTCGATAATGCCAGTTGATCTTTCCGATCAGTTTTGCCACCAGATCCTTGTCCTTATATGGCATGTTGTAGTATTTCACCGGATCAACATATACTATGAGATCAAGTTCGGTCGCTTTGCACATCCCCATCGAAGAGCCTTTGCTCTCAAGCAGGATCCTATCATCCGAAACATCGGTCGGAATAACGGTCCCTGTTTTTCCCTTCTGGATCTGCAGCGGACGGCATTGCAAAAGATCCACAGAATATTCTCCGCTCTCGGATATGTTTATCGTAAATTCGGTATCAACGGGATATTCATACTCTTCCTGGATGCAATGCAGCATGCGTTTCATCTGTTCCATGAGAGTACTGTTAGCCACCAGGCCCTTGCAGGAGATGAATTTTACGTCACGTCCCCGTCCCATCTCACGGAGCCTTAACTCCGCATCGAAATCATGTTCAAAGAGTATCCTGTCGAGATACCTCGGTATATCCGGTTCTATATCGGAAAGCGAAAGCTTTTTAAGCGTCTGTTCCGTCATGTTTATGACTTCAGCCTTGCCCTGTGAGAACTTATGCTTGTCGGCCGAAGAAGAATATGATGTTTTCTCAGGCATATCAAGGTTTACGATCCTCGGATATGAACCTTCCGTTCTGTCTACCGCCGAAGTTCCGAGACCCATTACCAGCCTTAGCATTCCCGCCGTCGGATCGGAATCCTTCATTATCCTGTACGGGCTGTATGAATAGCCGACACCGGCCGCGCATGGCATATAGTTTGAACCGTAATAAGAACCTGAAACGCGCTGGATAAGAAGTGCCATCTGCTCGTCACGTTTATCAAGTCCGCGTCTCTTACGGTAATCCAGAGCTGACAGACTCATGGAGCTTGCATATACGACCTTTATCGCATGTTCGAATTCATCAAGCCGCTCCTCCAGACTGCCCCTGTTCACGCAGAATACCGATTCATATTTCCCGGCAAATGCGTTTCCGAATCCGTCCTCCAGGATGGAGCTTGAACGGATGATATAAGGATCCTGCCCGTAGTATTCGATTATCCTTACGAACTGATCCCGCATCGCATCGGAAAAAGTGCCGCCCATGATCTTGTCGGCAAATTCCTGTGCCAGTTCAAAATATCCGGCTTCGGTCCTTTGTTTTATCCTCGTATCCCAAAGGTTATTATCAACTATATAGGTATAATAAAGATCGGATCCGACATAGAAAGAATCGTGCGGCTCAAGTACCTCGCTGATATCGGGCTCCTTATTCCTGATGATCGCTCTCGCAAGCAGCATTCCGCACGCCTTGCCTCCGATCATGCCCGTTCCTACCATGTGATCCCTTACCGCAAAATAATCCTCCGGAGTGAAATGCTTCTTTACCATCCTGCGCATCTTATCATCTCTGGTCATCATGATATCGCACATGCGGTAACAGTCGTCGGTTATATCCATCCCGTTTTCCTTAAGCAGCTTTACCCGGTTAAAATATCTGTCCCAGGAATCCGAATACTGCTCCTCGGCAGACCTCTGTGCCTGTCCGAGTGTCTGATAGAATCTGCTCGACTTGACTCCGTCAAGGATGGGTTTGAAGTCTCCCGTTTCGGGATCGTATATATGAGGCAGGAACATCGTATCGGAATTCCTGTTCCATACTTTCTCGGGACGGACATATATGTTCTTATTATCCGAGTACACATCAAAGAAAAGCTGAGTGGTGTTCAGTATCTTGTTAACCGCCTGTATGGAATGCTTTCCCCTTATGATTGGAAAGAAAGCCACCGTATCTAGGATGAAAAGAAAAGGACATGTGACGCGGAAGAAATTACCCATCATAAGATCCGTAGCCCACGCTGTCTGAAGATCGGACAGACAGTCAAAGACATAAAATGCGTCTTTTCCTTCCTCTTCGATCACGTTATGGATATCAACGGTGAAGTTTTCAAATCTGTGCGAAAGCTGTACCGTTACCTTTTTTATCTCCGGGCGGTCGGGAAGAAGAGGTTCATGGCCGGCAAATCTGAAATAGATTATATTCCGTCCATCCTCGATCGCCTGTCTGATATATGGCTCCATAAAAAGCTTAAACTGGGAAAGTTCCGAGACACGCCATACCACATTGTCTCCGAGCCTTATGTTATCAAGCGCCTCATCCATCTGCGGGATCCCGCTTTTTACTCTGTCAAATGCCGCCATACTGATACCCCCTTTATCGCGCATCCCCACGGTACGCCAATAAGCAGTTGCTAAATATAAAAAGGCGCTCCATCCGTACGGATGAAACGCCATTGTTTCCTGTTTTATCTGACTTCATGATATCATCAAATTTGCGATAAATCAATTCATCAGCCTTCAAGAAACTTGTATAAAAGTCTGTAGAGTTCTTTCACGTCTTTTTCTGTCAATGAAGATCCCTTTTTCGCCAGCTCGATCGGAATATCCTTGCACTTTTTCTTAAGGTCATTGCCTTTCCCAGTGATGGTCACAACGGTCACTCGCTCGTCTTCCTTCGAACGCACCCTGGTCACGTATCCTTCTTTTTCAAGCGTCTTTAACAAAGGAGTCAGTGTACCGGCATCCAGATGAAGTATGCTTCCGAGCTGCCCTACATTAACGCTCCCCTTCTCCCACAGTACCATGAACACCACGTACTGTGTATAGGTAAGCCCGAGCGGTTTAAGGTACGGAGTATATGCCGCAACTATCTTCCTGCCGCATGCATACATCGGAAAACATAACTGATTCTTAAGTAAAAGCTGTTCGTATTCCTGTGCCATTTTTTGTCCCTACATAAGTCCTTCCACAAATCCTGCTACATCATCCATTTTAGCAGTAGGTTCAAATCTTGCAACCACGTTACCGTTCCTGTCGATCACAAACTTTGTAAAGTTCCACTTGATCTCAGGATTGTTCTTATAATCCTTATCGATCTTCTTTAGCATAACGTTCATCGCTAGAGCCGCCGGTCCCTTCCCAAAGCCTTCGAATCCCTTCTGCTCCTTAAGATATTTAAAAAGCGGGATCGCTGTCTCGCCGTTCACATCCGACTTTTTCATCTGCGGGAACTGCGTGTTGTACTTAAGCTGACAGAACTCATGGATCTCATCATCCGTTCCGGGAGTCTGTCCCGCAAACTGATTACAGGGAACATCGATGATCTCAAATCCCCTGTCATGATATTTCTCGTACATATCTTCAAGGTCCTTGTAATGAGGGGTGAATCCGCAACCTGTTGCCGTGTTCACTACAAGAACGACCTTTCCTTCGTAATCTTTCATTGATATCTCTTCGCCGTTTGCTGCCGTTACGCTCTGATCATAAAATGTCATTTTGTTTTCCTCCTGTCAAAATCATTACTGTTTGTATTTTTATCTGTAACACCGCGGTTGGTTATCTTTGGTCGTATTATATTTGGTCAAATATAAATTGTCAATAAAAAATTTTACTTATTCACTCTTTAAATTGTGTCTCCACCTGAGTACAGCAACTCCGATTATTATCACATAGCCTGCAAATGACAGCAATGTGGGCAGTTCTCCCAAGAACATGAAGCCAAGTATTGCTGCAAAAACTACCTGAGTGTAATCAAACACCGATATCTCCTTTGCCGGAGCGTATTTATATGCTGAGGTTATCCCAAACTGACCGACAGTTGCTGACAGCCCGGCCAAAACAAGGCACAGAAGCTGCATGGGCTTAAGGGGGACGTAGTTCACTGCGATAAACGGGATCGTCACCGCCGTTGAGAATATTGAAAAGCACAGGACTATTATCGGAGTCCTTTCTCCTTTTTTGCCAAGTCTTCTCACAAAAACATAAGCCGTTCCGGCTCCGAATCCGCCATACAGCCCTATGAGCGCAGGCACAAGCTGCATGTTACTACCGGACGGTCTGACAATAAGCATTGCTCCGAGAAAAGCAACTACTACCGCCAGAATGTCCGTTTTCTTTGGTTTTTCCTTGAGTATCGGGATTGAGATCAGGATTGCAAAGAAAGGCGACAGCTTGTTAAGCATGTTGGCGTCTGCTATGTTCAGCCTGTCAATGGCATAGAAGTTTGCGATGAGTCCGCTTGTCCCAAACAGGCATCTGAAAACGATATCTCCCGCGCAGCCTTTCCTGATGCTGATCTTCTCTCCGGATCTGATCAGGATGATCATAGATGCGATGATAGCAACGGCATTTCTGAAGAACGCCTTCTCCATTGTCGGAACATCTCCGGATATCCTGACAAAAAAGGTCATAAGTGAAAAGCCAAAGGCTGCGAACAGTATACATATGACCCCCTTTGTTTTATTGCTTATATTCGAAAAAGCCTTCTGTTCCACTTAATCTGTCCTCACAGCCACTTTTTCTTTTTAAAGAACAACAGGCAGCCTAATGCTATCAGAATACTTACGGCGATTATCACCGGATAACCCCATCTCCATTCCAGTTCGGGCATGTACCGGAAATTCATTCCATACCATCCGACTATCAGTGTAAGCGGCATAAAGATCGTAGTTACGACCGTCAGTATCGTCATGATGCTGTTTTGCCTGATATCCAAATGTGCCTTGTACTGATCTCTGATCTGTATCGTATAATCACGCAGTGAAGTCGAAGTATCATGAAGTCTCGCCATCCGGTTTAAAAACAGCCTGAAATATCTGAGGTTTTTCTGCTTGAAAAAGTTGTTTTCATTTTCCTCAAATTCCTGCCCCATATCCATAAGCTGCTCATAATGTATACGAAGATCACGGATATCGCTTCTGATATCGTTCAATCGAACAGCCGGAAAGTCATCCTCCCCATCCATGATGGTCTTCTCCATCGAATCCAGTTCCCGCTCATACTTTTCCATGAGCCTCAGATCATCTATTACTATCTGATCCAGAAAATCATATATGAACCTTTCAAGACTCGGGAACTTCCACTTCTTCACACGCTGAATGTTTCCGATCAGTTCCTCCGCTTTTCCGCTGTCGTCAATAAACACTATCCCCTTTTCATCAAGCGCAAAGGCAAACTTGCTGTCGTCTGATGAAAGGTCATTCCTGTTCGGGATTGAAAAAGATCCCGTAAGAGAATCATAGTTCACTTCCGCCTTCGTAGTGAATATCTCCGACATATCGGAATCTATATCCATACCCATTTCAAAACTGTCTCGTTCCTGTTTCCATTCTTCGGAAGACAGTACCACTACATATTGTTTATCCGTAATTTTCAATTCTTCCTTTTTTATTTCTTTCAATGTCTCTTCGATCAGATAAAACATTTATTCAACCTCCATAACCCGTTTTATTTCGATGATCATCTCCTGCCTTTCGGTTGATCACTCCCTGATCCCGATCGCAGTAAACTCTCCGGGAAGATCTGCATTAACCCACGACGGATGTTCATCGAATCGTTTGATAACGAATCCGTTTGCTATCATAGAATTAAGGATCTCACTGATGGTGTATTTTCTGTAGCTGCACTTAGGCATGCTCTTTCGTGTTTCTTCATCGTAAAACCGAGCATGCGCCATTTCACCTTCATATATTTCCGTTGAAAAATAACTCATTTTCGGCATTTGAAAATCCAGGCTGTCAATTATCTTAGTAAAGGGATGAAAATCACCGCAGATGATCCTGCCGCCTTTTCGTAAGATAGCATTCATGATCTTCATGAATTCATCTATATCATGAAAATAATGGAGTATTCCTCCTTCCATAAAGACCACATCAAAATAACCGGAATACTTTTTTATATCGATCTCCAGTACGTCTCCGACAACGTATTCTATTTCCGTATTTGCAGCCCGGGCGACTTCGGTAGCATATCGTTTATTATCCTCGGAGATATCAAACACCGTAACTTCAGCTCCCAAAAGAGCCAACGGGATTGCCTTTTTCCCACACGATCCGCATATGTTTGCGATCTTCACTCCCTCATATGAATCGAAATACCGGGCATACTTTCTGAGCTTTCCGACCGGATCTTTAATGTCTTCTTCAGCTCTTTCTTCCGGCGTCCCGGATTGTTTTACCCAAAAATCGTATGCATCGAATTCCCAGGCTTTTTTATTTTGAACACTGTAATCTCTCATTTATTCCTCGGATCACCTCAAAGTTTCTTACCCTGCAGGATCATTGAAAGCGGATAACCGCTATGATCTATTTGTGAAAATCCTCCGCTTATATCATGATCAAACTCCTTAAATCCCGTGACGACGATTCCGTTATTGCACATTCCGGATACTATTTCCGACATCGAATGAGTAAAATCGGTAAAAGTCTTTGAATGATAACTCTTAAGCGTCATATAATACATACCGCCGTTTCCGGTCCATTCATGTTCAAAATATGAAAAATGACATTCCATCCTATGATCGGGATCAAACTCCGGATCGCCTTCCGCAGCCAGCATATTCGTACAGGGATGCTGTTCGTTAAGCACGATCATGGCCCCGGGCTTCATGCATTTTGCCACGATCTCAAAAAATCGATCAAGATCTTCAAACCAGCACAGTGCGCCTATCGTGATGATCACTATATCAAACTGATCTTCGTATCTCTCATCGATATCGTATATGTTTACTGCTTCAAATATACAGGGCAGGTTAAGTTCTTTTGCTTTTTCATTCGCAAAAGCGACCTGGTTTTCGGCGATGTCAAAACCTACGCCCTTTAAGGCTTTTCCGTTTTTTACAAGAGAAAGCAGCTCCCGACCGTTATTGCAACAGAACTGGCCGATAGTCTTTCCTTCCGTATCGATGGTTCGCAATACGTCTACCATCTCCTTTTCAAAAAACGGATATTCTTCTTTCTGTATGCGCTCTGTAATATCGGCCCCCCAGGATGCGTCCCTTTTATCAAACGCCTCTTCCCATGCCTCTTTATTTCCTTCAATATACTTTTCCATGTTGTTTACCTTTCTTTATGATATCGCGTATCGGTTTATCGCCCTATCTCCATAATTTATGTAGCATAAAGAATTTTATCATATACCAAAAAAAATTTCAGGATAGGGCTTGATTACGAAGGGATCCGTGTCTACGATGTGAACAACAAAAACATAAAGCACAGGAAGCGGCTATTAGCCGCTTCCTATTTTTATCAGTCAGAGTATCTGAATTTTTTGAGCTTGTTCCCGAATATAAGGCACATTCCGGTTCCGATCAGACCAAGTATGAACAGCATCAGAGCCGCCCCCGAGCCTTTACCGCTTCCAAACAGGAAGTACAGCGATCTTCCGTTACCGCCCATAAACGGTTCGCATACCCTGTCCACCATAAATCCTCCAAATGTAAGTCCTATCGGGATCGTGAAGAATTGAAGCGTGTTTCGGCAGGCATATACTCTTCCCATCAGTCTTGCAGGTATGGTGTTTTTCATAATGACATTCTGGTTTGTACTCATCACCGGAACGAATATCCATCCCAGGAACTGCCCGATGCACCAAAGTACCGGACTGCGGGAAAAGGCCAGCAGAAAGTTTTCCGTTCCGAGCGAAAAAAGCATCGTCAGATAAATGACCCTGACCCGGTTCTTTGGTTTATGCATGACCGTTGCAAGTATGCTCCCGACGACCATTGCTATCCCAGAGAAGGATGTGACTACACCAAGCACATAGTTTCCGCCTCTCGGACTCGGAATGATATAAGCCGGAAGAACCGCATCAAATGCCGATGCCACAAAATTAACACCTGCCATAAAGAGGATCACATACAGGATCATCGGATTCTCTTTTAAGTACAGGACGCCTTCCTTTGCCAGTTTAAGCACACCCTTCGTCTCATTTCCATCAGCTCTGACCTCAGGTATCCTGACAAAAATTGCAAGTGTGGTAAATGCTATCGCAAAAGTCAGAAGGTCAACCGCTATAGCAGCATCCAGTCCGGCCAATCCGTATATTGCCGATGCAATGACAGGATTTCCTATCGTCACCAGCGACCTTGATAAAGACTGCAGCCCGCTTGTCTTCTGATAAAGATCCTTAGGTGTCACAACGGTATAGGCAACTTCCGATGCAGGCTGCTGAACCGTGTTCATGAGTCCCGATACGGCATTGATAAGATACAGATGCCATACAGCCAGCATATCCGTCTTATACAGAACAAATACGGCTATGGTGCTTAATGCCGCAAGCAGATCGCAGACCAGCATGGTCTTCTTTTTATCAAACTTATCCGAAATCGCACCTGCGAATATGCTCATAATGATATAAGGCACATATGTACATATCCTGAGTGCTGCGGTGCTGAGCGCCGACCCGGTCTTTTCGTAAAGCCACAGTGTAAGAGCAAACGCCGTAATGGCACTCCCAAGCTGCGACAGGCTCTGCGTACTCCAGAGTAAATAAAAATCTCTTAAACTATTTTTGTTATTCATTTCTTTGCTCCTTTTTCGTTACTTCACATAAAGAGCAAAGCCTGAGGATCCCTATATCCTCCATACAGTCTCCTCATGCTCTGCATGGAGCTGATACTTCGCAACGTTTCATTTTGCCTTCTCTCCTGTTCTGATATATGAAATCATTTATTGTCTCACTCTGAAAACAGTTTAAATCATCCCTAAGCATTCCGACATATATGGATTCGGTATAAATGACTTTGATTGCCACTCTTCTGCATAAAGTTTATCCGATTGGATAGGAGAAAAAGATTTCACATCTGGCAATTCCCTCTTGATATCATCGCTAATAACACGTATCTTCTTGACGTTCCCGCGGCGGGTTTGTCTGTTGGTAGTTAAGGCCACTTAAGTATAAGCAGCCTTTATATTCAGTTTTCTTCATATCGTGGCTATTTCAAATGTTGTAAATCAGTTGTAAATGATTGCTGTCGTTACTGAAAACATCGTAAACATCAAGGTTTCAGGTATCGGTAAGTGTAATGCCCCAGCAGACCATTAGACTCTAATCATCCCTTGTAATCCTTTTTCTTTACTGTACTTTTTCTTTCCTGACCTGTCCTTTTCTTTACGCTCCGGCAATTATCAGCGAGATTTGCAAAATCGCTTTTTCCGCCGCCCGAAATTGACTGAAATTTTGCTCT
>JAIKZO010000075.1 GCA_024682115.1 Lachnospiraceae bacterium
ATTTTCGAAGTCATTTGATAACACCTGTTCATACAGTATCTCAAAGTCCCTCAGGCTGTGGATCCTGCCCAGCTTCTTAAGCTCGTTATCGTCGGCGGACTGCAGTCCTATGCTGATCCTGTTGATTCCGGCATTTTTATATGCGGCAGGGTCATAAGCCGTTCCGGGATTTACTTCTATCGTAAACTCGGCTGAGTTATCCACGTTGAAACGGTCCCTTATCGCATCAGATATCGCGCAGATCTGCTCTCCCTTAAGAACGCTCGGCGTTCCTCCGCCGAAAAAGATGCTGACTACCTTAAAGTCCCTGTAATCTTCCGAGGATCGTTCTATCTGTCTTATGAGTGCGGACACATAGTCCTTCCTTACGCTCTCATCCGCATAAAATGAAAGGAAGTCGCAATATAAGCACTTCCTTTCGCAAAACGGTATATGAACATAAAGACTAATCTTCTTCAAGCTTAAGTACCGACAGGAACGCATTCTGCGGGATCTCAACATTCCCGAACTGTCTCATGCGCTTCTTTCCTTCCTTCTGTTTTTCCAAAAGCTTTTTCTTACGCGTGATGTCTCCGCCGTAACACTTGGCAAGGACATCCTTCCTTAAGGCCTTGATGGTCTCCCTGGCAATTACCTTGCCTCCGACACTGGCCTGGATGGGGATCTCGAATAAGTGGCGCGGGATCTCGGTCTTTAACTTCTCGCACATCTTCCTGCCTCTTTCGTACGCACCGTCCTTATGAACGATAAACGAAAGTGCATCGATCTCCTCTTTGTTAATGAGTATATCGAGCTTAACGAGGCTTGAAGTCTCGTATCCCTTAAGCTCGTAATCAAACGAGGCATATCCCTTTGATCTGGATTTAAGGGCATCAAAGAAATCATATATTATCTCGTTGAGCGGCAGTTCGTATTTAAGAAGTGCTCTTGAAGTCTCCATGTACTCCATTCCGAGATACTTTCCGCGGCGCTGCTGGCAAAGCTCCATGATGGGGCCTATGAACTCCGTGGTCACCATTATCTCAGCGCTCACGATCGGTTCTTCCATATGATCTATCTGTGAAGGATCCGGAAGATTTGAAGGATTGGTGAGCTCTATCATCTCACCGTCCGTCTTATATACATGGTAGATAACGCCGGGCGCCGTGGTGACAAGGTCGAGATTGTACTCTCTTTCGAGCCTTTCGACTATGATCTCCAGATGCAGAAGTCCTAAAAAACCGCATCTGAAACCGAATCCCAGAGCTATCGAGGTTTCAGGTTCATATGTCAGGGAAGCATCGTTGAGTTTCAGTTTCTCAAGAGCATCCCGAAGATCCGGGTATTTTGCCCCGTCGGCGGGGTACATTCCGCAGTAGACCATGGAGAGCACCTTTTTATACCCCGGAAGCGCTTCCGTACAGGGTCGGTTATTATCCGTAACGGTATCACCGACGTTGGTATCGCTGACCGTTTTTATGGAAGCGGTTATATATCCTACCATTCCGGCGGACAATTCATCACATGCGATAAACTGGCCCGCTCCGAAATATCCGACTTCGACTACATCCGCTACCGCTCCGGTAGCCATCATCCTTATCTGGGTACCCCTTTTTACGCTTCCGTCAAAAAGCCTGCAGAAGATTATGACTCCCTTATACGCATCATAAAGCGAGTCAAAGATGAGTGCTTTGAGCGGAGCCTCCGGATCTCCCGAAGGAGCGGGTATCTTTTTAACAACGGCTTCAAGGACATCTTCTATGCCGATACCGTTCTTGGCAGAGATAAGCGGCGCGTCCATCGCCTCTATCCCGATCACATCTTCTATCTCGGCTTTAACCCTTTCGGGCTCGGCCGAAGGGAGGTCTATCTTATTGATCACGGGGAAAACCTCAAGATCATGGTCCAGAGCCAGATATACGTTTGCCAGGGTCTGGGCCTCTATGCCCTGAGCTGCGTCCACGACGAGGATCGCTCCGTCACAGGCGGCAAGCGACCTTGACACCTCATAATTGAAGTCAACATGGCCCGGTGTATCGATGAGGTTAAAGATATACTCGTTCCCGTCCTTAGCCTTGTAAACCGTCCGGACCGCCTGAGCCTTTATCGTTATGCCTCTTTCACGCTCAAGATCCATGTTGTCGAGGACCTGGGACTGCATCTCACGTGAAGTAAGGAGCCCCGTCATCTCTATGATCCTGTCGGCGAGCGTACTCTTACCGTGGTCTATATGAGCAACTATACAAAAATTTCTGATCCGGGATTGATCTTTACTGTTCATAAATCTCCGTTAACGAAATAATTCCTGTAAAGTGAAAAATAACCGCTTCGCATGACGGTACGAAGCGGTCAAAAAAACTTACTATGCTATGATACCTTAGGACATCTTGTTTACGGCTGAAGCTAAACGAGATACCTTCCTTGAAGCGGTATTCTTATGATAAACGCCTTTTGAACAAGCCTTGTCGATGATAGATGTTGCACTGACCAAAGCTTCATCAGCGGCCTTCTTATCTCCACTTTCGATAGCAGCGTTGACCTTTTTAACAGCGGTCTTAACGCCCGTCTTAATGGCTTTATTCTTCTCAGCATTTCTCTCTGCCACTAAAACTCTCTTCTTCGCAGATTTGATATTAGCCATGAGTTCACCTCCTGTTGGAATCAAGTAAAAGATGTTTCATTAAATCCTTTAGACACGGCCTTTTTAATGTAAACAACGCTATTATTGTAGACATGTCAGGCCCCGTTGTCAAGAAGATTAACGTAAATTAATGATATCTTTGAAAAAAACTCCGGCAAATTCTCCGTTTTCGTTTCCGTCCGTGATGATACCGAGGCATTTTCCCTCATCGTCAAAGACTCCCATGCC
>JAIKZO010000095.1 GCA_024682115.1 Lachnospiraceae bacterium
GGTTGAATGGGTAGAATCGGCCAAGGTAACCCTGTCCGAAAACGTGACCTATACCGAGGTTAAAAAGAGCGATGAATCCATCGAGAAGCCCGAGGATGCTTACAAGAGAATAGAAAAAAAGAGTAAACGTTTCAATCCACCTGAAGATGGTGAAACGCCTACACCTGCACCAGTACCTACTGAAGATACGAGCACAGATCCCTCAACATCGTCTGAGTCTCCGACAACCTCAGAATCTCCTGAAACGTCAGAGTCTCCAGAGGCTTCAGAGTCTCCAGAGACTTCAGAGTCTCCGACGACTTCAGAGTCTCCGACGACTTCAGAGTCTCCGGAGACTTCGGAATCTCCGGCGACTTCAGTATCCCCTAGTGTTTCAAATCCGCCACAGGTTTCAGCATCACCTAGTTCTCCCGCAACGCCCTCGAATAATCCGCAGACAACGGGAGGAAAAACACCTGAACCTACGGAGTCACCCACGGCTACACCGACTCCCACACCTACGGCCACACCTACATCAACACCTACGACAACACCCAAGTCTACGCCAACCATCTCACCCGAGGAAAAGGCCAAGAAAGACACGACCAATATCCTCAAGGATAAGAAGGGCAATGAAATCTACGTTAAGGACGGCGATAAATACAGGAAGGCTACGTTCGCGGATTACTATAAATACGATGTCTTCTATAAAGCGGTCAAGACCGGAGAATACAAATACACCGGATGGCAGACCATTGACGGATATACTTATTTCTATGATAAGAACGGTAAATTCGTCACCGGCGAACAGGTCATCCAGGGAGCAAAATATACGTTTGATGCGGATGGACACTTAAGTTCCGGATCCGGAGCTCTCGGTATAGACGTTTCAAAGTGGAACGGTACGATCAACTGGGAGAATGTCAAGAAATCGGGTATCTCTTATGTCATCATAAGATGCGGATATCGCGGATCTTCGAGCGGAGCTCTCGTTGCCGATCCTCAGTTCAAGGCCAACATCAACGGAGCCAAGGATGCCGGACTGAAAGTCGGAGTTTACTTCTACTCACAGGCTGTCGATGAAGTCGAAGCCGTAGAAGAAGCTTCAATGACCCTTAGCCTTATCGGCGGATACAGCCTTTCATATCCTGTATTCATCGATGTCGAAGGCTCTAAGGGAAGAGGCGACGATATAAGCGCAGAACAGCGTACCGCAGTCTGCAAGGCCTTCTGCCAGACGATACAGAATTCCGGATATAAGGCCGGTGTTTATTCGAACAAGACATGGCTGAGTTCTTATCTTGATGTCTCGAGCCTTTCAGGATATAAGATCTGGCTTGCCCAGTACGCTTCCGAGCCCACATACAATAAGTCGCGTTACGATATGTGGCAGTACTCATCCAAGGGTACGATACCGGGCATAAACGGAAACGTGGATATGAACATCAGTTACATGGGATATTAATACGGGAACGGCCGGGTTATGCGGTCTTTCCAAAAAGGAGATTTGAATGAAAACTTATTTAGTGACCGGAGGAGCCGGATTCATCGGTTCCAACTTCATCCATTACATGTTTAACAAATACGGTGATGATATCCGTATAATTAACGTGGATGTGCTGACATATGCGGGTAACCTCGAAAACCTTAAGGATATCGAGAACAGGGACAATTACACCTTCGTAAAAGCTGACATCTGCGATAAAGAGGCCATAAGCAGGATCTTTAACGAAAACGATATCGACTATGTGGTACATTTTGCGGCCGAATCGCATGTTGACAGGTCGATAAAGACTCCCGAAGTCTTTGTACAGACAAATGTTCTCGGAACCGCGGTAATGCTCAACAGTGCCAAGGCAGCCTGGGAGAAGGAAGACGGAACGTTTAAGGAAGGAAAGAAGTTCCTTCATGTATCAACGGATGAAGTATACGGTTCACTTCCCGAGGGAGACGGATATTTTTACGAGACTACTCCGTACAGCCCCCACAGCCCCTATTCGGCTTCAAAGGCTTCATCGGACATGCTCGTAAAGGCATATATGGACACTTATAAGTTCCCTGCGAACATCACGAACTGCTCGAACAATTACGGACCTTACCAGTTCCCCGAAAAGCTCATTCCCCTTATCATAAACAATGCGCTTCAGGGCAAGAAGCTTCCAGTATACGGCGACGGCAAGAACGTTCGTGACTGGCTCTATGTTGCCGATCATGCAAAAGCCATCGATATGGTCATCAACAAGGGCAGGCTTTTCGAGACATATAATGTCGGCGGACACAACGAAAAGCAGAATATCGAGATAGTGAACATCATCATAGAGACTCTTCAGGAGATGCTGGAAGATTCGGATCCCAGAAAGACTCTCGTAACAAAAGATCTTATAACATATGTTGAAGACAGAAAGGGACATGACAGAAGATATGCCATAGCTCCCGATAAGATAAAGTCTGAGATAGGCTGGGAGCCCGAGACCATGTTCAAGGACGGTATCAAGCTTACGATCAAGTGGTATTTTGAACATGAAGACTGGATGAAGAACGTTACCAGCGGAGACTATCAGAAGTATTACAACGAGATGTATAAAGTTTAATAACATACGGTATTTATTAATGCCGGTCCATTTCATACGTTAAGGAAGGGAAAAATATGAAGGGTATAATTCTTGCGGGCGGTTCCGGAACCAGGCTTTATCCGCTCACAAAGGCTATCAGCAAACAGATAATGCCTGTTTACGACAAACCGATGATCTATTATCCTCTGTCTACGTTAATGCTGGCAGGGATAAGAGAGGTCCTGATCATCTCAACGCCCAGGGATCTGCCGGTATTTAAGGAGCTTCTTAAGGACGGATCCGATCTCGGTATGAAGTTTGAATATGCGGTACAGGAATATCCAAGAGGATTGGCCGATGCCTTTATCATCGGTGCCGATTTTATCGGGAATGACAGCGCCGCACTCGTTCTCGGTGACAATATCTTCTACGGACAGAGCTTTTCAAAGGTCCTCAAGAATGTAGCCGAAAGAACGGATGGAGCTACCATCTTCGGATACTATGTACGCGATCCCAGAGAATACGGCGTTGTTGAGTTCGATGAGAACGGAATGGCCTTATCGATAGAGGAAAAACCTGCCAACCCCAAGAGTAATTACGCGGTACCCGGATTGTATTTTTATGATAATGACGTTGTTGAGATCGCGGCCAACGTTAAACCCTCGGCAAGGGGAGAGATCGAGATAACGAGCATAAACAACGAATACCTTCAAAGGGGTAAGCTCCGCGTGGAAACGCTCGGAAGAGGTTTCGCGTGGCTCGATACGGGAAGCCATGATTCTCTGCTCGATGCGGCGAATTTCGTAGCCACATTCCAGAAAAGACAGGGTCTTTACATCTCCTGCATCGAGGAGATAGCGTTCAAGAGAGGATTCATAGACAAAGCTCAGCTCCTTAAGCTGGCAGAACCTCTTATGAAGACGGATTACGGAAAATACCTTACGGAGGTTGCAGAAGGATTATAATGGGAAAGATATCAGTTGAAACATGTAAGATAGAAGGTTTAAAGATCATCACACCCGCGGTTTATGAAGACAGCAGAGGCTACTTCATGGAGACCTACAATCAGAACGATTTCACGGAAGCCGGGATAGATGTGGTCTTTGTACAGGATAATCAGTCAGCATCATCAAAAAACGTGCTCCGGGGACTTCATTTTCAGATAAACCATCCTCAGGATAAGCTCGTAAGAGTCATAAAAGGCTCCGTATATGATGTGGCGGTCGATCTTCGAAAGGGATCCGGGACTTTCGGAGAGTGGTTCGGAGTGGAACTCAGCGAGAGCAACAAAAAACAGTTCTACATCCCCAAAGGATTTGCTCACGGCTTCTATGTAATGAGCGATTTTGCCGAATTCACATATAAATGTTCGGATTTCTATCATCCGAACGACGAAGGCGGTATCAGATTCGACGATTCGGATATAGGAGTCGAATGGCCTTTTGAAAATAAGGATGCCCTTATTCTTTCCGAAAAAGACACAAAATGGGGCGGATTTAAGGAATACCTTGAAAAGTACTGATTCTTCACTTTCAACTAAAAAACGTCCTAAGAAGCCGGTTGTGATCGCACTGTATCTTATTGCGTGTATCACGCTGGCTGTTGTTATTGTTTTGCATAATAATCCGCTGGCGGTGGATCCGCATACCGAGGAACTCAAAAAGATATGCGCCTGCCTCCTTCTGGGATTGTCATGCATTATCTTTGCATTCTTCTACGACAGGATATTTATTATCCCCAGAGAACTGTTTCAGTCAAGATCCCTTATATGGAAGCTTGCCAAAAACGATTTTAAGAAGCGTTATGCGGGATCCTATCTCGGTTTCATCTGGGCGCTCGTTCAGCCCGTAGTTACCGTTGTGATGTACTGGATCGTATTCGATGTCGTATTTAACACCAGATCGCAGATGATAGCGAGCGGAGTCGAGGTTCCTTACGTATTGTACCTCACGGCGGGCCTTGTTCCCTGGTTCTATTTTTCTGAGGCTCTGACGAACGGGACGAATGCATTGCTCGAATACAGCTATCTTGTTAAAAAGGTCGTCTTTAAGATAAGTATCCTTCCTATAATCAAGCTTATCGCGGCTACCTTCATCCATATATTCTTTATCTGCATACTCCTGTTCCTTTCAATATGCTACGGCTATTATCCGAGCGTATATACCATACAGATAATCTATTACAGCTTCTGTATGTTTGTCTTTGTGCTGGCCCTTTGCTATTCGACCTGCGCGATAGTCGTATTCTTCAGGGACCTGGGACAGATCATCAATATAATCCTCCAGGTAGGGATGTGGGCAACGCCGATACTCTGGGACATCAATATGATCCATGATGAGCGCCTGATCATCCTTTTCAAGCTCAATCCGATCGTTTATATAGTAAACGGGTTCAGGAGCGCAATCTACGAAGAGACCTGGTTCTTTGAGCATTTTTACAGCTCAACATATTTCTGGATCATAACGGTTACGTTGTTTTTGATAGGATCGCTGATATTCAAGCGGTTAAAGGTACATTTTGCCGATGTTCTCTGATAATAACATTGCGATACAAGTTAATAACCTTCATAAGACCTATAAGCTTTATGACAAGCCCAAGGACCGTCTTAAAGAGGCTCTGGGGATCGGAAGGAAGAAGAAAAGGTATAAGGAACATGCTGCCCTCAAGGGTATCGATCTGACCATATATAAGGGTGAGACCATAGGTATCATAGGTACGAACGGATCAGGAAAATCAACGATCCTGAAGATAATAACAGGTGTTCTTAATCCTACTTCCGGCGATGTTTTCGTTGACGGAAGGATATCCGCACTTCTTGAGCTCGGTGCCGGGTTCAATATGGAGTATAACGGGATAGAGAACGTTTATCTCAACGGTACGATGATGGGCTTTTCACAAAAAGAGATAGATGAGCGTCTCCCCGCGATCCTGGAGTTTGCCGATATAGGCGAATACGTTAACCAGCCCGTAAAGACATATTCTTCGGGAATGTTCGTAAGGCTTGCTTTTGCCGTGGCGATCAATATCGATCCTGAGATCCTCATCGTGGACGAGGCTCTTTCCGTAGGAGACGTGTTCTTCCAGGCAAAATGCTACAGAAAGTTCGAAGAATTCAAGGAAATGGGCAAGACGATAGTCTTTGTAAGTCATGATTTAAGCTCGATAAGCAAATATTGTGACAGAGTTGTTCTGTTAAATCAGGGTGAAAAGCTCGGAGAAGGTTCTCCGAAGGAAATGATAGATGCTTATAAGCAGGTTCTGGTCGGACAGGAGATCCATACGCCGGAAGGCGCGGAAAATGACGATTCCATCAACCCTCACCTGCTCGAATACGGAACAAAAGCAGCTGTTATTTATGACCAGTATCTTGAAGACGAAAAAGGAAACAGGGTAAATGCGATCATCAAGGGTTCAAAATGCACGATGCATATGTTCGTCGAGATAAATCGTGATATCACTGCCCCGATATTTGCTTTTTCGATCAAGAATATCAAAGGTGTCGAGATAACCGGCACCAATACGATGTTTGAAAAGACATTTTTGGAGAGCGTTAAAAAGGGTGAAAAGAAGCATATCACCTTTACGCAGATGATAGACTTAAACGGAGGCGAATATCTCATCTCGCTCGGAGTAACGGGTTATGAAGATGAGGATTTCACCGTTTATCACAGACTTTATGATGTTATGAACATGACGGTCATATCGGATAAGAACCCGATAGGCTATTATGATATGAATTCCGAGATAAAAGTGGAGGATGCATGAGCTATACACCCATAAGACTCACAGAAGATGACCTGTTTAATCACCTGCCCGAGAAGATCGGACAGGTTTCGTTAAATTACGATCATTACAGCGGAAAAGACCTGTATTCCGACGGGGAGATAGAAGACATCCTGCTGGATATCGTCAGGAATTCGCCCTCCGCCGCTTATCAGAGCGTTATAGAGGAAAAGAAAAGCTGGCCTATCCTTTACCACCTTTCTTCGGTAAGGGGCAATATTGTAGCTTCTCTGCCTATATCCAAGGAAGATAAGGTGCTTGAAATCGGTTCGGGATGCGGAGCGATAACGAGCATGCTCTCGGAAATGGCAAAGAGCGTTACCTGTGTCGATCTTTCGGCCAAAAGAAGCCATGTAAACGCATATAGGAACCAGGACAGGGATAATATAACCATTCACGTCGGTAACTTTGCGGATATAGAACCCAATCTCGACTGCGACTTTGATTATATCTGTCTCATAGGCGTCTTCGAATATGCTTCAAGCTATATAGACAGCGATGATCCTTATGTGGACATGCTCAAAAAGATCAGTAAACACGCCAAAAATAACGGGCGTATTGTTATTGCGATAGAAAACAGGCTCGGTCTCAAGTACTGGGCGGGCTGCAAGGAAGACCACAACGGAGAGTATTTTGCCTCTCTTGAAGGTTATCCCAAGGGAGGGAGCGCCAGGACTTTTACAAGGAACGGCCTTGAGAAGATATTCGGATCGTGCGGGATAGACAGATATTCATTCTATTACCCTTATCCGGATTATAAACTCCCCTGGGCGATCTATTCCGATAAGCATCTTCCCGGGAAGGGTCAGCTTACCGACAACATCCGCAATCTCGACAGAGACCGTTTAAAGCTCTTTGACGAGTCAAGAGTTTACGATACTTTGATTGAAGACGGCGAATTTCCGCTGTTTTCAAACTCATATATGGCGATCCTGGGGCCGGATATCGACCTTAAGTATGCAAAATACTCAAATGACAGGGATCCCCGTTATGCGATAAAGACGGAGATAACCTCCGAAGGAGTTAAGAAGATACCCATGAGCCCGGAAGCCCGCGAACACGTTGCGCAGATGGCTAAGAACCATGATCTGCTCAAAAAACGTTATGAGGGTTCAAAGCTCAAGGTCAATAAATGTACATTTAACGAGGAAGAAGGCTATGCTCTCTTTGAATTTGTAGACGGTATCACCCTTGAAGAGAGGATGGACGAAGCCCTGGATAAAGGGGATAAAGAAGCCTTTAAGGCGCTTTTTGACGATTATTATGAAAGAATAGACTACAATAACGGCGAAAACATAAGTGATCTTGATCTGATCTTTTCAAATATCCTTACAAAAGGGGATGAATGGACGATCATAGATTACGAGTGGTGCCGCGAAAAGAAGGTTGAAGCGCGTGAGATCGCATTCAGGGCGCTTTACTGCTATGTTCTTGAAGATGAAAGAAGAAATCTTCAGGATATAGACGAACTTTTTGAGAAGATCAGTATAACACCCAATGAAGCGGAGTACTTCAGGGAAAAGGAAGTGACATTCCAGAAGGAAGTAACGGGTCATCATCTGTCCATCGGCGAGATAAGAGCCAATATAGGCACACATGTGCTCGATGCGGTCGGACTGGCCGAAAAGAAGCTCAGGGATATACTTGATGAACGCATACAGATATATTATGACCGCGGGATGGGATTCAGTGAGCAGGATTCCAAATACGTTCCGGATGTATACGAAGGACCCGGTCATGTTGTCACGGATATTGAATTTAAGGGCGATATCAAAAACTTAAGGATTGATCCCGCGGACGACATCTGCCTGGTGAAGATAAACGAGCTCATTCTTAACGGAATGGACGTTTTGAGTGACAAAAAATTCATACAGAGCAACGGAAAAATGATAAAAACAGGCAGTTTTGTATTCGAAACGGCCGATCCGAACCTTATTTTCGCATTAAAGGATGTTTTAATCAGGGGTGAGAACGTTCTCCATATTGATATGGAGATAGTTCGTATCTCAAAGGCACTTGCAGAAAATATTTCATCATCTGTAAAGAAATTATTCTAAATTTTATCCAAAAACGGAGAAAAACGATAATGTCGGGCCTGAAAAGCTGTGTTAAAAAACTTGCGGTTGCAAATCAGACAAGAAAATACCAAAAAGCACTAAAATCCAAAAATTTGGACTATAGTGCATGGGCTATACAGCTTGAGAATAATCAAAAAGATGATTTTCTTATTAAAGATGAGATTAAAAACTGTCTGAAAAATGATTTTCAAAATTTTGTAAATGAAAGCCTTTCAGATAAAAATGACGAAAATCTTGCAAAATCGATCCGATTATGTCAACAAATAACATTTACAAATCACGAAAATGACGAAAATTGTCAAACACAATATCTTGTATGTGACCCGATTTTGCTACCACAAGTCGCTAATTTCCTGCAAAGACCGGATAATACGATAAATTGCGTTATTTTTAAAATTTCTGACGGAAAACTTTCAAAATTTGCTCTGAGAGAAATTTCGGAAATATTTCACAGAAATAAAAATTTAATCATGATTTACTCAGATGAGGACGTGCTTACACCCTCGGGAATACGCGAAAATCCGTGGTTTAAGCCCGACTGGAGCCCTGATGCTTTCTTATCTTACTTCTATTTTGGAGGAATGATCGCAATAAACGCAGATAAGATGAAGGATCTTCCTTACTCAGGCTCGGATGACATTTATTCTTACCTTTATAAGCTGCTTCTTCTGGAGGGAGCATTCAGGAAGCATGATCTTCATGACGGGAAACTTGCAAACGAAAGCGTGATACACGTACCCAAGATATTGTATCATGCGTTTTCGCCCTCATATGACGTTATAAAGGACATGCACCTTTCCGATCCCATAAGGGAGAAGACGGGTTACGTTACTGTTTCCGTCATAATTCCGTCAAAAGACCATCCGGAGATCCTTTTCAGATGCATTGACTCGCTCATAGAGGTCACGGACACGAAAAAAGAGTTCGATTACGAGATAATCGTGGTAGATAACGGGTCTTCCGAGGTAAATAAGAAGACGATAGGGGATATCCTGGCAAATTATAATGCCAGATATATATATGAAAAGAGAGATTTCAACTTCTCATATATGTGCAATCTGGGCGCCCGGAACGCCCGCGGGGACTATCTTCTCTTCCTGAACGACGATATGGAGATAACAGAACACGACTGGATGCATAAAATGCTCATTAAAGCGGCCCTTCCGTACGCGGGAGCGGTCGGAGCCAAACTCCTTTATCCGGGTTCCGATATGATCCAGCATGCCGGGATAACAAACCTCAGGATAGGTCCGGCCCATAAATTGCAGTTTTTATCCGACTCCGAGGACCATTATTTCGGAAAGAACAGGTATGTTCACGATATGATGGGCGTTACGGGAGCCTGTCTTATGGTCAAAAAGGCCGTATTTGACGAAGTCGGAGGCTTTGATGAGGAACTGAAGGTCGCATTTAACGATGTGGATCTTTGCTATAAGATATTTGAAAAGGGGTATTATAATATAGAAAGGTGCGACGTTAAGCTTTTCCATCACGAATCCCTTTCAAGAGGCAATGATTCCGATTCGGATGATAAGATGTACCGGATGAACCGCGAAAAAGACCTTCTGTATGAAAAGCATCAGTGGCTTTACGGGAAGGATCCCTTCTATAATATAAACCTCACAACGGACATGTGGGAGTATGAATATGCCCCTAAATATCATTATGAGGTTCACCTGGAGCGCGACTGGGCGAGGGTTTCAGAGATAACAGACGTTATCAGAGCCGCTTCGGAAGATCGTTGCGTCAGGATAGGAATGGAATGTGCGATGGACATATTCAAGTGGAAGTACGGAGTCGAAAGAGGAAGGATCGACATACCCGATTCGGACGATGACAACGGGTACTATCTGCAGGGATATACCTTCGTTACGGGCTCAAATAACGCATGTTTTGAAAGGACGCTTTTCCTTGAAAATACGGCATCTGGACGGTGCTTTGGCGTGGAGACCGAATACGAGTTCCGACCCGACATCGCAGGTAACGTTCCGGATCAGCTAAATGTAGATTTAGCAGGTTACACTGCCAAGATCAGGTCGGATGCACTGCCTGAAGGTCACTACCGCTTTGGGATGTACATGAAGGATAAAACATCGAGGTTAAGACTCTATAATATGAGCAACTGGACCCTCGATATCAAACATAATGACTGAATTGGTCAAGACCGGGAGCGCTGACTGTGACTGCACTTGCGGATTTCAGACACATGATGGCCGATCAAAAGGATAACATTTGTTTTCTAAAGGAGCACAGATGGATTACAGGGAAGAATATGAAAAGGAACATCTGAGGAACGCGGATCTTGCAGGCAGGATAGCCGAGCTTGAGAGTACCGTAGATGATCTTAACTTTAAACTGAACAGGATCAAGGGCAATCCTCTTTGGAAGGCATCCGCCCCTTTAAGAAAATGCATGCATTTTATGATAAGACAGGGACGCAGGATCAAAAACTGCGGTTCGATAAAGGGGATCCTTTCGAAGGTTGAGTATAAGAAGCATGAAAAAAAGGCGATGAGACAGTTCGGAACGCTTTCGTTCCCGGATGATGCCCAAAGGAAAGCCGAGGAATCCGAAGTGTTTGATAACCCGGTAAAGATAAGCATCCTTGTTCCTTTATATAATACGCCCGAGGCTTTCTTAAGAGAGATGATAGATTCCGTCATGTATCAGACGTATGCCGGATGGGAACTGTGCCTTGCGGACGGATCGGATGACAGTCATTCGTACGTAGCCTCCGTGGTAGAAGAATATATTAAGAAAGATGAGGAGATACGTAAGGGAAAAGGAATAGATAACGCACGTATTCTATACATGAAACTCCCCGAAAACAAAGGGATCTCGGGCAATACGAACGAGTGCCTTAAGATGGCTACGGGAGAATATATAGGCCTTTTCGATCATGACGATATCCTTCATCCGAGTGCCCTTTACGAGTATGTCAAAGTCATCAATGAAAAGGGTGCCGATTACATTTACTGCGATGAGACGACATTTAAATCGGGAAACATAGATAAGATGCTCACGATGCATTTCAAACCGGATTTTGCGATAGACAATCTGAGGGCCAACAATTATATCTGCCACTTCAGCGTTTTCAAAAAGACGCTGCTTGACGGAGATGAGCTTTTCAGAAGCGCTTTTGACGGAAGCCAGGACCATGACATGATCTTAAGGCTTACGGACAGGGCAAAGTGCATAGTTCACGTTCCGAGGCTCCTTTACTACTGGAGATGTCATGAAGGATCCGTCGCTTCGAACATCGATGCCAAGCCCTATGCGATAAAGGCTGCCAAGGATGCGGTTGCCGACCACCTGATGAGACACGGTTACCGTCATTTCAAGATAACATCGACGAGGGCATTCGAGACGATCTTCAAGATCAGATACGAGATCATCGGAACACCCCTCATCTCGATCATCATACCCAACATGGATCATCCGGATGATCTGGGAAGGTGCATAAGTTCCATCATCGAAAAGTCCACGTATGACAATTACGAGATCATCGTTGTAGAGAACGGATCGACCGATCCGAAGATCTTCGATTACTATAAAACCCTAGAAAACAACGAAAAGGTAACGGTTGTTACTTATAATAGGCCTGAAGGTGAGTCCTTTAATTATTCCAAAGTCAATAACTACGGAGCGACTTTTGCAAAGGGTGAATACATCCTTCTACTAAACAACGATACAGAGGTCATAACCGTAAACTGGCTTGAAGAACTTCTGATGTACGCTCAAAGGGACGACGTGGCCTGTGTCGGAGCAAAACTTTATTATCCCGACAAGACGATCCAGCATGCGGGCGTTGTCCTGGGGCTCGGAGCTCACAGAACGGCGGGACACTCGCATTACATGCAGCACCGCGATAATCTCGGATATATGGGCAGGCTTTGCTATGCGCAGAACGTGAGTGCGGTGACCGGCGCCTGTCTTATGGTCAGAAAGGCTCTGTATGATGAGATCGGTGGTCTCGGTGAAGACTTTGCGATATCCCTCAATGATGTTGACTTCTGCATAAGGCTCAGGGAAAAAGGCTATCTTAATGTATTTACTCCGTTTGCCGAGCTTTATCATTACGAATCCGCTTCAAGAGGTTCCGACCTAAGCGGTGAGAACGCGGAAAGATATAACCGCGAATCCGAGTATTTCAGGAATAAGTGGAAGGATGTGCTTGAAAAGGGAGATCCCTACTACAATCCGAACTTTTCGCTCGACAGGAGCGATTTTGCGCTGAAGATCACCGAATGACCTGCGGGTCTTTTCGTGGTATGATAAGTGATATGGGATATTAAGAAATTTATATAGATTATCATTAACCAGGAGGGCATTCTTATGAATTACAGGGAAGAGTATGAATCATGGCTGAACGATCCTCATTTTGATGAGGCGACCAAGGCTGAATTAAGGAGCATTGCTTCCGATGAAAAAGAGATTGAGGACAGATTTTACAGGGAACTTGAATTCGGTACCGGCGGATTAAGAGGAGTCATAGGCGCCGGAACCAACAGAATGAACATATATACGGTACATAAGGCTACACAGGGACTGGCAAACTACATCATAAAGGCCGGAACCCAGAGCAAAGGAGTTGCGATCGCATATGACTGTCGCAGGATGGGAAGGGAATTTGCCGATATCGCGGCTACCTGTCTTGCCGCCAACGGTATCAAGGCATATGTATTTGATGAACTTCGCCCCACTCCGGAGCTTTCGTTTGCGGTACGCGAGCTTAAATGTACGGCCGGAATAAACGTAACGGCCAGCCACAATCCCCCGGAATATAACGGATACAAGGTATACTGGGAAGACGGCGCTCAGGTAACGCCTCCTCATGATACCGGGATCATAGATGAAGTTAAGGCGATCGCTTCTTATTCGGACTGCAGGATAATGTCAGTTGAAGAAGCAACTGCCAAGGGACTCTACGAAGAGATAGGCTCTGCGATAGATGACAGATACATGCAGGAGCTTAAAAAGCAGATAATCCATCCCGAGATCATCGAAAAGGCCGCAGGAGACCTTAAGATCGTGTATACACCCCTTTGCGGAGCGGGAAACAAGCCTACGAGACGCATACTTGAAGAGCTCGGATTTAAGAATTTATATGTTGTGCCCGAGCAGACGGGTCCGGATCCAGATTTCACCACGCTGGATTACCCGAATCCCGAGGATCCCAAGGCTTTTACATATGCTCTTAACCTTGCGAAGGAAAAACGGGCCGATATCGTGCTCGCGACCGACCCCGATGCGGATCGTCTCGGAATATATGCATATGATACGGCTTCAGGCGAATACAAGGCATTTACCGGAAATATGTCGGGAATGCTGATCGCCGAGTATATACTTAGCGAAAGGGCTAAGTCCGGAACGATGCCTGCCAACCCCGCTCTTGTATCGACTATAGTTACGACAAATATGGCAGCTGCCATATCTGCGGACTACGGACTTAAGTTTATCGAGGTGCTTACCGGATTTAAGTATATCGGCGAGCAGATAAAGCTCTTTGAACAGAACAATACATATAACTATGTGTTCGGCCTTGAGGAATCTTACGGATGCCTTGCCGGAACACACGCCAGGGATAAGGATGCGATCGTTGCAGTAATGTGCCTTTGCGAGGTTGCCGCATATTGCAAGGTCAACGGCGTTACACTGTATGACCGTATGCTCGAGCTATACAAAAAGTACGGATTCTATAAGGAATCCCAGTATACGATCACTCTCAAAGGCGTTGAAGGTGCTCAGAAGATACAGGATATCATGAACGGATTGAGAAACGATCCGCCCAGGAAGATAGGTAAATACAATGTCCTTAAGTTCAGGGATTACAAGGAGGATAAGGTTATAGACCACGCCGACGGATCCGTATCGAAAACAGGCCTTCCTTCATCGAATGTCCTTTATTTCGAACTTGAGAACGACTGCTGGTGCTGCGCACGTCCTTCCGGAACAGAACCCAAGCTTAAGTTCTATATAGGTGTAAAGGGTACGTCGCTTGAAGATTCGGAGAATATGCTCAAAGATCTGACCGAGGCACTCAAGGCAGACGTAAAAACAGACTGATTGAATACCGATATAATCAAGACACTGAATTATATAAAGAGAAACGGTCCGGTAAAGACTTATTATGCGATACGCGAAAGGCTCAGGGACAATAAGACGGATGAATACGATTATGTTCCGCTGAGCGAGGAAAAGCGGCTCGACGAGATCCGGGAATCCCTTAACATCGATGTCCCCGTATCGATCCTCGTTCCGGCGTACAATACCGATGAAAAGTTCCTCAGGGAGCTTATCGGATCGGTGACGGCTCAGACATACGGAAAATGGGAGCTTGTAATAGCCGATGCAAGCTTGACCGATTCGGTCAAGAATGTGGCGGAATCCTTTCAGGACAAGCGTATAGTCTATGTTCCGCTTAAGGAAAACCTCGGTATTTCAGGAAACACCAACGAGGGATTAAAGCACTGTACGGGCGAATATATCGGTCTGCTGGACCATGATGACCTTCTTACCAGGGATGCCCTCTACGAGATGGTAAAATGCATCCTCGAAGCAAGGACCAACGGAAATAAATTACAACTGTTATACTCGGATGAAGATAAAACAAACGCCGAAACTACACAGTTTTTCGAAGCAAATATTAAACCTGAATTTAACTACGACCTATTGCTTTCGAACAACTATATCTGCCATTTCCTGATGGTTGACGGAGATCTTGCAAGGCGCACGCCCTTCAGGAGCGAGTATGACGGAGCACAGGATCATGACTTCATATTAAGATGTGTTGCCGATATCAGAAAGGAATACGGCGATCATTATGAAGACCATATAGGACATGTCGGCCGTGTCCTTTATCACTGGAGATGCCATGAAGAGTCTACTTCCGCTAATCCGGCGAGCAAGACCTATGCTTACGATGCCGGCAAGCGGGCCGTTGCGGATCATCTTAAGAACGCAGGGGTTGAGGCCGTGGTTTCCGACTCGGAACATGTGGGATTCTTCAAAGTCAGTTATGAGCCCGACATTTTTTCACAGAGGAAGGATGTCTGTGCCCTGGGCTGCAGGATCCTCGATAAAAAGGGCCTTGTAAGGGACGGCGTATACGATAAGGACGGAAACGTGATGTTTTACGGCCTTAGCAGGCACGATTCCGGGGGAAGGCTCCACCGGGCGTCATGCAGCATGGAGGTCCCGTATATCTCGGTCCTCGGTATGATCCCGAACAAAGAGGCTTCCGATCTTTTCAATGAACTTTTGAATAAGGAAAAAGATTCTTCAAATATCGATTATAAAAAGCTCAGCATGGAATTTTGTCGTATAATGAAGGACAGGGGATACAGATTTGTGTATGACCCGGATACGGTAGTCAAAGGAAAGTGACCCGGAGCATGGATAGAGGAAAAGCGCGTACAACGGTAGTGATACCAAATCATAACGGCGAGAAGTTCATTGACGAATGCCTTAAGAGCGTCTTTTCTTCGAGCGTTAACGTTGATGTCATCGTAGTGGACAACGGTTCTTCCGACGGCAGTATCGGTATAATAGAAGAAAAATTCCCCAAAACAAGGCTTGTCAAACTTGACCGGAACACGGGATTCTGTCATGCGGTAAACGAAGGTATAGCCCTTTGCGAGACCGAGTTCGTTTATCTTCTCAATAACGATACGGTCATAATGCATGACACTATAAAGCAGCTTGAAAACACCATGGATTCATATAAGGATGCGTTTTCGGTCCAGTCGAAGATGCTGAAGATGTGTGATAAGACCCATGTCGACAGCGCGGGAGACTATTATTGCGTGATGGGGTGGGCTTTTTCCGCAGGTAAGGATAAGAGCGCTTCATATTATGAGCACGGTGTTAAAAGAGTGTTCTCCGCATGCGCCGGAGCCGCACTGTACCGGATGGATATGCTGAAGAAGATAGGCTTTTTCGACGAAGCACATTTTGCCTATCTTGAGGATGTGGACATCGGATACAGGGCAAGGATAAACGGATTAAGGAATTATATCAACCTGGACAGCGAGATACTCCATGCGGGCTCGGCTGCATCTGGCAGCAGATACAATGAATTCAAGGCATTTCATTCGGCACGCAACTCGGTTTACATAATTTACAAGAACATGCCACCGGTCCAGATTCTTTTAAACGTTCCGTTCCTGGTGGTAGGATTCTTCGTAAAAACGTTATTCTATATAAAAAAGGGACTCGGACTTAAATACGTGAACGGCCTTATAAAGGGGCTTGATATGTGCGTGTCCGGAAAATATTCGGATAACAGGGTAAAGTTTAAGCCCTCGAGGCTTTTGACTTATATAATGCTGGAGCTTGAACTTTTAGCTGCTCCCGTAAGGAAATTCTTATGATAAAAGATAACCAAAAGATTTTTAACAGACTGCATCTTGTGGTGGATGCACTGGTAGTGGCTCTGTCATACCTGCTCGCCTGGTATCTTAAGTTCGCTACGGGCTTTGCCGAGACCGACGTTTCGGTTGGTGTTCTTGACAGGAACACTTATTTCAGTGCGCTCTATTTCCTGGTGCCTTTATATATCGTTCTTTATTATATGTTCGGGACCTATGCTCCGAAGAGAGCGACGATGTTCAGGTACGAGCTTTTCGGTATTTTGAAGGCCAATACCTTCGGTATCATCATCTTCATGATGTTCCTTTATATGATCGAGCAGTATCACATCTCGAGACTGATGATCGGCTCGTTCTATGTCATAAATATCCTGTTGACGACCCTGGTCCGTTCGGCCGTAAGGCGTCTCCTTAAACTCTTCAGGAGAAAAGGATATAACCTGAAATATGTACTGCTGATCGGATATTCGAGAGCGGCGGAAGAATATATCACCAGGATAAACCAGAATCCCCAGTGGGGATACGTTGTAAGGGGTATCCTGGACGACACCGTTCCGCGCGGTACGGTTTATAAGGGAGTCAAGGTTGTCGGCGGTATTGACAATATCAGATACATCCTTCCCGAAAACAAGCTCGATGAGATAGCGATAACGCTGGCACTTAAGGATTACGAAAAACTCGAGAACATAGTGGATATATGTGAAAAATCCGGTGTGCACACGAAATTCATACCCGATTACAACTCGCTCGTTCCTTCTCACCCTTATACCGAGGATGTACAGGGACTTCCGGTCATCAACATAAGATACGTTCCGCTCAATAACTTTATCAACAGGTTCGTAAAAAGAGCGGTGGATGTCATCGGAGCAACCTTGGGAATCATAGTCTGCTCTCCGATAATGCTCATCTGCGCAATCTGCGTAAAGGCATCAAGCGAAGGCCCTGTGATATTCAAGCAGGAACGTGTGGGGCTTAACAACAAGCCTTTCATGATGTACAAATTCAGGACCATGGTGGTCCAGAAGAATACCGATGAGGAAAAAGAATGGACAAAGAAGGACGATAACCGTGTTACTAAGGTGGGTAAGTTCCTTAGAAGGACTTCCCTTGATGAGCTTCCGCAGCTTTTCAATATCCTCATAGGAGAGATGTCTCTGGTGGGACCGAGACCCGAAAGACCTCAGTTTGTTGATAAGTTCAAGGAAGAGATCCCCCGCTACATGATAAAGCACCAGGTAAGACCGGGACTTACGGGCTGGGCACAGATAAACGGATTCAGAGGAGACACCTCGATAAGAAAGAGGGTCGAATACGATCTTTTCTACATAGAGAACTGGACCTTCTCCTTTGATATAAAGATAATGTTCCTTACGATATTCAGAGGATTCGTCAACAAGAACGCATATTAGGTTATGCAGGGAACGCTTCTTATACGGGATACGCAAACAAAAAAGACAACGGCAATCGCCGCTGTCTTTTTTTCTGTAATCGCGCTCAGCACGATAATCACTGCATTGTGGAATAACCGAAACCGTTACAGATGGCATCTACAGGAACGCCCTGCTGGCACAGAGGACAGCTGTCGAAACGGTAACTTGCGTAATCGGGAAGGTCTCTGGTTGAATAGAGCGATCTGATCGGAAGATCCTCGATCTGGGTTGCCACTGAGAATATCGCCGAGATACCGATGGGCGTTCCTCCGTAGAATCTGATCGTTCCGATGGCACTTTTAAGTGTGCTTCCTGTGGTAGCGGTATCTATGAGGACCAGAACTTTCTTATTCTTTATCATGTGCTGGTTGTTCTCACGGAACATCATCTGACCGCCAACATTGTATTCGGGAGAAGTGATATACATGGTCTGGTGACGGTTGGCTGAGATAATACCGGCCTTGGTCAGCTTGTTTGCCATATATGAACCCACAACTTCGGTCCCGTTAAGACAAAGGATCGTATCGATAACGTCTGAAGCAAGGTAAAGGTCCGCAAGCTCTTCGCCTGTTGCCCTGGCTTCACGCTGTCTTGCTTTCATATCCGAAAGGTCCATGTAGTAATTTACATGTGAATTGGGCGTGATGAAATGTCCGGGAATGTACCTTAAGACAACGTCCTTATTCTTTGTGTGATCGATCTTTTTGTAATCCTGCATCAAATTACCCCCTAAATCGTATTTGAACCGCCGGCGGTCGGATCACATCTCATCGGCCCACGGTCCCGTATTTAGATTATAACATCTTTGGGCTGTATCGGATAGTCCGATCGACGGAAACCTTTTCCACGATCCGGTCATGTGATCCGAAAATAAGATCGCCGCAAAACGGTCCGTCGCACAGGAAGGCGCCCCGTCTTGACTAATAACATAAACTGTGAGAAAATACTACATCATGGGTTATAATGTAGAAACGGGCCCATAATGTAGTATTTAAGGAGCAATAACAATGTCAACTAACGAAAGGCGTCCCGAAGGAAGACCTTCGAGAGTTAATCCACATAGCGCAGGCCCTCACAAGAGCGGCCAAAGGAGCGAACATTCCCAGCAGAGGAGTCCTTATTCGAGCGAGCATCACGGAGCTCCTCAGAGAAAAGTACAGAGAAGACCTGCCGGAAAACCTGTAAGGGCGAGAAAAGCCCCGGGCAAGAAGTCGGGTGCAGGCAAGATCATTCTCATAGTGGTTGAACTGCTGGTACTTGCCGCATTGGGAGTGGCACTTTATTTCGTTCTTACCGCCACCAAGTCCGGAAAGATGGATCTTCCCGTTGAAGATATCGTCATTAATGAAGAAGTTAAGGAAAAACTCAAATCTTCTTCAGCGGGTGACAGCGGAGACGGAGCCGCAGCTTCCAAGTTGAGCGGTTACAGGAACATAGCTCTCTTCGGTGTGGACTCAAGAGAGGGAGCGCTTACCAAGAATACCAGATCGGATACGGTCATGGTCGCTTCGATAAATCTGGAGACCGGCGATGTTAAGCTTGTTTCCATATACAGAGATACATACCTTAACCTGAGTAACGATGAGTACAACAAGTGTAACTCAGCTTACGCAAAGGGCGGCCCGAAGCAGGCCATCAACATGCTCAACATGAACTTCGACCTTGATATCACCGATTTCGTCACGATAGGTTTTGACGGACTCATAGATGTCATCGATGCTCTGGGCGGTGTCGAGATCAATGTCCTTGACAGCGAGATAAAGCATCTTAACAACTATCAGATCAGCATGGTCGGAAAGAGCTCGGACGGTGTTAACTTTACCGCAAATGAAGGTGTCGACTATATCCCCGTTAAGAGTTCGGGAGTTCAGACACTTAACGGACTTCAGGCTACGGCTTACTGCAGGATCAGATACGTCGGAGATGACTTCCAGAGAGCCGAAAGACAGAGAGCAGTTATAAAGGCTATCCTTGAAAAGGCAAAGGGTAACCCCGGAAAGCTCGCATCCATCGCAGAATCGGTATTCCCGAAGACCTATACTTCACTTGACCTCAGCGAGATCATAGAGATCCTCGGCAACATCTCGAAGTATCAGATCGTCGATGAGGCCGGTTATCCCGATGAGAACATGAGAGCCGGAGCTACCATAGGAAGCAAGGGTGCCTGCATAGTTCCGCTTACTTTGGCGGATAACGTTAAACTTCTTCATGAATTCCTGTTTGACGAAACGGATTATGAACCGTCAAGCGCGGTACAGAGCTACAGCCAGAAGATCATAAACGATGCAGGGCAGTACATGAAGAAACAGTAAGACCGAAAGATTTGCGGGACCTCATGTGAGGTCCCGTTTTTCTAAGAGCAGAGGATGCCGGGAACACAGAAATGACCATCGATGTTATAATCCCCGTTTACAGACCAACCGAATATCTGATGAGCCTTTTTTACATGCTGGACCGACAGAGTGTTAAGCCCGGCCGTGTCATCGTGATCAATACGGAGCAGAAGTACTGGGACAGCTTTTTTGAGGGATATGATGTTCTTAAAAGGTATCCTTTTATCGAATTACATCATATTAATAAAGAAGAATTCGATCACGGGATGACAAGGAACATGGGGGTGGGCTTTTCCGATGCCGATCTTTTTCTCATGATGACGAACGATGCGGTCCCGAAGGACGAGTTTCTGATCGAAAAACTTTCCCGGAACTTTGAGGATCCTTCGGTCGGTATAGCCTACGCGAGACAGCTTCCGCATAAAGGCTGTGGAGCCATCGAAAAATATACGAGAAGCTTTAACTATCCGCCGGTTCGTATCGTTAAGGGCAAAGACGACATAAAGACCATGGGAATAAAGGCTTTTTATGCATCAAACGTCTGCTCGATGTACAGAAGGAGCGTGTTTGACCGCCTCGGGGGTTTTACGAAGACCGACTTTAACGAGGATATGATCTATGCGCGCCGCATGATCGAAAACGGAAATCTCATAGTATATGAGCCCGAAGCTTTGGTTTATCACTCCCACGACTACTCGGGGATCGAGCAGTATAAGAGAAACTATGAGCTCGGAAGATCCCATGCGATCCATCCCGAGATATTTGCCGACATAAGATCCGAGAGTGAAGGGATAAAACTCGTCAAGTCCACGGCAGTCTACCTTCTTAAGCATTTCATGCCTTTCCATGTCATAAAACTCGTATACCTCAGTGGGATGAAGTTTCTTGGTTACAGGGCAGGCAAAAAAAGTGCCGTTTAACAAATAAATCATTTTTTCTTCACAAAATGAACACAAACTCCTCCTATACTTTTTATTGTCGGAAGGGAAAGAGGCCTTTCCGGTAATATTGAGGATCAGGAGGAAATATATATGGATTCTTATAACAGTTACCAAACTTATTCACAAAGTCCCGTTCCGGGAAATGACAATACTCCTAAGAAGGAAAAAAAGAAGAAGGGAACTTTCAAAAAGCTTTTGACCGGAGCACTCATAGGTCTGCTCTTCGGTATCTTCGCCGGCTGTGGTTTTATCGCCGCAAGTTATGCCGGAGACAGGCTTTTCGGCCTGGGATTGTCGGATGCCTTTACTCAAAAGGCTCAGATAAAAGAAGAAGCCGATGCCGAAGCTTATGACGACGAGGAAGAACAGGAAGCCAAAGCCGAAAAGAAAGCCGTCGGCAAGGATTTTGCTTTAGGCAATGACAAGGCTCCCGTAACCGAGGGAAAAGGACCGGACATATCAACAGTTCAGTCGATCCCCACTGGAGAAGGCGTATATGATGTCAGTGAAGTGGTCAAATCGGTTATGCCCGCGGTTGTTTCGGTAAGCAACAGCTACACCGCGGAAATGCAGTTCTTCGGACAGGTTTATTCCCAGGAGGCCAAATCGGCCGGTTCCGGAATAATAATAGGAAAGTCCGATACGGAACTCCTTATAGCAACGAATGATCACGTAGTGGAAAGTGCCGAGGAACTTGCAGTCGTATTTACGGATGACGAATCGGCTCCCGCACAGGTAAAGGGTACGGATCCCGACAGAGACCTTGCGGTCATAGCGGTACAGTTAAGCGATATCGGACAGGATACGATAGACAGTATTTCGATAGCCAGACTCGGCGATTCGGATGACCTTGTAGTCGGCGAGCCCGTAATAGCCATAGGTAACGCTCTCGGATACGGACAGTCCGTAACAACCGGTGTTGTAAGCGCTCTTAACAGACCGATCGCAGCATCGACCAACGAATCTCCTTACGGTGATTCCGAAGTTTCAAAATTCATCCAGACGGATGCAGCCATAAATCCCGGTAATTCGGGCGGCGCACTCCTTAACATGCAGGGCGAGGTAATAGGTATCAACTCTAACAAGATCGGCGGAAACGCCGTTGAAGGTATGGGATATGCGATCCCTATTTCCGATGCGGAACCCATAATCCATAAGCTCATGAACAGGGAGACCAAGTTAAAGGTCGATGATGAAGACCGCGGATATTTAGGAATAACCGGTGTCAGCGTTGAAAAAGAGTATTCCCAGGTATACGGAATGCCTATCGGAGTTTATATCTCATCAGTAAATGACGGAAGCGCAGCCGATAAGGCAGGCCTCGTAAGAGGAGATGTCATAACAAAGATAGACGGACAGAGAGTCACGACCATGGACGAGCTGAAGGAGGAAATGCAGTATTATAAGGTTGGCGAAAAAGTTGTCCTTACGGTAATGCAGGCTACTCCGCTGGGCTATGAAGCTCTTGATGTGGAAGTTGTTCTTGGAAGTGTCGATGATATTAATTCCTAAGCGGTCCAAAGACAGCATAAAGTCTTAAGTCCGGTAAAATAAAGTTGCCGGTCAGAACATATAAAACCTCATTTATTATCACCAAAAGCGGTATCGGGATCATCCTGATGCCGCTTTTTATCATATAGCCGTTTGTCGGTGGAAAAACCCGTAAAAATGCTATAAAATATACTCTGTATGGTCTTGAGTACCTGAACGCAAATGCGTATACAAGCCAGAACGTAAAAAAGATAAACAAATGAGGTTCATTATATGAAGAAACATATCTTACGATCAATACTTTGCCTGCTGATGATCTTCCTGCTCATTCCTTCGGTAGCGGGATGCACTGCCGGGGATTCCGCCGAAGCTTCCGAAAGCGATGAAGAAGACGAGGAAGAAGAAGACCGGGATAAAGAAGAAGCAAAGGAAAAGAAAAAGCATAAAAAAAAGAAGGCTGAAGAAGACGGGAAAGAGGATCCGGAACAGGACTCGGAAGAGGTTGACATAACAACAGAAACCGCGTCCGAAGCCACGCCCGTTCCCGTTAACTATGATATATCTCCGGCCGAGATATCGAATATGCAGATCGAGATCCTGTGCAGATATCTTGAAGCGCAGGAAAATGCCTGCTCGGAGGATGAACTTTATGAGATGGATATTTATTCGGGGCTCGAGTCGTACGGCTGGCCGCAGTCGGTAAACCCGGATACGATCAGTTATCTCTTTTATGATGTGAATTCGGACGGGATTAACGAACTCATCATTGAATACTGTGAGACCATAACGGATATATGGGGATATGACGGAGTAAAGATGCATCGCGCATTCGGCACCGGATCCGGTTCGATCGTGATGCTCCACGAAGACGGTATGCTCGAGGTCGGAACGCCCTATACCGATAACGGTGATAACGTCAAATGGTATAAGTTCGATGCGGAACTCGGAGATTATTTCCCGGCGTTTGAAGCATACTATAACGAAGAAGCGGTTAACGAATTCTATACCTTCTGCTTTGATGAGAACTCAAGGCAGGAAGTCGTTCAATCCTACAGAGATTACGGCTATTATCCGGTATGGGTGGAAGAATGGGGACATAATCTGACCGAGGAAGAATACAATGACCTGTGTTCTGATGCTCCGGTGGTAACATTTGATGATAGATATCTTCTTTCCGATCTTGATATTCCGGAAACACATGAAAGACATGATTTTCCGAACGGCAGGCTCGGGATGAACGGACTTGAAAAGAAAAAGGAGATCACGATCACCGAAGATATGCAGTATGAAGCGAATATCTTTATCAGTAATTTCGTTGAGCAGTATCAGAACGGTGACGAATATCATTCGATCAGCTATGACAGCGATGTATATAAACTGGTCAGATTTGTGACTGACTATTACGATCTAAATGATTTTGAACAGCTGGAAGGTTCTTATCTCAACGAACTTTCATTAAAAAAGGTAAATAAGGAACTGGACCGTTTCTTCGGGATAAAGCTTACGGAGGATCAGGCTGCGGAGTTTTATAACGATGAATATGCGACCACGGAATATTATGAGGACGGGGTATTCCATTTTATAAACGGAGACGGTGATCCGAAGGAAGATATCGCGGTCGTTTATGAGATGAACGAGTTATCCGACGGAAACTATGAAATGAATTTTTTCGTATATTCTCCGGACCTTGATTATCTCGATGAAGGCGGAGAAACCTATCACCTGACGTCCAAAGAAGCGATGTCCCTCAGGGATAAAAAAGATCTTTACTGGAAGGCAAAGGGAACTGCCTATGTTAAACCCCATAAATATAACAACAGGAATACGTATCAGATGATAAGTATGGAAGTTTATTCGAATAAATGATCAGGAGAGCCAAAATATATGAAGAACAAAACCGTTCAAAGAATAATTAAGGTCATACTCATCTGCTTCGTGATGCTGTTCCTTATGGCACCCTGCCTCGGAGGATGTGCAAAAGTGAGTGATAAAGAGACATCCGAAAGCGACGACGATGACGATGACGACGACAGGGATGCCGAAAAGAAAACCAAAAAGAAGAAGAATAAAAAGAAGAAAAAGGATGAAGAACCCGTGGAAGAACCTCCCGAAGAGGAAGCGACCGGGGTCTTTGCCGAAGCGTTCAGGAACGGAGAAGTTGAAAATAACGGCGACTGGTATGTGCGCGTCGGAGATAAGGTTTATTTCAGGATATTCAACAAGTCGGGACTTGAGCGTATAACATACATGGGCGACTGTATCCTGGAAGTCCCCGATGACAGCCTTGAGTCCATGATCTATACCTACGACCTTAATACTGATGAATACGGGGAATATTGCAAAACGATCGGAACCGGAAAGCTTTTTGCGGTAAGTGAAGGGCTGCTGCTTGCGGACCAGACTTCGAACGGGACCGTACTTATCCCGATGGACGGCTCCGAGGGAAAACGCTATCTTGACGGAATTCCCAAAGCCGTATCGGAAGACGGCAGATATCTCGTGACCGCAGATTATAAAAGCGGTGCCGATATGACATATGACATTTATCATGACGGAGAGAAGACCGGCGAGATCGAAAAAGGCCAGGATGACTATATAGACATCTACGGTTTTGTGAACGGCAGGCTCATCACGATGAACTGCAACTATTCGGATGATACATATACGATCTGCTCATATGACGAAAAGGGTGATGTATTGGCCCTTGGAGAAATGAGCGATTTCTTTGACGAGATAAGCGGATATCCCGAACTCGGACAGATGATCACGGATGGGGAAAAAGCTTATCTCACCGTCGGATTTTATGACGGAACGGGACATTTCCTGCAATGCTGGGAGTTCCTGGAGGCTGATCCTGCCAGGGAGGACGGCCTTAAGAAGATCGAAAAGAAAAAGACATATACCGAAACCGAGGGCGATCCCTTTATCCCGAAGCTCTCTTTTAACGGGTCGGGAGAAGCCGTTCTTTCGGACCATGTCAAAGGTGAACTCGCTCTGTCCGAAGGCTTATACGGTGACCTTGTATATTATGAGACGCCCACACAGGGAAGAGCGATGGTCAGGAATTTTATATATGAGCAGAAAGATGATTCTTACGGATTGGATTATCTTCAGGATGCGGTCGTCTTTGACGAAGATAAGGCCTTTATCATCATGGGTACCGTAGTAAGGGACGAGCTTTCGGATATCGGATGGAGGTCGGCTTACAGGCTTGAAAGCCTCAGCTTTATCAAACTTTCGTTTGCACCCGAAGATCTTGATGACGAAGGGTATGTTTATCTTACCGTATATCTTGAATCGTTATATTCGGGAGGATGGAATAAAGGCGACTTTGAATATGAAGACCTGGTAGGGACCTGGGATCTTTATTCCTATGATTCCGAGGGATATCACGGCTATGTCGAAGATGACGGATATGTCGAAAAACTTGTTTTTGAACCCGACGGAAGCGTCAGACTGGAGACATATAACAATGATCCGCACAACCCGGATACCAAGCGCTCCTTCTACCCTGCCGAGAGTGAGGGCGAAAACATGAAGTTCTTCTATGATACAGGGGATGACGGAGGTAACCTTATCCAGCTTTATATCATAGCGGTAGATGACGGACGGCTTGATGCCGATGTTACGTCTTATTATTCGGACGGCACTCCAGGCGGATATTACGGGATATTTATGGCCGAGGGATCAGAAGACGCGGAGTGAACCCGCAATAGATATTTCCATTAACGGAGGAAAACATTCATGAAAAAACTTATCAGACAGTTCCTGCTCATTCTGGCTTTGATGCTGCTTGTGACGCCGGTTCTCAGTGGATGCGCAAAGGCTTCGAAAGAAGTATCCGAAAGCAGCGACGATGATAGCGATGAGGATGAATCTTCGAGCAAGAAGAAAAAGAAGAAAAAGGATAAGGATAAGGACAAGGACAAAGAGAAGAAACAGGCCGACAGCAAGGTCGATCTTTCAACGGATGAATCGATCAGGGCCTATCTTGCGGGCGAATGGACGCTCATAGACCGCAATACGGGAGATGAAGCGGCTGTATTGACCATAGAAAAAGACGGCTGCTTTGAGTTTGAGAGGCTAAGGAACGGAGATAAAGGCTCCGGAACACTGTCATTTGAGTATATGGTTGCAGGCGAGGGAGATGCCCCCGATTTTTATAGGATCGAGTTTGACGACATAGAAGAACTCCTGCCCGAAGATTATGAGCTGTACGACGGTGAACCCACGTATTCTTCCGGGCTTTATCACATAGGATCGGGTGTTGATGCCGACTATTTCTACATGGAAGAGATAGGCAACGGGGATACGATCGTTTCCGATTATGCCCTTAACGTGAACGAAGACCTGAAGGACTATGAACAGTGGACCAATTCATGGTTCTTTGTAAGGAAGAATAACGGAAGGGATGAAAATGCCCCCAAAACTGATGAGACTTTTTATGCATGGATTTGGGAAAGGACCGCTTCCGAAGTCTTCTTACAGGAGATGGATCCGAATGAATACAGAGCTTACGGGGAATATAACGACAGGGCATATACGGCCGGATATTTCACGGAACAGGAGGATATCGCGGTAAACCGTTACGCATTGTCCGATAATGTCGATCTTACGGATCTTTCGTATTTTTCAGGATGGGATGAAGATCATCCGCTCGGGATGTATGAAGTTTCCGTGGATTCCGAAGGCGTTGTAACCTCGCTTCGTGATGTCAGGATCGAAATGTACGGCATATACGATATGGGTTATGCGGAGCCCGAGATATCCATAGACGGCATGACCTTTAAATACAACAACTCCGAATTCGACGTCAGGGATGCGGCTGTCGGAGCAAATGCGATCATGGATTATCAGATTGTCGGAGACTGGGTCATCCTGGACTGCCACGTAAACCCCGATTACGGCCTGTATGTATTCTTTAACATGTACTATGCCGACTTTGTATACGTGATACAGGGGGCAAACCTCACATGGCAGGGCGATGACCTGTCAACAGCCGTTTATTCGCTTTATAACGATGTTTACGATTTTTGGGGTAATGAGATAGGCTGGGTTGAAGAAGGAATACTCTCTGACCTTCGTTACAAAGATGATCATACGATCGAAGCTGAATTCAGCTTCCTGGACGGAAATGATAAAGAAAGAACGGACACGCAGGAATTTGAATATGAACCCGAGGATCAGGCCTTTTTCGCCTATCTTGAATACATGATGGGAGATAATGCGGGATTTGACAGGTTAATGGCCCTTGCGCCCGATAATGCGGTGGCTTATGTCATGGTTAACCCTCCCTACATCCTGGATCAGTTCTCATATTTGGCTCCCGATGAAGAAGCGGAAGGGCTGGATATCCTTGGCGTTGTAAGCCTTTTTGACCACCAGACCATACATATTGAATCCAAGGATCCCGACGGAGAGGGGAATAATGAGGGATATTTACAGGGATTTGATGACATGCGAAGAACTGAATCGGAGTTCATTAAGATAACGGTTCCCGAAGGAATGCCTACCGAGACGCTTGTCGTCTATTCCGAGGATAATTCCGATGCCAGGTGGGATATCTGGACGATAAGCGGCAAAAAGGTCCAGATAGGGACTTTTGTAACTGCCGACTGGTAAAAACCGGTACCATGAAGAGTGATTTCTTATATATTATAGAATTTTTAAAAAAAAACCTTCAAAAAAGGGTTAAGAAACATAAAATACGTCCGATAAATAATGTAAGAAACTACAACTGGGGTTATTATGGACCCGGGAAGGAGAAACATTATGCGTATCGAAGCTTATACACAGGTACAGCAGATCTACAAGGCTAACAAGCCCGGCAAGACTCAGGAGACCAAGAAAGGCGGATTCGCCGACCAGCTTCAGATCTCAAGCATCGGAAAAGACATTCAGACGGCCAGAACAGCTGTTGCACAGTCATCCGACATCAGACCCGAACTCGTTCAGTCTGTAAAGGACAGGATCCAGGCAGGAACGTATCAGGTTGACGCAGAGAGTTTTGCGGATAAGTTATTTGCTAAGTACGAAGAGTTGAGGTAGCTTGAATGGCAAGTTTGATGGAAAACCTGATAGTCATCCTAAACAATGAAAGTCAGGAATATGAAAACTTGCTCAAGCTATCCGAGACCAAGACTCCGATAATAGTAGCCGGAGACTTGGAAGAACTGACACGCCTCACGGAAGAGGAACAGATCGTTGTCGGAAGGATCAATCACCTGGAAAGTGAAAGACAGGTGGTATTTAACGACATAGCGAACGTTATCAACAAGGATGTTGAAACTCTGATGTTATCCGATCTAGTGGATATGCTATCAACCAGACCGGACGAACAGCAAAAGCTCGCAAGGGTTCATGACAGATTAAAGACCGTGGTACATGCGGTAAGAAGAGTCAATGAACAGAACAGAGAGCTGATCAAAGAAGCAATGGAGATGGTATCCTTTAATCTCAATATGCTTCAATCCATGAAATCGGCTCCGGAAACGGCCCAGTACAACCGGACCGCATACAACGCAGGTATGCAGATGGGTGTGGATCAGGTCGGATTCGATGCCAAGCAGTAAACACTTTGTTGAGGAAGCGCAATGTCTTTATTTAGTGGATTATATGTAGGCACAAGTGGTCTGCAAACATCACAAAATGCACTGAATACAGTTGCTCATAATATGGTGAACGTAGATACGGAAGGCTATACGAGACAGCAGATCTCGCAGGTTACCCGTCACTACAACACTATCTCCAAGAACGGCTCTGCGGTATCATACCAGCAGATAGGTCTTGGCGTTTCTTATGCGGAAGTCAAGCAGGTTCGCGATTATTTCCTTGATAAATCATACAGAAAAGAATCAGGACGCGGGGGTTTTTACAACGTATCCTGTGATGCCATAGAAGAAATAGAAGAGATCTTCCAGGAACTTGACGGAGAGACCTTTTCAAATTCACTTAATAACCTTTGGGTAGCGGTTCAGGAACTTGACAAGGATCCTTCGAATACCGTTAACCAGGGAGTATTCATTCAAAGGTGCGGAGAGTTCATTTCAAGAGCCCAGTCGGTATACGATAACCTTTGCAAATACCAGGATGACCTTAACTACACGGTCAAGCAGAAAACAGACAAGATCAATAAACTCGGAATGGAAATAGAAGACCTTAACGAGAGGATCTTAAAGATAGAATCGGGCCAGGTAGAGCACGCAAACGATCTTCGTGACCAGAGAAATGCCAAGGTCGATGAGCTTTCGAAAATGGCAAGCATCAGTGTTGATACCGATATTGAAGGAAACTTCATCATACAGCTTGAAGGCGTTGACTTTGTAACTGCCGGAGATTCAAAGGAGATCGGTCTTTACGAAGATCCCATCACCGGTTTTTACACTCCTTACTGGAAGACACTTGCCGAGCTTGATTCCACCGGAGAGATCATCTTAAGCTCACTTGACAGTGCCGAGGTCTTTGATCTTAGTATGGATATATCGACCGACCTCAATACCGACATAGGCGAGCTCAAGAGCGCTCTGGTCGCCAGAGGAGACCATCGTGCCACATACGAAGATCTTCAGGAGACCACGGATTATCCTACCAATCCCAACGCAAATCCCTATGTATATTCGGATATAAAAGATTCGGTAGTCATGAACGTTATGGCCGAATTCGACAGACTCATTCATGATGTTACAAAGGGAATAAACGATAAGATCTACGAAGCTGCCGAAAGATATTACATAACGGATAACGGAGCTGGAACACTTCCCCCGACGGGTTATCTTATCGACAACTATACCAACGAGCCCTATAAGGTGTTCAACCTTTCACAGCCTTCGGACGGATATACAACAACAAATATCTCTATAAACGAAACCCTGGTTCAGGCTCCTTCGCTTCTCGGATTTATAAGACCGGACGGAAAGGTCGATCAGGTCTGTGCGGATAACCTCAAAAATCTCTTCTCGGAAGAAACTCATCTGCTGAATCCGGAAGTAAAGACAAAGACCAGTCTGGCAAATTATTACGACAGTCTGATCTCTCAGGTTTCGAGCACGGGATTCATAATGAGAGGGATATCTTCAAATCAGGAGATAACGGTCAACAATCTTTCGTCAGCCAGAGAAGAAGTTGTCGGCGTATCATCCGATGAAGAACTCAGTAACATGATCACGTTCCAGAATGCATATAACGCATCCAGCCGTTTCATAAATGTCGTGAGCGAACTGCTGGAACACATAATCAACACTTTGGGATCGTAATTTTTCTTAACACAGAAAGTGACTGCCCCGCTGAATGTGGCGGGGCATTTAAATCAAAGGATAAGGAAGGAGGAGCAGGATGCCTTCACAATTTTTCGGATTGAACATAGCGGGAAGCGGATTAAGGAACGCAAATGCGGCATTAAACACCACGGCAAATAACGCGGCAAATACACAGACCGAAGGTTATTCACGTCAGCAGGTCGAGACCGCTGCGGCAGATGCTCTTCGTACCTATACCACATACGGATGCGCAGGTGCCGGAGTTGAGACTCTTGCGATCGAAAGGATAAGAGACAGCTTCTTTGATGTTAAATACTGGAACAACAATGCCAATGTCGGCCAGTACGAAGTCAAGTCTTATTATATGAAGACACTCGAAGACTATATAGATGATGACGGAGCTACCGGATTCGTAACGGTCTTCAATAAGATGAGGGATGCCCTGCAGTCCATAACGACTAACACCAGCTCAACATCGACAAAGGCGCAGTTCGTTGCATCGGCCCAATCCCTTACGGATTATTTCAACAACCTTTACGGAAACCTTCAGGAACTTCAGAAGGACCTTAACCTTGAGATAAAGCAGTGTCTCGATCAGATCAATTCGATCTCTTCACAGATCGCTTCATTAAATAAACAGATCAATGTTATCGAACTTTCGGGTTCAAAGGCCAACGATCTGCGTGATAAGAGAGATCTTCTCATCGATGAGCTTTCGGAGTACGTAGATGTTTCCACTACGGAAACACCCATCTACGATACCAACGATCCGACCAGAGAGACGGGCGGTACCAGATTCCTTGTTAAGATCGCGGGCGGACAGGTACTCGTGGATTCAAACGACTATGACGAACTCAAGGTAGTTGCAAGGACCAGCGAAGAAAGGATCAACCAGACCGATATCGACGGACTTTACAAGGTGACCTGGGAGAACGGAAACGAGTTCAATCTTAACAACGCATCCCTTAACGGAAAGCTTAAGGGACTTGTCGAATTAAGAGACGGTAACAACGGTGCGAACTTCAACGGTAAGGTAAGCGGAACTCCCACCACCGAGAACATAGACGGTAAGGATTATTACAAGGTGACGATAAAGGTTACCGATGATTACCTTAAATCCCTTGACGACTGTGCGCTGCCTTCAATGGGTTCCATCAGGGTCAACAACGTGGATTACAATTATTCACAGTGGTCTTACGATAACTCAACTCCCGACGAGTATGTTTTCTATATAGACAAATCGACCGCGAGCGTAGCAATACCCGACGGCGCGGATGCACAGACGCAGGATAAGATCAAGTATGAAGGTATCCCTTATTATATGACTCAGATGAATTCCTTCATCAGGAGTTTCTTCAGGGAAGTCAATCAGAGATTTGAAGGCGGTTCGGATGCATACGGAAATGCCGGAACCAACCTTTTCACCTGTGATCTTCCTTCTTACCAGCTTAAGCAGGCCGATCTTGACGGTTTATATTCTCCGGTAGGAACTACGGATAACAAGCCCGGTTACTACTATATGACGGCGGGAAATGTCTGCATCAGCGAAGAGATGTTAAAGGATGCCGACAGACTCGGCTACAGAAGTGCCGATGCTTCCGGCAAGCCTCTCAACGGTGTTGAGGAATGTGAAGTCGTAAAGGGCGTTATCTCAATGCTCACGAATAAGAACGAGTACAGCTTCCGAAACGCTTCGGCAAACCAGATGCTCGAGATGATCCTTTCGGATGTTGCCCTTAACTCAAGCAATGCACAGACTCACGAAAAGACATACAAGGGACTTCAGACAACGATAGACAACCAGAGAACATCGATCTCCGGTGTCGATGAAGACGAAGAAGCCGTTAATCTCGTTAAATATCAGAATGCATATACTCTTGCTTCAAAAATGATCCAGACTCTTACCGAAGTTTATGATCAATTGATATTAAGAACCGGTGTCTGATCGCCGATAAATATTACATAGGGTCATTCCCCTAAGACAAGGATGTCGATGTAATGCAAGGATGCGTGTAAGTTTAAGAAAGTGCGGTGAACTTATATGCGTATGACAAATAAGATTATGCAGAATAACTCTCTGTATAATATTAATCAGAACAAGATCCTTCAGGACAAACTCAGTACTCAGATGTCCACTCAGAAAAAGCTGACACGTCCGTCAGATGATCCCGTGGTAGCGATAAGAGCATTAAGGTTAAGGAGCAGCGTATCCGAACTCGTTCAGTACGAGGAAAAGAATGCGCCCGATGCCGACAGCTGGCTTAAGGTTACGTCGGACGGCCTCGGAACCGTTACCGAGATCCTGACCAATATGTCAACGAACGCCAACAAGGGTGCGAACAAGGATCTTACTCCCGACGATCTTGATATCATAGTAACTCAGATCAAATCCCTCACCAGTGAATTCTATGCGACAGGAAACCTTGACTATGCCGGCAGATTCGTATTTACCGGATACAGGACTAATACGCCCATGTCGTTCACTCAGTCCGATGTTTCCGATGTCGTTAATCCCATCCCGGATTACAATATAACTGAGCAGAAGAAGCTCGCCGATCTTGATTCGATCAACTATACATCCCAGGGTAAGATCAAGGGTGCGAACAAGAATAACTATACGGAGTCTGAGCATGCAGGTGCCAAAGAGACCGAGGTCACGAACGGTGATATCCACAGACTGAGGCTTGCTTACGATGATGTTAAGGCAGGTACCACACCCACCATAAAGGTTTTAGGGCCTGACGGATCGGTAAGAACGACAGTTGCGGTAACGGATACCAAGTCAATCAATGATACTCCGGATCCCTATGAGGATATCCTCGATGCCAATGAAAACGGAACCGATAAAGTCATCTTTGTCCCCGAAACCGGTGAGATCCTTTTCTCCGATTCATCGTTTGCATCAAGCTTCTTAAGCAATGATTCCGAGATCCGCGTAACATATGATAAGGAATCATCAACCTGGAAGAACGGTGACTTAAGACCCGAGCACTACTTTGCATGTACATCGACCGATAACAGCAAGACACCCGCTGAGGTCATAAACTATAACAGTGATTACCTTAACCAGCTGTACGATAAGAGAGTACGTCAGACCATAGAATATGATGTCGGATATAACCAGACGATACAGATAAACACGACTGCCGATGAGGTTTTCACACATAACCTCAACCGTGATGTTACGGATCTCCAGAAGGCCCTTAACGATCTTAAGGATATCTTTACCACGAAGAACGAACTTGAAGATATCTTAAAGAACATGGATCCTTCCGATGCCGGATACAATGATCTCAAGCTTCAGGTCAATGCCGCAAATAAAGCATATGACTACATAAGAGATAACATTCATGGTATAATGGAAAAAATGATCACAAAGACGCAGGATTATCTGGATGCGACAAACGTAGCCGTAACCGATAACGGAACCAGATCATCAAGACTTGATCTTATCTCAAAGCGTCTTACCGAGCAGAAGACTACATTCAAGACCCTGCAGTCTGAGAATGAAGATGTCGATATCGCTGAAGTAGCAATAGAACTTACGTCAGCTGAGCTTACCTACAGCTCATCCCTCATGGGCACCGGTAAGATAATGCAGACAACGTTGATGAACTACATTTAGCAACAGTGGATCAAGTAGCTGACGGATAAGGTAAGCTCGCTTGCCGAATCCGGAAGATATTTGAGACACGCAAGAAAATGAGGGTGTAGCAGGGAAGGGACCCTGCGGAATCCGAATTTTCTTAGGATTGCGGGAGTGCGCAGCACGTAGCAATCCGTTGCTTTATCTATAAGCAATGGATGCGACGGGAGTGCGCAGCACGTAGCAATCCGTTGCTTTATCTATAAGCAATGGATGCGACGGGAGTGCGCAGCACGTAGCAATCCGTTGCTTTATCTATAAGCAATGGATGCGACGAGAGTGCGCAGCACGTAGCAATCCGTGTTGCTAATTATATATAAGTAATGGAGCCATTCGTTACTTATAGATATATAACCCAAGCGCGGAGCGCAGATAGGAGTGTGACTATGAACGTAATCACAAAGAATTTCGGAGAAATTTCGATCGATGATGAAAAGATCATCCACTTTCCTGCCGGGATCATCGGATTCCCGGATCTGACGGATTTTGCCCTCATCCATGATGAGGAGAAAGGGATCGGAGGTATCCACTGGCTTCAGTCAATGCAGGAGCCTGCATTTGCAATGCCTGTTATGGATCCGCTGACTGTCGCACCTGATTTCAACCCTCAGGTGGATGACGAGATATTAAAACCGATCGGGGAACTCATACCGGAAGAGATCCTCGTCCTTGTGACGGTGACTGTTCCTTCCGACCTCACCAAGATGTCGGTCAACTTAAGAGGACCCATAGTTATAAATTCAGCTACGAGGAAAGCTTGCCAGGTTATCATCGAAGGTGAAGAATACCAGGTTAAGTTCCCTATTTACGAAATCCTCAAAGCAAAGAAGGGTGGTGAATAGGATGTTAGCTTTATCAAGAAAAAAGAACGAAGCCATTGTTCTCAACAACAATATTGAAATAACGATACTGGAGATAAAGGGTGAGCAGGTAAAGCTCGGCATCAGTGCCCCCAAGAACATTCCCGTATATCGTAAAGAGGTTTATGTACAGATCCAGGAAGCAAATACCGCTTCTATCAATACCGACGGTATGGATGCTCTTAAAGATCTGCTTGGCTGATGATCGGTGATCTCCAGTGACCAAAGAAGAGATACTCAAAGCCGAGATACTTAAAAAGCATAAAAGCCTCAGAGCTTTTTGTACGAAGCTTGAAATCCCGTACAGCACTCTCACCACCGCACTTGAACGCGGGATAGACGGAATGGCTTACGGAACGGTCCTTAAGATGTGTGACGAGCTTATGATAAGCCCCATTGATTTTACACCGTATTCAAAGAAAGCTTCTTCGAAAAACTCGCTGATCTTCCAACACCAACTGCAAAAGAAGATCATAAAACTGAATAGGAAAGGGATAGAGAGGGTTTTGGAAAACGTGGAAGATCTTCTCGAGATCCCGAAATATACAGAAGAATAAAATAAAAACCCGCAGGAACGATCGCCTGCGGGTTTTTAATATCCATATGCGCGATAAAGATGCCGTTAACAATAACTGTTGAACAACATTCCGGAGTAATTGCTGCTCACATAAGGAGCCGTGAAATTATGTCCGGGATTTTTGTATGCAACTACGGTCTTATCAACGTATTCCATAGGATTAAGCGATATCTGGTTGACCTTGCGGAGCACCGAAGAGGCAAATTCTTTGATGGTGGCCAAAGAAGAGAAATTCTCATCCTTTGACATCGCAGATTTAAACTCCTTTTCATCAAGACTGATGCTTCCGTCGTTCGTGACACTCATTCCGAGATTCCCCAATCCCTCTTTGTAATAAGAAACAAGTCGATCCATTTCGCCGAGGAGCTTGGTGCTGGTCGGATGATTTTCGTTATAGACGGATGCGCCTCTGATGAAGGCATTGTAACCGCCGATCAGGCTCGATACGTTCTCGGTTACCGACTCGAGATCCGTCTTTACGCCTATTTCGGCCGATTGCCCTTCGTACTCATGTACACCGTTGAGCGTTAACTCATATTGCTTATCGATCGTGAAGTGGTTCGATGTTGCACTCTTGGGCTGCCCGCTGAGCAGGAATTCCGCATTGGACGGTTTGCCCGAGATGTAATCGATACCGAAGTATTCAACCGAGCCTGAGCTCTTGGATGTCTTATCATCGGTAACATCGAAGATAGTGTCTCTTCCGGATTTGAGTCCGGTTGAAGTTGAGCTTAAGCGAAGAGCAGATGAACCTCTGCCGTTCTCCAAAACATCAGCTTCAATACCAACGTCCGCATTTGTGATCAGCCTTGCCAGCCTTTCCTGGACATCTTTATTCGTATCCCCTTCACGGACCGTATACTGGAACTCGTAATTGAGATCGTTGATATTGATATCGAAGGAATATGTATCCGTTGGTAATGAAACCTTCTCATCCGACGATAGAGCATATCCTAAGTTGACCTGAGGTGACGCAAGAGCGGTTACTTCTATAGAGAAAGAAGGAGCACCGTTTTCATCATCGATATCTCCGATGAATTCGGCAGAAACCATCTTCTCGTCGGTAGAGTAAGCAGCCTTTTGCTTGAAAAGCGATTCGTCATCCTGACCTCCGATCGAAGCGATCGTGTTACGCAACGCACGAGCATTCTCCTTTAGGTTAACAGCAAATTCACGAGAATCCTGACCTGAGTTGAGCAGGTAGAGGGGTGCATCTTTATTAAGTTTGAGCATGGAATTATAAATACCACGAAGCTCGCTCTTTTTATGAGTGTCGTACTTACTGACACTGCTGTTAGGCGCATATGTGGTTAGATAATGGTTATAGACATTGTCTATTGCAGAATTATAT
>JAIKZO010000107.1 GCA_024682115.1 Lachnospiraceae bacterium
CGGAACGGGCGCGGAACATCACCACCTTTATGTATCAACTACCGAAAGACAACCCACCTGTACTCTCGCAGGCTTAAGAAAGCTCACATGCGAATGCGGAAGTTTCTATACGGAGACCATTCCCGCTCTCGGCCACGTTGCCAAGGATTGGGAGGTGGCTCAGGCAGCCGCAGTAGGCGTATCCGGAACCGAGCAGAGAGTATGTGCGGTCTGCGGAGCGGTCCTTGATATGAGATCCATTCCCGCTCTACAGCCTTCGCCTTCACCTGCTTCATCGGCATCGGCAAGTTCATCCGCGGGCACTTCCGCCAGTCCGGCAGCATCACCGGCATCAGGCACCGCATCAAGTTCTTCACCCGGAGCTTCGGCTTCGCCCAAGACGTCTCCTTCGCCTTCGCCGACACCGCATGTACACAAGTTCCAGTCATATGTCGTTACACCCGCAACCTGTACCGAAAAGGGTGTACGTTCCTATGTATGTTCATGCGGAAGTTCATATGCCGAGACCATCGATCTTGATCTTAATAACCACCACTTCGTTGCAACATTCGTTCCGGCAACGGAGACACAGCAGGGCTATACCATATATACGTGCAGCAGATGTAATTACAGCTACAAGGATAACTACGTCATGCCGCTTAACGGAGGAGTTCCTTTTACGGACGAAAGTAACCTCAATCGTCCGCAGGCGGCCTCAACGGACAGCACCGGCAACAATACATCCAACGGAACAAATAACACAGGCACGAACAGTAATCAGTAAAAAAGGAGAAGGATTCTAATGAAACTGGTATTTATCGGAGCTAATCATGAAGTAACCGGTTCCTGCCATTACCTTGAAGTCGGCGGAAAGCACATCCTTATCGACTACGGAATGGAGCAGGGAACCAATGTTTTTGAGAATGCGGATCTTCCCGTTTCGGAGGCGATGATCGATTACGTTTTTCTCACACATGCCCACGTAGACCATTCGGGCATGCTGCCTCAGCTGGTTGCCAGAGGCTTCAGGGGTCAGATCCTTTCAACCGAAGCCACCTGCGATCTTTGCAGCATAATGTTAAGAGACTGTGCTCACATTCAGATGCAGGAAGCCGAGTGGAAAAACCGTAAGGCCAAAAGAAGTTCCGGCAATTCGGTTGTCGAGCCCATCTACACGATGGAAGATGCGGACGGTGCGATCAAAAAACTCGTACCCTGCCCTTATGATAAAGAAATAGACGTCTGCGAAGGCGTCAGGATCAGATTCACCGATATCGGACACCTGCTCGGTTCTTCGAGCATCGAGATCTGGGCCACAGAAGAAGGCGTAACGAAAAAGATCGTATTTTCAGGTGATATCGGAAACAAGGCTCAGCCTCTGATAAAAGATCCCTCTTATACAAAAGATGCCGATTATGTCGTTATGGAATCCACCTACGGCGACAGGCTTCATTCGAACGATCGTCCCGATTATGTCAGGGAGCTTGCGAACATCCTTCAGGAGACATTTGATCACGGTGGAAACGTAGTCATCCCTTCCTTTGCGGTCGGCAGGACCCAGGAGATGCTCTACTTCATCCGTAAGATCAAGGAGGACAAGCTTGTTAAGGGGCACGGCGATTTCCCCGTATACGTGGACTCTCCTTTGGCCGTTGAGGCAACCGGTATCTTCCACAAGAACGAGATCGATTGCTTTGACGAAGAGGCTATGGAGCTGGTCAACAAAGGGATAAACCCCATCTCGTTCCCCAATCTTAAACTTGCGATCACATCCGAAGAATCAAAATACATCAACTTCGAGAACACTCCGAAAGTCATAATCTCTGCATCCGGAATGTGCGAAGCCGGCCGTATCCGCCACCATTTAAAGCACAACCTCTGGAGGAGGGAATGTACGATACTCTTTGTAGGATACCAGGCCGAAGGCACTCTGGGGCGCCTTATCGTTGACGGTATAGACGAAGTCAAGCTTTTCGGCGAGCCCATTAAAGTCGAGGCCAAGATCACAACGCTTGCGGGTCTTTCCGGACATGCCGACAAGAACGGTCTTATCGAATGGATAACCGCCTTTGAAGAAAAACCGAGAAAAGTATTCGTCGTTCACGGTGAAGATTCGGTCTGCAAGAACTTTGTGGAAACGCTTCAGGTCGAATACGGCATAAAGGCTTACGCTCCTTATTCGGGAACCGTGTTCAACCTGCTTTCAAACAAGCTTGAATACGAAGCCGAGCCCATACCGATCAAGAAGACTCTCAAGTCCAAGGCTGCTTCCGATGTATTCAGTCGTCTGCTCGCTGCAGGGCAGAGACTGCTTGCCGTTATTCATAAGAACGAAGGCGGGGCAAACAAGGATCTGGCGAAATTCGCGGATCAGATCAATTCGCTTTGTGATAAATGGGAGAATTAAAATGAGTATTGCGGATCAAATCTTTATTAATATGTGCAAAGATATACTTGAGAACGGGACGAGCACCGAGGGGGAAAAAGTACGTCCGCACTGGGAAGACGGAACACCCGCCTATACGATCAAGAAGTTCGGTGTCGTTAACAGATATGACCTGCGCGAGGAATTCCCGCTTCTGACGTTAAGAAAGACCGCCCTTAAATCCGCCACGGACGAAATGCTCTGGATCTGGCAGTTAAAGAGCAACAACATAAACGACCTCCACTCCCACATCTGGGATGAATGGGCAGATCCCGACGGATCGATAGGCAAGGCCTACGGATACCAGTTAGGGGTTAAGCATCAGTACAAAGAAGGCATGATGGATCAGGTCGACAGGGTTATCTATGATCTTAAGAACAATCCGTTCAGCCGCCGCATAATGACAAATATTTACGTTCATCAGGATCTTCATGAGATGAACCTCTATCCCTGCGCTTACAGCATGACGTTTAACGTAACGCAGCGCCCCGGTGAGGACAAGCTCACGCTCAACGCGATACTTAACCAGCGGTCTCAGGACGTGCTTGCGGCCAACAACTGGAATGTCGTTCAGTATGCGGTGCTCATACACATGCTCGCCCAGGTCTGTGACATGTATGTGGGCGAATTCGTTCATGTGATCGCCGATGCACATATCTACGACAGGCATGTGGATCTTATTAAAGAGCTCATCTCAAGAGAGCCGCTGCCCGCTCCGAAGTTCTGGCTCAATCCCGAGATCAAAGACTTCTATAAGTTCACGAGGGATGATGTCAAAGCGATAGATTACGAGACACACGAGCAGATAAAGGATATTCCGATCGCGATATAGAATAAATATATTCGGAAGTAAAAAACAAGGCCTCCGGGAAACACCCGGAAGCCTTTATTTATTTGATGAATTTGTTTTCGGAAAGCGAATACTTACCGCCTTTCAGGAACTTATGCTTTATCACCCACCAGGCCGGAACCCAGATGTATTTATGCATCGCGGGTGAAGCGGAACCTATCATCCAGCAGTTGCGGTCGCAATGTTTAGTGCATTCGCGAACGTTTTTTGCCTGATCCGAATTCCAGAGTGTCTCCCAGTCGGTTTCACGCAGATTCCCCATCACGGCCTTCTTCTCCATTCCGTTACAGGGGATCACATCGCAGAAAGGATCTATAAAGAACGCATTCTTTGACATATCGCAGGGAAGAAGTCTCTTATTTCCGTAGATATAGTTTATGAGTCCGTGATTAAAATATGCCCTGAACCATTTCTTCGGAGAATTCGACTTAAGAAGCTTGTTGATGAGCTTTTCGAAATTTTGAGAAACCTTAAGCTTATCGTCTATCTTATTATCCGTTTTTCTGAAATAGAAGGAATTATGGAGCGTTGCCGTCGCAAATTCCATCCCCATCTCATCGGAGATATCATAAAGCGGGACAAGATCCTCGCAGTTCATATCCTGAACCGTCATTCCGAATCCCACATCGGGATGCTTCATCTCCACGAGAGTCTTTAATGTATTGTATCCTCTGTTAAATCCGTCAGGGATCCCGCGGATCTTATCGTTTGTCTCCTGAAGTCCTTCGATACTGATCCTTATCCCGACCTTCGGAAATTCCTTACACAAAGCTATGATCCTGTCGGTAAAATAGCCGTTGGTGGAAATGACGATCCTGTCACTTTTTTTATAAAGTTCTCTTACTATATCGGGAATATCCTGTCTTACAAACGGTTCACCGCCCGTGATATTCGTAAATGCCATCTCAGGAAGCTTCTTTATCTCTTCGAGAGTTATCTCCTCCGAAGGCTTCGTCGGATATTTATAGCAATCACACATATTACATCTGGCATTGCATCTGTATGTTACTATCACGGTTCCGTATAGTGTTCTTTTTGCCATGTCGTTTCTCCGTTATCGCAAACGAAATATATGATCCCGCCTGCCATACATAAAATCTTTCATAATTGTAACACGGAAAAAATGAATATTAAAGAGGCGGTCATATTGACCGCCTCAAACCTTTTACACTATATGATCATTTCATAAAATATTACTTGGTCTGATTCTTCTTAGCTGCAAGGATATCAAATACTACAGCTCCCAGAAGAACGAGTCCCTTTACGATCTTAACCCAGTCGGCATCGAACAGATCGCTTCGAAGCTGCATTCCGAGGTTGATAACACCGATAAGAGTAGCTCCGACAACCATTCCGAATATCGAACCGGCTCCGCCGTATGCTGAAACACCGCCGACAACGCAGGCTGCGATGGCATCCATCTCGTAGTTGGTTCCTGCCTGAGAGTTTGCAGACTGGAATTTAGCTATTACGACATATGATGTGATAACGGTTATCACTGCCATATTGAGATAAGCAAGGAACATTATCAGCTTGGTATCTACACCTGAAAGTCTGGTTGCTTCCTTGTTTCCGCCTATCGTGTAGAAATATCTTCCGAGCGTCGTCTTTGAAGTGATGAAGTTATAGATAAGGACTATAGCTACAACCCATACGAGCACTGTGGGAATACCGCCCGATAAAGCAAGCTTGTAAGCAAAGAGCATGATGACTGCTACAGCGAGTACGGACTTAACTATTACAGATGTAAGCGAATCCGCTTCATAACCCTTCTTGAGCTTGTTGGCTCTTCCCATGAAGTTAACGAGTACAACTGCAACACATGCTACGATACCTGCTGCGATACATATGATGTTGAGCTGGCCTACAGGGGTCTCAAATACATTACCCGCAAAGATCTTGATGAAACTCTCGGGGAAAGGTGAGATACTTCCTGTTGAGCTGTTCTGTGAAAGGAGCTGGGTTCCCAGTCCTCTGAATGCAAGGAAACCGGCAAGTGTTGCGATCCAGGGCGGAACATTTACATATGCCACAAGGAAACCTAAAAGACATCCGTAAACGATTCCTATAAGGAGCAGGAGTAACAGTGAAACACCGACTCCGTACTGCTTTATTACCATGAATATACCGCCCATGGCTCCAAGGAAGCAAACAAAGGAACCACACGAAAGATCGATATTACCACCGGTCAGCATACACATCAGCATACCGGTTGCAAGGATGAATACGTAAGCATTCTGAGTTATAAGTGCATTAAAGTTCAAAGGCGAGAGCATTGATCCATTTGTCAGCAAGGTGAAGAGGAGAAATACCAGGACAAGGATTATAAGCATCGCATTTTTCTTTAATATTTCCAGATATTTGTTCATATCAGATCCTATCCTCCTTACTTTTTCTTTTTCTTTGACAGTACGTCAAATATGATCGCTGCCAGAACTACAAGTCCTTTGATTATCCTTGCGATATTCGGGCTTCCCCAAACACCGCCCAGGATCGAAAGACCCATGTTGATAACACCCATGAGTACGGCACCTATGATGACACCGAAAACATTTCCTTCACCGCCGTATGCGGAAGCACCGCCGATGAAGCAGGCTGCGATGGCATCCATTTCATAGAGCTGACCGAATGTGGGCTGAGCACCTGCGGCTCTTGCTATCGTAAGCATACCTGCGATTCCTGCAAGGAATCCCATGTTAACATATGCAAAGAAGTAAACCTTCCTGGGATCGATACCGGAAAGACGTGTAGCCTTTTCGTTTCCGCCGACTGCATATAAATATCTACCTATCGTAGTTTTGGTCGTAATGTACTGATATATAAGAAGTACCGCTGCGATCCAGATAAGAGCTACAGGAATACCTTTGTAATTTGCCAGTTTGTAGAATATCCAGATGACTACCGCACAGATGACGATCATCTTGAACAGTTCCTGTGCAAAAGGAGCCACATCATATCCCTTTGACTTGGCACTTACTCTGTTCTTTAATGTAACTGCCACAAAGATAATGGCAACCAGAACACCTGCAGCCATACAGGTTATATTAATGCTCTTTCCGTGGAAAAAATCGGGGATGAAACATTCGGATCCTCCGCCGAACACGTTTAAGAATACCTCATTACGTACACCGACTGCGAAACCGTCAAGTACCTTGTTTGCAAGTCCTCTGAAGGCATACATTCCGGCCAGCGTTGCTATGAACGGAGGAACCTTTATGTAGGCGATCCAGAATCCCTGCCAGGCTCCGACAAGAAGTCCGCCTATTACCATGACTGCAACAGCAACCCATACATTGATGTCTTTGTCCATCATGACAGCTCCGATTCCGCCGACGAAACATACTACGGAACCTACCGCCAGGTCGATGTTACCTCCAGTCAGGATACAAAGCAGCATACCTGAAGCAAGAACGAACACGTATGCGTTCTGTGAAAGCAGGTTGTTTATGTTCTGAGGGAAAAGGATCTTTCCTTCGGTTGTAAAATAGAACAATATGACAATGGCGATAAGGGCAAATACCATCGTATATTTCTTTAAAATGTCTAATACTTTCATACTATTCGCCCCTTCCCGACTGCAATATGCAAGCCATTATATTTTCCTGAGTGGCATCTTCTGCCTTCATCTCTCCTACGAAATTTCCTTCGTTCATTATATAGATACGATCCGACATACCTATGACCTCGGGAAGTTCCGAAGATATCATTACTACCGACTTACCTTCTTTGACAAGATCATTGATGATACAGTAGATCTCGTATTTGGCACCTACATCGATACCTCTTGTGGGCTCATCAAGTATAAGGATATCCGGATCAGTGAACATCCACTTTGCCAGGAGGACCTTCTGCTGGTTTCCTCCGGAAAGATTACCGACATTCTGCTCCACCGAAGGAGTCTTGGTCTTTAACTTATCCTTGTATTCAACTGCGACCTGATATTCCTTATCGATATCAATGATACCCTTGTCGCTGACACCATCCATATTTGCAAGTGATGTATTCACGCGGATGGGATTTGAAAGGACAAGTCCGTTACCTTTTCTATCCTCGGTAACGTAAGCAAGTTTTGCATTGATCGCATCTCTGGGGCTCTTTAATACGATTTCCTTACCGTTGAGCAACAAAGTTCCCGTGATATCGGCACCGTAAGATCTTCCGAAGATACTCATCGCAAGCTCCGTACGTCCGGCTCCCATAAGTCCGTATATTCCGACAACCTCGCCCTTCCTTACATTGAAGTTTACGTTGTTGACAACCTTACGCTCGGCATATACGGGATGGTAAACTGTCCAGTCTTTGACTTCCATACTGATATCACCAATCTCGACATTGCTTCTTTTCGGGAAACGGTCCGTGATCTCTCGTCCGACCATTCCTCTGATGATCCTGTCTTCATCGATCTCCATGTTATGGCAGTCAAGCGTTTCAACCGTTGAACCGTCACGGATGACAGTGATCTTATCCGCTACGTAAACAACCTCGTTAAGCTTATGACTGATGATGATCATCGTCATGCCCTGCTTCTTGAACTCGAGCATCAGATCGAGCAGTGCTCTTGAATCCGTCTCGTTAAGCGAAGAAGTAGGCTCGTCGAGAATGAGCAGTTTAGCGTTTTTGGCAAGCGCCTTAGCAATCTCAACAAGCTGCTGTTTACCTGTTCCTATATCCTTGATCAACACACGCGAAGACTCGGATAATCCTACCATCTTAAGGTACTTATCTGCTTCGCTGTAAGTTTCATTCCAATTTATGGCGTTCTTCTTTCCTCTTTCATTTCCGAGGAACATGTTCTCGCCGATCGACATCTGAGGCACAAGCGCAAGCTCCTGATGTATGATAACGATTCCCTTTTTCTCTGAATCCGTTATCTTCTGGAACTGGCATACCTCACCGTTATAAACTATATCTCCCTCATAGCTTCCATAGGGGTAAATGCCGCTCAGTACATTCATCAATGTAGACTTTCCGGCTCCGTTCTCACCTACCAGTGCGTGTATCTCGCCTTCTTCAACCTGAAGGTTAACGTTATCGAGTGCCTTAACACCGGGGAAGGTTTTGGTGATATTCTTCATTTCAAGAATTATGTTTCCCAAAGGTATCCCTCCTGTCTCCTAGCTCCTTACTCATAAACAGGCGGGTTTTGCCCCGCCTGCACTATGAGATATTAAATATCTTAAATTACTTTAACTGATCCTCTGTGTAGTAACCTGAATCGATAAGGATTGTCTTGTAGTTGTTAGCGTCTGCGAATACGGGCTCGCAAAGGAATGAAGGAACAACCTTAACTCCGTTGTCGTAAGTCTTCTCATCGTTAACGTCAACCTTTTCACCCTTAATGATCTGGCCAACCATCTTAACAACCTGTGAAGCAAGAGTACGTGTATCCTTGAATACTGACATAGACTGCTTACCGGCGATCATGTTCTTTGTGTTTTCAATATCACAGTCCTGACCTGTTATGATCGGGTATGTTCCATTGTAGTTTGCTGCAAGAGCGTTCTCAACACCGAGTGCTGTAGAGTCGTTAGAGCAAAGCCATACATCGAGGTTTGTTCCATCTGCATAGTAAGATGAAAGGATGTTTTCTGCTCTAGACTGTGCAACGTCTGTTCCCCAGGTAGGTGTAGCAACTTCGTCGAATGTCTTCTGGCCTGATACTACGTTGAGCTTTCCGCTCTCGATGTAAGGCTTAAGAACATCGTATGCACCGTTGAAGAAGAAACCTGCGTTGTTGTCACCGGGATCACCTGCTGTGAACTCAATGTTGAAAGGACCTGCTGCATTAGCGAGATCAAGAGTATCAACTACGTACTGTCCCTGAACTGTACCAACCTTATAGTTATCAAATGTAGCATAGTAAGAAACTGCATCTGAGTTCATGATAAGACGGTCATAAGCGATAACAGGGATGTTAGCCTTCTTAGCCATATCAAGTGCTTCACCGAGTGAAGAACCTTCGATAGCTGCGATAACGAGAACGTCACATCCGTTAGAGATCATGTTCTCAACCTGAGAAAGCTGCTGCTGAACATCGTTAGCTGCGAACTGAAGGTCTACTTCATATCCTGCTGCCTTGAGTTCTTTCTCCATGTTGGCACCGTCCTGGTTCCATCTCTGAAGATCCTTGGTAGGCATTGAAACGCCGACCTTCTTAGCTCCGCTGGCAGATCCGCCTGCGCCGCCGCATCCGGTAAGCAATACAGCTACCATTGCAACGCTGAGTAATACACTTACTAATTTTTTCATGTGTACTTTCCTCCCATTTATTCAATTTGGTTTTTTTGAGCCTATCACGGCTCCCTACAAATCGAATGATATCACGTGTCAAATAGTAGTTGTTTGCAAAGTTCTGTATTTTTTTGTTTTTAGGTTTTGAAAAAAAATTGATGTGCTAGCACTTTTTTGTCACAGAATGCATCAGCGATGACAAGATTATCCACATCTTGATACGAAGGTACCAGATACACTATATATAGACAGTACAGATTTGCCAAAAGCATATGTATATGCGGTCCGAGACTGAGGTTTTCCTAAGCAGACCATGTGGAGGCGTCGGTGCTTAAGCGGCGTCCTCTGACGCTTTATGCACCGCTACGCCGGAAGATTGAGCGAAAGCGCGTCTGCGTGGAAAAGCCTCAGCCTCGGACCGCTCATTAACCTACTTCACGTTCAGGTACACTTCATCCTTCATATGGAATCCACTCCCTATGATAGTTTCATCCATATTTTCCTTCGTGACCATGACAGGCTCCAGCTTAACGTAGGGAACCTCCTCTTTTCCGTTATCGATATTCGCTATATCATTGCCCGAAAGCTCTTCGCCTTTGGCAAGGGCAACCGCACATTCCGCAGCACGGCGCGCGAGTTTTTCAACGGGTTTATACACGGTCATGATCTGCGTGCCTTCAACTATCCTCTGGCAGGCCTCAAGATCGGCATCCTGTCCGGTTACCATGATCTTTCCGGCCAGTCTCTGAACCGAAAGTGCACTCACCACCTGGCTTGCCAGGTTATCGTTACCGCACATTATGGCATCGCATTCGGCGATCAGATCCTTGTTCGCGTAAACGTAATCGGAAGCAAGCTCGGCTCTCCATCCGTCGCAGTAAGTCGTATCGAGGATCTCGACCTCATTTTCTTCCATAATATTAATGAAAGCATTGTTGACGAGCGAAACGTTATTATCAGTGGGGGATCCCCCGATCATCACTACCTTGCCTCCGGAAATGCCGTTATCGACAAGAGCCTGACCCATCAGGCTTCCGACCATCTCGTTATCGAACGAAACATAAAGATCGATATCCGCGTTGTTAATGAGTCTGTCATATGCGATGACCTTTATCCCCGCATCCTTGGCATCCTTAACGGAATCCGAAAGAGCATCCGAATCTATGCAGACTATGACAATGACATCCATATCCTTCTTTATAAAATAGTCGATCTGCTTTTTCTGTTCCTCTACGTCACCGTTGGCATTCTGAACGTTGACCTCGGCACCCATTTCCTTTGCGGCCTGGACGAATACGTCCCTATCACGCTGCCATCTTTCTATAACGAAAGAATCAAAGCACATTCCTATCTTCAGTTTTACTTCCTTGACCTTATCGTCCGTTTTTGCCTGGGGCTCTTTTCCCGAGCATCCGCAAAGGCCTAAAAGCATGGCCGATATGATCAATATCGTTCTTAAAAATCTCTTCATTATGATCGTTCTTTTCCTTATATTTTATCAGCAATTCTTTTCTTTAAATTCGGTCGGCGTGAATCCGACGTTTTTCTTAAATGTACGGCTGAAATAATTCGGATCCTGATATCCGCACATCGCACATATCTCCTTCATCGACATATCCGAATTGAGAAGAAGATCCTTGGCTTTTTCTATCCTTATGTTCGTAAGATATTCTATGAAGTTCTCGCCCGTAGCTTCCTTGAACAGCTTACTGAAATAATAAGGCGAGATATTTACTATCCTTGACACATCGTCAAGCGAGATATCGCTTGAAAAGTTTTCGCTTATATATTTCTTGGCGTTTTCTATCGTATCCGTTGATCTTTCGTCGCGTTTACTGCTTATGTTCTGGCAGGATATCTTGACTTTGTTGAGGAACCATTCCTTAAGCTCTTCCATGGTGTTCATCGACATTATCTCGGGAAGGTAGGAATCCCTCGACCCGAACCTGTAAGTCATTCCGCCGTTCTCATATGCGAGTTTTTCCGCGCGCAGCGCAAACTCCAGGACCTTGAGCCTTATCGCCATGATGTTCGTTCCGTCGAATTCGTTCATCCAGTCGGCAAAGCTTCCCGCATGAAGTGCAGCCTCATTATAATCTCCTCTTTGAACGCTTTCAAAGAGGTTCTTTTCAAGTTCAACGGGATAATCCTTTTCATAATCGCATCCGATCGGAAGGTCGTCGACATGTGCCACCTGGCCCGTCGTTGCGATAAGGGCGTTTAAAGACTCCTGATAAGACTGGCCCATGGACCTTAAGGGTTTGACTCCCCCGATACCGAGGCGGAAGCTGATATCCACCTTTTTGCGCATATATCTTATGAATTCTCTTCCCTTATCGATGAGTTCGATCCTGGCATTGTAATCCATCGTTGAATTTTCATAAGGAACAAGGACCGCGATCTTATTAGCCATGACCGATCCGACCTTGCAGGGGAAGAATTCCTTGAGGCTTTCCCTTACTTCATTATAATGATTTGACATCTTGACCGAGCTTCCGACTGCGTTCGTCATGTGGTTTCCGACCTGCGAATCACCGCAGACGACGCTCATCATATAGCCGTAATCCTCATCGACTCCGAGGATCGTCTTGTAATTGTCTATATCCTCTTCAAAGTGCTCCTGGAAAAGAATGTTGTAAATGAGACCGTTTTCTATGATCGGTTCGACGCTCTCAAGCTTTTCCTTTATAAGAAGATCGTCACTCCTCTTCTTTCTGTCGCGGTCGATCATCTCCATGGCTTTTTTGATGACCATAACGACCTTGGTGCGTTCCATCGGCTTGTTTATATACTCAAGTACTCCGAGTTTTATCGCTTCTTTTGCGTAATCGAACTTATCGTATGCGCTCATTACGATGAAGACCGTATTACCCGAAAAGCTCTTGATCTCCTTCATAGCCTCTATCCCGTTTATACCCGGCATCTGGATATCCATGATCGCAATATCGGGCCTGAAACGTTCGGCAAGTTCGATCACGGAGCGTCCGGTCTTAGCGAATTCGACCTCGCATTCGTCGCCGAATTCCTTTTCTATTATGAATTTCATCGAGTCGATGACGATACCCTCGTCATCCGCAAGCATGATCCTATACATCCTTTTTTATCACCTCATCCGTGAGCGGAAGATATATGATGACTTCCGTTCCGAGATCTTCTCCTTCACTGTAGATATTTATGACATCATCGCGTTCGCAATAAAGCCTTAATCTGGCGATAACGTTATCCATTCCAATTCCGTTCGAATCGCCGACCTGCTCTTCGTATTTCCATTTTCCGCCGACGACCTTATCGATATCCTCACTGCTCATTCCCTTGCCGTTATCGCGCACGGAAACGCATATCCTGTCGAGATCCCTATAAACCCTCAGGAAGATATGCCCCTTGTCTCCCATTTCCCTTATACCGTGGTTTACGGCGTTCTCAACGATGGGCTGGAGGATCATGCTGGGCATCCTAACCTTAAGGAGTCTTTCGTCAACCTGTTTCTCATAATGGATATCGCCGGAAAAACGCACGTTCAGGATCCTTATATAATTATCAACGAGTTCGACCTCTTCTTCAAGGTTGACCATCTCGTCCTGCTTTTTAACATTATAGCGGAAAAAGTCCGCAACGGTCTGGACATATTCGTATGTCCTGTCCGCTCCCTCCATCATCGCGAGCTGGGCACCCGCATTGAGCGTATTAAAAAGGAAATGCGGATTGATCTGTGCCTGAAGGTATTTAAGCTGTGCATCCTTAAGGTGAGTCTCCATCATGAGTTCTTTTTCCTGCATGATGCGCTCTTTTTCCATACTCATTCGGATACGCTCGATGTACTCTTTAATGCTGACCATCATCTTTCCGAAAGCGGAGGTCAGCTTTCCGATCTCGTCATCATAAGTACTCTTCGGAAGCGTCGCATCGAGGTTCCCGTTAGCGACCTCATCGGCGCTTTCGGAAAGCTGCTTCAGGGGATCTATGAGTGCTCCCGTGATCCTTATGATTATGAGTGCACTTCCCACAAGAACGGCAAACATTATGATTATCGCAAAAAACTCGAATATCCTGAAGCTTCTGGCAAGTGATGTATACATCTGTGAGTTTGTTACGAACTGCTCACTGTTAAGGCTTCGGATATAGGTCTTTATATATTCGTAAAGTCTGGTCGCATCCTCATAGTGGACACGGTATTTTTCAACATTTCTTCCTCGTTTGGCCTCAATGGTCTTTGAGACATCATCAAGGTAATCGGCGGACATGTTCTTAATGTTCCGCTCCATCCTTCCGTATGGCCTGTCCGTGATCTCCGTTCCGAGCTCGTTTACCAGTTCGGAATAATGCTGCTCGCTTATATAATAATCGGACAGTGAATCGGTAGTCTTCGCATTAAGGTATCCCGTCATGGCATCCTGGACCGAATCGAGCGAAAGAAGCAGTTCGTTAAGGTGCCTGTTGTCCTGATAGGTCATCTCCATGTCGACCGACATGCTGTTTATTCCCCACAGGAGCAGTATGTCCACGATGAAGATGAACAGGTTCGCAAGGATATAGATACCGCTTATCTTATATGAAAGAGGGAGACTTCTGAGCTTACTCAACATCGGCCGGCTCCTCCTTCGTCATGAACTGCGATACGTTATTCCTGTCTATCAGCGTGATATCGGCGGTAAAATACTGGCTCGTATTCCCGGACTCGTTGTATTCCTCCAGGGCTTCCACGCAGAAGCTTCCGAGTTCATTCGTATCTATCGCCACAGAAGAAAAGACTACGTTTCGGCTGATGGCATTTAGTATCTTGTCGGAGTCGTAATATCCCAGAATATAGACGCTTCCGACCATGTTATAATCTATGGCTGCCTGATAAGCACAGGTGGTATCAAGCTCGTTAAGACAGATCAGGATATCGGGGATGTTCTCTTCCATAAAAACATCTCTTATGGATTCTTCCACCGAAAACGGATTGCTGTTATCGACCGCCATGGTACGGATATCGTATCCCGTCCCGTTCTCTTCCCCCGAAAGTGAATCCTTAAGACCCGACATGATGACATTCTGATCGGAAGAAGACATATTCTTATCAACGAGCATCGTGATCCCGATCGGCGGTTCTTCTTCTCCGTTCGACGTAGCACCGTTATAGGAAAGACGTTTCTTTTCCCTGAGTACGTCTGTTACCTGCCTTCCGTACTCACGCCCCATATTATATCCGCTGACGCCGACAAAAGAGCATCTTTGCGAATTGGGGTTATCCGAATACATCGTGACCACGGGAATCCCTTTTTGCGAAGCCTCATCGATAAGCTCCTTCATCCGTTCCGTCTCTCCCCCGTAAACCATGATACCGTCAACATGCGAAGATATCGCTATCTCCATCAGTTCTTCGGGTGTGTAATCATAGGAGAGATTTGAACCGAGCAGTTCAACGAAAACGTTCTTATCAAGGGCGGTCGACTGCGCACCCGAATAGACCGATTGCCAGAATGATGATTTAAGGTCATCCGTGATCATCACATAGTATCGGTCAAAGCTTTTTTCATCGCCTTCCTGTCCCTGCCGAACAAGATAAATCCTGTAAAGTAACACCCCGACTGTCAATATCGCCAAAGCGAATATCGCGGTCGGGATGATCAGGCCGGCAATCCTTCTACGGGAATGCGCACTATTGTTTTTTTCGCTGTTATTATGCATCAAGATCTGAAGTACAATGAGGACACTTGGTCGCTTCGATACTTATCTCGGATTTGCAGAAAGGGCAAACCTTGGTAGTTACTTCTTCTTCCTTGGTCTTTCTGAACTTATTGATCGCCTTGATGATGATGAATATGACAAGAGCGATAAGAAGGAAGTTGATGATCGCGGCTATGAAAGCTCCGTAATTCAAAGCTGCTGCCTCCTCTCCCTCTCCGAGAGGGATCGAAAGCGAAGAAAAATCAAAACCGCCGGTCAAAAGTGAAAGAAGCGGCATTATAACATCGTTGACCAGAGAAGTCACTATCGCAGTAAAGGCACCGCCGATTATGATACCTACTGCCATATCCATTACGCTTCCCTTTGAAATAAATTCCTTGAACTCCTTGATAAATGATTTCATGATAACCCTTCCTTTCTATTCATAAATGACACAGAGGCTCTCACAATAGCCTTCCGGTGCATCCAAAATATCGAAATGACACTTTTTATCACTATCTGTCATTTTTTCTTTAAAAAAACTGACACCTTCGTCACAAGGCAGTACCGAAAAAGCATCAAACCCTTCTGAAATGCCGGTTCCGAGCGCTTTCACATAGCTTTCCTTCAACGTCCAGATCCCGGTAAAAACGATAGATCTTCTGTCCGGGTCAAAGGACCGGATATATCTTTCCTCTTCGGGATGGAAGAACCTTTCGGGTATCCTTTCGGTATATCTTTCAAAAGGCCTTATCTTTTCTATATCGCAGCCTATATCCGCTATCCCGGAGCTTTTTTTATCCGCCATGCAAAGCAGTACCCTGCTGCCGGAATGAGAAAGATTAAAGACTATATCGGCTATGTTCGTAAAATACGGCTTTCCCTTATCCGTATAACCGTATTCCATGTCCTTTTCGCGAAGGCCGAACGACTTAAGTCCTTCATCGATAAGATGTGAGGCAAGTACGGAGAGTTTCCCGGCATCGGGAGCTTTTTTCCTGTCCGCCCTGAGCTTTCGCTCAGGCGAAATACCGGCAAGATGATCCATCATAAGTGCTTCGTCATCATATATCGATATATCACCTTCCAGGATGATGATATCCGTCCTGTTGTATGTATGGCTCACGGTCTTTATTTAGCCTGCCTTTCAAGGCTCTTTAACTGTTCTGCCGCCTTTATCATGTTATTGACAACGCCCTGAGCTTCTTCGATGGTACGCTGGTTGGCCTCGGTCGAAGAACATGTCGTGGTCGAATGGGCGGTAACCTCTTCGGTGATAGCCGATATCGTCTGAATGCTGTCGACGATCTCTTTATTGGCATCCGAAAGCTTTCCTACTATCTGTGCAAGATCCTGTGAATTGGTCCTTATCCTTCTGGTGCTCTCAACTATAGCGGTAAAGCTGTCTGATGTGATATTTGCGGACTCATTCTGAACCCGGTTGCTCTCAACGAGAGAATTTATCGCGTTAACGACTTCTCCTATCTCCTTTGAGATACCTGCGATAAGTCCGTTGATGTTCTCTGTCGCCTGCTGAGTCTGACCTGCGAGATTTGAGATCTCGGATGCAACTACGGCAAATCCTCTTCCCGCCTCACCTGCTCTTGCGGCTTCTATGCTGGCATTTAAAGCAAGAAGACTCGTCTGTGAAGCTACGCTCTGGATGAGAGAAACTATGGTCTCCATCTGCTCAGTTGAGGTCTTAAGGCCTTCAACCTCTGTAATAACACTGTTTCCTGCTTCTTCCGAGATCTTTGACTGTTCTATGAGCTTCTTGATGTTATCGCGGCCTTCATGTATGGCCTCTACGGCATCATTCATGTTCTTAGTGATATCTACGGAGGTATTAGAAACATTATCTATCTGATTCTGTATCTCCTCGGTCTTAACAAGCTGATTCTGAACCGATTCGGCCGAATCCGTCGTTCCTGACTGAACCTCGATCATCGCGGTAAGCGTTTCCTGTCCGGATTCCGCAAGACGTTCCATCATTTCCGAAACTCTTTCCACGTCTTCCACAAGGCTTCCGGAAACTTCCATGACCTTACCGAGCATCTTTTCATTCTTTTCACCCGTTTCGTTTATCTCGCTTATCTGTTCGTTGTTCATGTCAAAAAGGACTTTGTTTACAACACCCGAGAATACCGATACCAGGATCATTATAAGAACTTCTATTTCAAGATCCGCAACTGCCCCGTCCTGCCATTCCTTTAAAGAGGCAAATCTGATCGCATGTATGATGGCTATCACCGACACACCCACACCTGTCGCAACGGTTATCTTCATATCGTTGAACATTGATGTAAGGAGCACCGCCGGTATGGCATAAACGAACACGAGGATGGTATTCGTTGTAATGATACAAACGATCGCATAAAAGATTCCGTATCCTATCGCGATAACATGCTTTATCAGAGGTGTCTCGGGATTGATCTTATATAATACCCATCCTATGATCATGGGGCCGAGATCAAATATCTCTACGAATAAAAACTTGCTAAGACTCGCTTCCCCTTTTACCAGCTGAATGATATAGGCAACACTGATGATCGATGTGAGTACCGTAAAAAGTATCATAGCTGTTTTGTTGATACGTGCTTCTTTAGATTGAACAGGGTGCATTACAAGGATCTCCTTTCTTTCTTACGGGCAAAATCCCCGAAGTTTATCCTTTGTTTCACAAAAATAATTATACCAATAAAGGCTCTTCGGGAAAAGTAGAAATGTGTTATGATATAAGGGTAATTAATGATAAAAAAGGAGGGTTACCAATGGTAGATTATACGGAAGGCTCCGGAAAACAGTATCATACAGGCGTCGGCCCGGACGATATCGGAAAATATGTGATTATGCCCGGAGATCCCAAAAGATGCAAGCTTATAGCCGAGCATTTTGATGATGCAAAGTTTGTCGCTGACGTGAGGGAATATGTTACTTACACAGGCTATTTGGAAGGGGAAAAAGTAAGCGTTACTTCGACCGGGATAGGCGGCCCTTCGGCATCGATAGCAATTACGGAGCTTACAGCCAACGGAGCGCATACTTTCATAAGGATCGGGACCTGCGGCGGAATGCAGGAAGAAGTAATGGGCGGAGACGTTGTCATCGCTACGGGTGCGATACGTATGGAAGGAACGACCAGGGAATTTGCCCCGATAGAATATCCGGCGGTCCCCGACTTTAACGTGACCAATGCACTTGTTGCAAGCGCCGGAAAACTCGGGATCCCACATCACGTCGGAGTGGTTCAGTGTAAGGATTCGTTCTTCGGACAGCATGTACCCGAAAAAATGCCCGTCAGCTATGAACTTCTGAACAAATGGGATGCATGGCTTAAGATGGGATGTCTTGCTTCCGAGATGGAATCGGCTGCTTTGTTTATCGCAGGTTCATTTTTAAGAGTCAGAGTCGGTTCATGCTTCCTTGTGGTCGCTAATCAGGAAAGGGCAAAAAAAGGTCTGCCGAACAAGCAGGTCCATGATACCGAAAGCGCTATAAAAGTAGCGGTTGAAGCATTAAGGAGCCTTATCATAAGCGACAGGCAAAAGAAATCTTAAGTATATTGTTCAACGGCTTTTGAAAGAGCCGAAATAGTGAGCGGTTTAAGAAGATATGCACTTGCGCCCGCTTCAAGGGCGCGGTTCATATCTTTTTCACTGCTGAAAGGAGAAAGCAGGAAGATCGGGATCGTATCCGCTCCGGGAACACCCGATTCCCTGATCATCCCTATAGCCATGGGATACTCTATATCGGGCATCACCATCTCGAGAATGATCGCATCAAACTCCTGGAATTCCTGAAGATTCAGGATATCAAGCGCCTTGATTATGTTCTCGCAGCGTGTGACATTCGCACCGCAGTCTTCTATTATCCCCGCAGTCATCTCTCTGGTCAGTTCGTCATCCTCTATAAGAAGAAGCTGCTTACCGCCGAGTTTCGTGTGGTTTATCACGGTCTTTTGAGAAAGATCGTCAAGCGACTTGTTCGGATCCTTCGCAAAACTCTCGAAATCATCCTTTACCTTGGCAAAACACTTCATAAGCTCCGGAGAAAAAGCTCCGCACTCTCCGTTTGATATCATCTCATGAGCTTTGTCAAATCCGAAAGCATCCTTGTAACATCTCTTGTTAATGAGCGCATCATAGCAGTCGGCAACGGAAACGATCTGGGCACTGATGGGGATATCATCCCCGGCAAGCCCGTCCGGATAACCTTTCCCGTCATACTTTTCATGGTGCCATCTTACTATCTCGGTACTAATGCGCAGATATTCAAGCCCCCAGTCGGCGGGTGCCGATAAAAGGATCTCGCATCCTCTGATGCTGTGGGTCTTCATTATCTCGAACTCTTCCTGTGTCAGCTTTCCGGGCTTTAAAAGGATGGAATCCGGTATCATAATCTTTCCGACATCATGAAGAACCGATGCCGAAGCTATCAATCTTATCTTATCGGGAGTAAGTCTGTATTTCGGACAGTCACGCATGACCTGACCGGCCAGGATGTAAGTGAATCCCTTGACTCTTTTGATATGCTCACCGCTTTCCACATCACGTGCCTCGACGATATTACCCATGAATTCTATGATGTCTTCGTTCATCCTGGAAAGCTGTCTGTTCTTTTCCTGAAGGAGCTGCGTTCTTTCGGATACGATCTTTTCAAGGCGTTCAGCCTCTCTTTCCTTTTCCTTGGCATCCGATAAGACCTTGAATATCAATATGGCGAGCACACACACCAGGATAAAGCCGAGGATGAACTCAGCATAATAGGTCCTGGCAAATGCCGTATCCGCGCCTCTTCTTACTTCCTGCGCGGGCTCTATCTCCGTCTGGGTTGAAATGATCGTATCTGACAGCGTTTTGACCGCACTGAAATAAACCGCAGTCATCACGGAAAGAACAACTGAAGAAAAGTATTTGATTTTCACCGATATCGGATTATTCATCAATTCCCGCTCTTAACCTGAAGGCTAACAAATTCCACTTTATCATTCACATAGGAAACCCCGAGCAAAAGTGTATGATCAAGGCCCTTTGAATATTCATACTTAATAGTATTATCGGCATTTGAGACCGGCTTCTTTAAGCCGAACTGTTCCAGGGCAAATTTTACTTCGTCCTTTGTCATGCCGACACAGACACCGAACAGTGTTGTCTTAAGCGGTCCTACACCGTTCTGATCAACATAGGTCACCTTTCCGGAGCCCACATTGTACATGACCGTCATGCACGATTTATCAAAAAATCTTACGTTCTCATCGACTACGGCCTGAGACTTTCCGAGTATCCTTGAAATGTCTTCATAGTCTCCCCCGACAAAAGGATATATCTCCGTAGCGTTCGATGCTCTTTCAGCAGCCGCCAGTTTCGCGGCATTGTAATTCCTGAACCTTACGACCGTAAATACGGTACCGCCTATCAAAAGCAGTAAAACAAAAAGTACAAAATAGAATCTTCCGTTCCTGAACCTTTCAGCCTGGGGATCGTAAGCTGAAACCGAGATCTCTTCCGGCTCCTCGATGACCTCTTCGGGTTCTGCCTGCTCTACCGGCTCGACGACACCCTCTTCCGGAGTTTCAGCCTCATAAGGTTCTTCGGCCGCTGCGGGCTCTGCCGGTTTCTCTGTCTCTTCCGGCTCTACAGCCTCAACAGACTCTTCCGCTGCCTTGGACTCCTCAGCCGCCTCGAGCTCTTCTCCGGCCTTGGACTCCTCAGTCGCCTCGAGCTCTTCTCCGGCCTTGGCCTCTTCGCGTTCCCGGCGGATCCGCTCTTCGTTCTCGCGGGTAGCCTTTACCACGACTGCGGTAAGTTTGCTCACACAGTCTTCACAGATAACGCCTTTTCCGCCTGTTACGGGTCCGTGGCAAAAGCAGCACGTCTGCGGCATCTCGCCCTCGGCGATCTTTTCAAGTGCACTCCTGTACTGCAATCCGACGGGAGAATAAAGCATCTTTTTTCCGTCAACGATGCCGAGAAGTGTCTTTATCTTTTTCTTTTGCGAATAATCTGCCTTGCTGTGGATCAGCAGGATAGCTTTTATTTCTTTATACGAAAGCTTAGCCATTTATTTATCGTCTGTAAGCGGGCTCCGCCATGGCAGAAGCCACGGTATATTTCCTTACGTCAATGAATGTTTCACCGTCGATCTGAAGTTCACACGGAGTATCAAATTCAACCGTGATATCATTTCCTTCAAAAAGCCTGAAAAGGGAAGTATGCTTTAGATGCCTGCCCTTAAAGATGGACGGGAAGATGCAGAGTATCCTTATCCTGCCCCACCCGTGGCAGCAAAGCGCCGAAACCGTATGCTGGGGATTCAACCTGTTCTGGAAAGGCGCACTCATCATGCCACCTCCGTAAAACCTTCCGTTCATCGTTGAAAGCAGCCATACTTTTTTAAATGTGATCTCCTTGCCGTTGATCCAGAGTCTTGCGTTTCTCGGTTTAAAATGCTTCAAAAATCCCATGACGGCGATCTTTGAATAGTTGATCCCTATGACCTTCTGGGCGATCATCTCATCCGCAACGCGCGTACAATAACCGTCCAGTCCGAATCCGACGTTGTTCAGGAACAGATACTCGTTCCCGTTGACTATGGCCCTCGGAAGATTCTTAAGATACTGGTTTATGATCTTGGGCTTATCCATGAACTTCATTCCGATATCGGTGGCAAAGTCATTACCGTTTCCTATCGGAAAATAGTATATATCGTTTTCGATCCTGAGATCTCTTGTATCGTTTATGAACCTGTGAAGAGTACCGTCTCCGCCACAGATGATAAGTGAGATCTCGGGATTATCCCCTATGACCGTATCATAATCACGGTATACCTGCGTCATGTCCCTGAAGACGAGCAGATCACCGTTAAGTATCTCTTTGAGTTTTTCACTTCTTTCTTTTCCGTGGCCTTCCCCCGCCAGCGGATTATAAAGAACGATATACTTCATCTTTTCTTCCCCTGCAACCGATCAGTTTTTCTTAAATCCGTCCTTTAGCGAAACACTCCTGTTGAACACCAGATGCTCGGGCGACGAGTCCTTATTGTCCATGCAGAAAAATCCGACTCTCATGAACTGGAACGTCGGAGCGTTAATGCCCGTTTTATTCTCACGGCTTTCGAAGTCTTTTGCCACTTCGACCATCCTTTTATCTACCTTTGCACCCTTTATCACCTTAAGGCTTTCGGGATTTAAGCATTCGAGGAAATTCTTATCCGGACCGTCAGGCTGCTCGTCGTTAAAGAGGTTGTCATAGATCCTTACTTCGGCATCAACACAATCGCCGGCATCGATCCAGTGAAGGGTTGCACCCTTGACCTTACGTCCGTCAGCAGGATCTCCGCCCTTTGAAAGAGGATCGTATTCGCAGAGAACTTCTATGACATTTCCGTTCTCATCTTTTTTACATCCGGTACAAGTCACGAGATAAGCCCCCTTGAGTCTTACTTCGTTACCGGGATACATCCTCTTGTATTTGGGGATGGGCTCCTCAAGGAAATCCTCCGCATCCATATAAAGATTTCTGCTGAACACTATCTCATGGGTACCCTGCTCGGGAACCGTAGGGTTATTCTCTACCGTAAACGTCTCCGACTGGCCCTCGGGATAGTTGGTGACCGTAAGCTTAACGGGATTTACCACAGCCATCGTACGCTCTGCCTTAAGGTTGAGATCGTCCCTTAAGCATCTTTCGAGCTCGGCAAATTCGATAACCGAATTAACCTTCGAAACACCGATGACATCGCAGAAATTGCGTATTGCTTCCGCGGTGTATCCTCTTCTCCTGAGGCCGCACAGAGTAGGCATTCTGGGATCATCCCAGCCTGATACATAGTTTTCCTCTACAAGCTGTCTTAATTTTCTCTTGCTCATCACGGTATGATCTATACCGAGCCTTGCAAACTCTATCTGACGGGGTTTGTGATAAGGGATCGTTACATTGTTTACAACCCAGTCATATAAAGGTCTGTGATCTTCGTATTCAAGCGAACAAAGGGAATGTGTGATCCCTTCAAGAGCATCCTGGATAGGATGTGCGAAATCATACATCGGGAAGATGCACCATTTGGTTCCCTGACGATGATGGTTTATATATCTGATACGGTAGATAACGGGATCTCTCATGTTGAAGTTCCCGCTGTCAAGATCGATCTTGGCTCTTAATGTCATCTTGCCTTCCTCGATCTCGCCGTTCTTCATCTTTTCAAAGAGTTCGAGATTTTCTTCGATCGGTCTGTCCCTGTAGGGAGACTTTGCACCGTGTGTGGTATCGCCCCTGTTTTCCTTAAACTCCTCGGGTGTGAGTTCGCAGACATAGGCAAGCCCTTTTTTTATGAGCTCTACAGCATATTCGTAATCTTTTTCAAAATAATCGGAACCGTAAAAGAACCTGTCGCCCCAGTCAAAGCCGAGCCAATGAATGTCCTGCTTGATCGCATCAACGTATTCGGTATCTTCCTTAGCCGGATTGGTATCATCCATTCGAAGATTGCATATACCGCCGAACTTTTCGGCCATACCGAAATCTATGCACAATGCCTTGCAGTGACCTATATGAAGATAACCGTTGGGCTCGGGCGGAAAACGCGTATGTACGGTCTGTCCCTCATACTGTCCTCCTTCAGCGATATCGTCCCTGATAAAGTTATAGATAAAGTTTGTATCCTCTGCCATTTGTTTATCTCCCGGTTTATGAAATTGGACAGAATTATCCTACAATAGTATACACGATTTTGGGCATTTGGGAAACATCGGAAATGAATGGTTCCGTATCATACGAGCATGATCGCGGTCAGCATTCTTGCCGCTTTATCGGCATCACGCCTCCATGAACATATATCTTCGCTTTCGAAAGTGCAGACATTCGTGTCAGAAATGTTTTCTTCCCTGATCCCGCACTTTATAAGAGTAAGCTTTATCGCGCTTTTAAGATCTAGAAGATATTTGCCGTTTTCCTTTGGCATAAAGAAACCGTCAACCTCGGAGGGAGAAAACTCCTTCAGAAATCCATCCTTGAGTTCCCCGCCTACTTCATAGCATTTTTCACATATGCAGGGTCCGATGACCGCAACGATATCCGAAGAGGAACAGCCGAGATCCTCTCTCATCATCCTTATCGCATCGGCCGAGATCCGGCCGGCAGTCCCCTTCCATCCGCTGTGGACCATGCCTATGACTTTTTTTACGGGATCATATAGGTATACCGGGACGCAGTCCGCCTCCACAGTACAGAGTACGATCCCTTTTTCATCTGTGACCATACCGTCGTATCCCGTCACCGATACGGGACGCATTATCCCTTCACCGGCATTTTCTTTCCGGATCCTTCTTACCTTTGCGGAGTGGACCTGCGGTATCCTAATAAGATCGTCGGTGCAAACTCCGAATTCGGTTGCCGCCCTTACATAGTCCGCTTCAGCAATATCTCCGAGCGGTTTATCTTCAAAAGAAGGCCATCTGCATGCTTCGCGTGTGCTGTACAACGCGGTGACCCCTCCGTATCTTTCCAGTTCGTTTAATTGTATGAATGTATCCATATTTCCTCAGTCGGTATCCTTATCGTCCGTATCCTGTCTGTCAGAACATCCCGCCGAAAAAGCGCATCCTGAGCAGCTCCCGGAGCAGCACTTTCCGGATGATCGTGCCCTTATCGAAGCCATGATGCTCCTTATGCATAATAATACGATCACGGCCAGTATTATTATCAGTATGATGTTAGCTACGACCGATCTCATATCCTTACCTCTTAGCCGTTTCCGCGCGTGAAGCGCGCACCTTTATCACGTTATAGGGCCGGTACAGATCGTACCGGCCCTTATAAAGTCTGTTACTTTTGTTTCGTTGCTTCTTATCTGAAGTAGCTTACCGATTCGTTCAGCTCATCAGCCATAGACTTGATGCTCTGTGAAGAAGAATCGATATCGGTTACCGAAGAAGCGATGTTGCTTACGCTTGCGCTAACCTGCTGGTTAGATGCAGCCGACTCTTCGGATATAGCACTAAGATCCTGTACGGAACCGATGATAGTGCTCTTAGCCTGCTCGAGAGAATTGATCTTCTCTGAGATAGAATTGATACCGCCGATCGAAGCACCGATCTCGTCGTTGAGAACATTGAACTTGTTCTGAGTCTCTTCGATGTATTCCTGCTGCTTCGTGATGATCTCTGCAACCTCTGAAGAAAGTGCAACCGACTTCTCAGACTGTTCAACGATCTTATCAACGATTTTCTTGATCTCCTTAGCAGAAGCATCTGACTGATCTGAAAGGGAACCGATCTCTGTAGCAACAACCGCGAATCCGCGTCCTGCCTCTCCGGCTCTTGCAGCTTCGATCGAAGCATTGAGTGCGAGGAGGTTGGTCTGAGATGCGATCGAACTGATCATTTCTACCGCAGCTTCGATATCCGCAACCGCTTCGTTTGTTTCCTTGATCTGCTCCGTGATGTCGTGTACTGCGCTTACGCTCTGTACGGAAGAATCGGAAACTCTGTCTATATAATCGCTGGCATCCTTGTTGGCTGCCTTGATGTTGTTGGATGAAGTGATAAGATCCTGAGCATTTTCTGCGATACTCTCGATCGAAACACCCATGTCGATGATCTGCTCGTTGATATCCTGTACGCTCTGAGCCATTGAAGTAGCTCCCTGAGCCAGGTCATCCATAGCAGAAGATATCTGATTGGCACCCTCTGAGCTGTTGCCTGCCATCTGAGCAACACCGGCAACTGAAGAATTGAGGGAACCTGCGATGTTCTTCGTATTGAGAATGATCTTTGAAAGGTTTGCCTGCAGAGTCTTTGTTGACTCGATAAGCGCTACCGTCTCTGTGATATTTGACTTTGCGTCAACACTGATGTTAAGGTCACCGCCTGCAACATCATGAATGTTCTCAGAGATCTCCTTGATGGGATTGGCAACAAGGTTAGCGAGCCAGAATGCAAGTACTGCGAAAATTATAACCGCTACTACAGCAAATACGATCGTGCTCTGTACAAGCTTTGAAACCGCCTTGTTAACGGATTCGCATGTCTTACCTGCAAAAGCCATACCAACGACTTTACCGCTGCCGTCCTTGATGGGTGTGTAGTAAACGTAGTAATCGATGTTGTTGATCTTAACATCATCCGAATAGTATTCCTGGCCGCCTGATATAACCTTTGATATAACTCCGTCGGAAGCCTTCGTACCTTCGATACGCTTACCATCGCCGCCTATAATGGAAGTACAGAATCTCGTGTCGCCCTTAAATAATGTAAGATCTACTCCCGCACTCTTTAAGTGATCGAGATAGGTGGGTTCGTATTCTACCCAGCCGTCTTCTTCAATATTGATCTGGTTCTGGATGTCGTACTGGTAATACTCTCTTAAGTCATAGCTGGCAACCTGAAGGGCTGTCTTAACTTCGGTCTCAAGAGATGACCTTGCACTGGAGGTTGTTAATATTGCAAGAACCAATGCCGTGAAAACAAGCGGAATCATTGCAAACAATATAAGCATTATTTTCAATGATAATCCTGATTTCTTTTCTTTACTCATATCTCACTTCTCCTTTTTTACATAGAGTGATACTACTTATTATCTATAATAACTCATTTATTTTGCCACTTGCAAGGAAAAATGCTTTAAATTATCAAAAAAATAGATTTTATTTGCCTTTTTATCTAAAAATTTATTTTTGTTATTATTTTGCACTCATGAGTAGAGCGTATTTGATGGAATTCCGCGTATTTACGGGATTTCTAATAATTTGCCACCGGATGCAGCATGAATGATCTTCCGTCGGTTTCGACTTTATATATACAACCGTCTTTAAGATCTCCATCCGTCTTATCGGCAAACTCTTCCTTCATTGCATCCGTCGGATCCATGACAAGGACATAACTGCTCTGCACGATATCGTTCTCGATCGCTTCCCATCCGGGATCGCCCGCGGATATCTCGGCCATATAGTCATACTCCCCGTCTATAAGATCGATGTCATCAAGATAGTATTGAAGATACATGTTATCAAGGAATCTGTTCGGTGTTATCACAAAGATCCTGTCGCCGGGCTCCGCCATGCCGATCACCTGCTCCGCAAATTCCCTGTATTCTTTCATGAGCTCTCCCCTCAGCACCTGAGGTTTAAGGCATGAAAGGTTCATCGGGCCGCACACGCATACCAGGACAGCAAGAAGGATGAACCATGCAGAGAGCGTGATCTCTTTCCTGAGGCTTAACAGCATGATCGCTATAAGTCCTATCGCAAACAGCCAGTATGTGCTCATATAACGGTTAAAGCTGGCAAGGATACGCATTTCGTATTCCTCAAAGCAGAACATGTAAAGGACATAGAGCGTTCCAATATAACCTATGGCTCCCGCCAGCACCATCACCGAAGTTATATTAATCCTGTAAGTGCCGAATCCGTCTTTTCCGTACCTGTACAGGAAAATCAGAGCCGCGATGCACACGATGAACGCGCCGAAAAAGGTTAGCGGCACGATACCCCAGCTTAGCTGGACATCAAAAAGGCTCTTAAGGAATTCTCTCGTAACGATGCTCCTTGTACTTTCAAAGCTCATAAGTTCCTTAAAAAGCGTCTTGATGCTGATCCTTCCCAGTTCGAACTGGCCGCTGAGGCCCAGTATCTTAATGTATATCTTCCACGTCAGAAAACTGAACGCCGGGATCAGAACACAAAAGACCGTCCTTATCTTCTTTTTTGTAACAAGGAAATATAAGACGAAAGAAAGTCCCGCAAAAAAGATCCCGATCTGCTTTGACAATAAGATCGCGGAAGAAATGAGAATCACGGCACCGGTTTCTGTTTTACCCTCTTCTTCGCCAAGACAGAGGATAAAAGCAAAAAGATAGATCGCCGCAGCCGCTATGTAAAGGTCCGTATAGATCGTATTGAAGATGTCGTAGCTGTCAAACATCCTCATAAGGACCATGGATGATACGCCCATGGCCGTTCCCTTCAATAACCCCGAAAGGATTCTTATCTTACCACCCCTGCTTTCCTTTTCTCCGGCAAAAAGGCAGAAAGAAGCACATATCAAAAGGCCGCTCAAAAGATGTATTCCGAAAGAGACCGACCCTTCTGAAACACCGCCCGAAGCTTTGCCGAATAACAACTCAATAACCGAGATGAGCGGCGGATAATCCTTGTGTGCGAGCAGATTTGACTCAGGTACGCAATAGAACCTGTCAAGGTGGTCCATTATCCTGACCATCTTGCCCCAATGCATGAATTCGTCTATCTCATATGTGAAATGCCTTTTGAAATCAAGGACAGAATAAACCAGATATATGCCCGCATAGATCGTCATGCTC
>JAIKZO010000140.1 GCA_024682115.1 Lachnospiraceae bacterium
AAAAAAAAGCAGTTGAAGAAAAAAAGCCTGCAGAGTTTTCGGAAGAAAAGGTTGATAAGGATATCAGAAATTTCTTAAGCGACGTCTTCAAGGCCATGGACATGGATGTTAAGATCTCCACAAAGTTCAACAAAGAAGAAGGATCTGTCGACGTTGATCTTGAAGGACCGGATATGGGAGTTTTGATCGGAAAAAGAGGACAGACGCTTGACAGTCTTCAGTATCTGCTTTCATTAGTGATCAATAAGGAAAGCGCAGATTATATCAGAGTAAAGGTTGATACCGAAAACTACAGAAAGAGAAGAAAGGATACTCTTGAGAATCTTGCCAAAAACCTTTCCTATAAGGTTAAGCGTACAAGAAGGCCCGTTTCTCTTGAACCCATGAATCCTTACGAAAGAAGGATAATCCATTCCGCTTTGCAGAACGACAAATATGTTACTACCCATTCGGAAGGAGAAGAGCCTTTCAGAAGAGTGGTAATAACTCTTAAAAGATAATCAGTGATCTTTTTTTAAAGGTATTTTTGCAGAGTCCGAGATTAACGGATCCTGCAAAAATACCTTTTTTCTATTGAAATCATTTTTATTATTTTGTATTGTTCATGTTATGGATAAAACAGATACGATAGCCGCCATTGCCACGCCGACAGGAAATTCCGGTATAGGCATAATAAGGATCAGCGGAAAAGACAGCATTTTGATAGCAGATAAGATAATAAGATCCAAAGGCGGAAAAAAAACAGATCTTATAGATAAACCCTCGCATACCATAAGCTACGGGTTTGTTTTTGATGAGGATAAATGCATCGATGAGGTTCTGGTTTCAGTTTTCAGAGCACCGAAAAGCTATACTGCCGAAGACTGTGTTGAAATAAACTGTCACGGCGGGATGTATATCCTTAAAATGGTTTTGGAGGTTTTGATAAAAAACGGCGCAAGACTTGCCGAACCCGGAGAATTTACGAAGAGAGCTTTCATCAACGGAAGGATCGATCTTACACAAAGTGAAGCCGTGATGGATATGATCGCTTCCGAAAATGAATTTTCAAGGAGTAATTCACTGAACCAGCTTAAGGGAAGCGTTAAAGAAATGATAGTTTCCCTGAGGGAGGAGCTTTTACATGAATGTGCTTTTATCGAAGCTGCCTTAGACGATCCCGAACACTACAGTCTTGAAGGCTACAGCCAAAGTCTTGCATTAAAGATTGGTTCAATGACGGAAAAGGCCGACAGACTTATACGATCTTCAAAGGATGCAATGTATCTTAAAGAAGGGATAAAAGTGATAATCGCCGGAAAGCCCAATGTCGGAAAGTCTTCGCTCCTTAACATGCTCCTTGGTTATGATCGTGCGATCGTTACCAAAGAAGAAGGGACCACAAGAGATGTGATAGAAGAAAAGATCTCTTTTGACGGGATCGTTCTGAATCTCATCGATACAGCGGGTATAAGAAATTCCGAAAATGAAGCGGAAAAGATCGGTATAGAAAGAACGTGGGAAAATCTTAACAGGGCCGACCTGATATTGCTTGTTTTGGACAGTTCGGAGGATATGAATGAATATGACAGAAAGATCCTGGATTTTATCAAAGACAGAAAGGCTCTGATCCTGCTTAATAAAAACGATCTTGAAACAAAGATAGAAGATATCAGGAAGATATCTGATCATGATCTGATTAGCATATCGGCAAAAAACAACGAAGGTATGGATATGCTGAAACTTAAGATCAAGGAAATGTTTTATGATGATAAATTATCTGACAATGATCAAATTTATCTGACAAATATAAGACAGCTGAACTCTTTTATCAAAGCAAGGGAAAGTCTTGGGCTTGTTAAGGAAGCCGTCGACAATCACATGAGTGAAGATTTTTTTACAGTGGATCTCATGGATGCATATGACGAGCTGGGAAAGATCATCGGAGAATCTACCGATGATGCTCTTGCTGATAAGATATTTGAAGAGTTCTGTATGGGAAAGTGAAAGACAATATGGTTATTACCGATTATGAAATTGCAGTGATCGGCGCAGGACACGCCGGATGCGAAGCCGCTCTTGCCTGTGCAAGACTTGGTAAGAAAACGATAGTTTTTACGGTCAGCGTAAACAGTATCGCGCTTATGCCATGTAACCCGAACATCGGCGGAAGCTCCAAGGGTCATCTTGTCAGGGAGCTTGATGCAATGGGCGGACAGATGGGTAAGAATATCGACAAAACCTTTATCCAGTCCAAGATGCTCAATGTTTCAAAAGGACCTGCCGTTCATTCTCTGAGAGCTCAGGCTGATAAGGCTGATTATTCGGCTTCGATGAGACAGGTGCTTGAGGCTCAGGATGATCTCGATATCAAACAGGCAGAGGTTACGGAGATAATAACCGACGAGCAAAATGCCATTACCGGAGTTAAGATCGCAACCGGTCTCATCTATGAAGTGAAAGCGGTTATCTTATGTACTGGTGTTTATCTTAAGGCAAGATGTCTTTGCGGTGAATCGATAACCTACACCGGACCGAACGGACTTCAGGCGGCCAATTCATTAAGTGCTTCTCTTATCGAACATGGCATTGAGATCCAGAGATTCAAGACGGGAACCCCTGCAAGGATTTCACGTGAATCTATAGATTTTTCCAAAATGGAACCTCAGTATGGAGACAAGAGGATAACGCCTTTTTCTTTTTCAACGGATCCGGACAGTATTCAAAAGGAACAGGTTAACTGCTATCTTACTTATACCAATGAGAAGACTCACGATATCATAAAAAAAAATATCGACAGATCTCCTATCTATGCGGGGGTTATCGAAGGTACCGGTCCGAGGTACTGTCCTTCGATAGAGGATAAGGTCGTGAAGTTTTCAGACAAGGACAGGCATCAGGTTTTTCTGGAACCGGAGGGATTACATACGGATGAATGGTATATCGACGGAATGAGCAGTTCGCTTCCCGAGGATGTTCAGGTATTGATGTACAGAAGTGTTCCCGGACTCGAAAACTGCAGGATCGTAAGGAACGCCTATGCGATAGAATATGACTGTATCAAAGGAAGGCAGTTAAAGAATACTCTTGAATTTAAGAATATCAGCGGACTTTTTTCTGCCGGACAGTCAAACGGCAGCTCGGGATATGAAGAGGCTGCAGCCCAGGGACTTATCGCCGGGATCAATGCAGTAAGACTCCTGGATAAAAAGGAACCCGTGACTGTTGACAGGTCCGAAGGTTATATCGGGGTCCTCATTGATGACCTTACGACCAAGGATGGATTCGAACCCTACAGGATGATGACGAGTAGAGCGGAATACCGTCTGCTTTTAAGACAGGACAACGCCGACATAAGATTAAGACATAAGGGATTCGAGGCAGGTCTTGTTTCAAAAGAGGAAATGCAAAAAGTTGAGGATAAGATAAGCACCATTGAAAGAGAGATCAAAAGATTATCGGAGCTTACGGTCAGACCTTCTGCTGAACTTGATGAACTTTTATCAAAAAAGAACAGTTCAAAGGTTACAACAGGTATTACTTTGGAGGAACTTATCAGAAGACCGGAACTTAATTATGAGGATACTGCGATCCTGGATAAAGATCGCCCGGATATT
>JAIKZO010000165.1 GCA_024682115.1 Lachnospiraceae bacterium
TCGATGGGCGAGATAAGAAAAGTGGTCGATCTTACGTATATATCGCAGCTTTACGAACCTACTTTTGCGGATAACATAAAGGAACTTGTAAGAGCGGGAGATCAGGACTATCTTAAGGATAATAAGTTAACTTTTTTAAAGATATATCTTAAACTGGGTCTTAAGAACCCGGCGGAATACCTGAAGGCATTCGTGCTTCAGACCTACGGGTATTTTTATCCCGACAGGGACTATGACGTAGCCGATGCCGAAGGTGTCGTTTCGTCGAGTCTTGAATTCAGCACGGTCCCGCTTATCGGCGGCCCCGCAGTGATAAAGAGCAAGGAAGTGCTCAACAAGCTCGGGAACATGATCCCGATCTACAGCGTAATCTGGTGCATGGGCGCGATGTTCTGGGTCCTGCTCACCGCCATTTCCGTGCTCATAGTGAAAGGAAGAAGGGAAAAGGTGATATACTATCTGCCCTATCTTCTGCTTGTGCTTACGGTGCTTGTTGCAACACCGGTATCGACGGAATTCCGTTACGTGTATTTCCTGATGTTTTCGATACCGCTCATATTTACCGTGTTTGCGATGAAGGATAAAGAGGAAGAAAACGACGGGTGATACCGGTCGGAAAACAATAAAACATATTAAGGAGGGGTTGATCATGCAGGAAATGAACACAAAAGCTATGTACAAACTTTCGTACGGACTTTTTGTATGTACGGCGGTAAAGGACGGAAAAAAGAACGGTTGCATCATAAACACGGCGATGCAGGTGGCATCGGAGCCGAACACGATCTCGGTTGCGATCAACAAATCCAACCTTACGCATGATATGGTAAAAGAGACGGGGAAGTGCAATGTTTCGGTGATAAGCAAAGATGCTTCATTCGACCTTTTTAAACATTTCGGATTTCAGTCGGGACGTGATGTCGATAAGTTCGGCGCGGACTATCCTTCATCCGACTATGCGATTGCCGATAACGGGATCCCTTATATAACAAAGGGAACGAACGCATATTTTTCACTTAAGGTAAAAAGTACAACGGATCTCGGATCACACACGCTCTTTATCTGTGAGCCGACATTTATGACCGTGCTTTCCGACACTTCTTCCTGCACTTATGAGTATTATCAGAGCGATATCAAGCCGAAGCCCGAAGCTGTCGGAACGACTCCCAAGGGAGAGACGGTATGGCGCTGCACGATCTGCGGATACGAATATGTCGGGGAAGAGCTTCCCGATGATTTCATCTGCCCGATATGCAAGCACCCCAAAGCGGATTTTGAGAAGATAGTGAAGTAGTTTTCTTCAAATAAGTTATAGGAGATTTTGGTTATGAAAAGTATTATGGTCACAGGCGGATGCGGAATGATAGGTTCCAATCTCGTTAAGCGCCTTGTAAAAGAGGGATGGGACGTTTATGTTGCCGATAACCTCTGGAGAGGTAAAGTCGAGTACTTAAACGACGAGAGCGGAAAACCGGTCATTGATCTTGATACGCATTTTTTCAAAAAAGACCTTGCCGATTACGAGCAGGCAAAGGAAGTCATCGGGATGACGGACTATGTTGTCCATCTGGCCGATATCGTTGCCGGGATAGATTATGTCTTCAGTAATCAGGGAGAGCTTTTCAGAGTCAATAATCTCATCAATTCAAATGTATTTGACTGTGTGAGAAAGGCGGGAGCGGAAAAGATAAAGGGTATCCTTTACGTCGGTACCGTATGCAGCTTCCCGCTAACCCGTCAGAACTCACTCGACCAGGCACCTTTAAGGGAGGATGAGCTTTTTCCCGCATTGCCCGAATCCGCTTACGGATGGAGCAAACTCATGGGACAGATAGAGCTCGGATACCTTGCAAAGGAAACGGGGATCCATACCTGCATCCTGATGTTCCATAACGTATACGGAACACCGACCGACTTCGGCCCCCGAAGCCAGGTCATCCCCGCACTCATCAGAAAGGCCGTTAACTACCCCGATGAGCCCATGGAGGTATGGGGAAGCGGAACACAGGGAAGAGCCTTCATATATGTCGATGATGTCGTGGATGCGCTTATGCTCGCACTTGAAAAAGGCTGGGACAGGGGACACATCCAGATCGGCCCCGGATACTGCACATCTATAAAAGAGATCGCAGAAAAGGTAGTTGAGACCTCAGGAAAAGACATAGTTCCTTTCTACGACACATCAAAGCCCGAAGGCGACAAGGCCCGCTGCGCCGATTATTCATATGCAAAAGAAGTTCTCGGATGGGAACCCAAAGTAAGCCTTGAAGAAGGACTTCGCAAAGAATACGAATGGATAAAAGATCAGATTCAGTCTCAAAAGTAAATAATCCCAGGGTAAGGCGTGCGTTCGACATATGTAACGTTGTCGGCGTATGCCCGATGACCAGGGAAGAATTTGTAAATACCCTTTTTGACCTGCC
>JAIKZO010000168.1 GCA_024682115.1 Lachnospiraceae bacterium
ATCCGTTTCGGGTCGCCGGATGCTCCTATGGACAAGGTGATAGAGGCTGCTAAAAAAGCAAGGTGCCATGACTTTATCATGAGCCTTCCGGACGGATATGAGACCGTTATAGGCGAGGGCGGAGCGTCACTTTCCGGCGGAGAAAAACAGCGTATCTCGATCGCCCGTGCAATAATGAAGGATGCACCGATCATCATTCTGGATGAAGCCACGGCCAATGTGGATCCCGAGAATGAAGCCGAACTTACGAAGGCTATCGAGGAACTGACGAGGAACAAGACGATAATCATGATCGCTCACAGGCTTAAGACCGTAAGACATGCGGATCAGATCGTTGTTGTATCAGACGGTAAAGTGGTCCAGAAAGGCACACACGAAGATCTGGTTAACCAAAGCGGTATTTACAGGAATTTCGTAAGCGAAAGAAAAGAAGCCGTATCGTGGAAGATAGCGTAGAATAATTGCTACTATAGTGGCAATAATTGACAAAAAACGCTCAAATTGCCATTATAGTAGCGATAATTGAGTGAACTCGGATTGAGGAGATGAGAAAATGCTTAAGAACTACGTGAATGAGGACCAGAAACTTCCGCTTTTCGGGGTAGGCCCGTACATTATATATGGAATAGCTATGTTAAATATCATAGGGCTGATACTTATTGGCTATGTTTTTAAGATAGGGACACTTGATGCACCATGGATACTTATATTCCGTATCGTCGGTACAGTACTCATTGTTCTTGGAATAGCGATCTGGTATATTGGAGCGCTGAAGTCGGATATGGATGAGTCCATAACGGAGAATAAACTTCAGACGAAGGGTATTTATTCGTGGGTAAGGAATCCGATGTACAGCGGATGGTGGATCGCTCTTTCAGGCATTCTCCTCATGTGGCATAATGTCTGGATGCTGATACTTCCGGTGATCGACTGGATCATCGTGACGATCGCACTTATCAATACCGAGGAGAAGTGGCTGCTCGATCTTTACGGGGACGAATATGCCGAATACAAAAAGCGGGTCAACAGACTGATCCCGTGGCCACCTAAGAAAAACATTTAGGAAGCTTACAGTATTTTTCCACACAATATTTAGAAGATTCAAGGATCGGCTGCAGTGATGCTGCCGTTCTTTTTGCATGCTTGGAGATGTTTTCGAAATATATACTTGACATAGCTATGAACATCGATATAGAATGTTCATAGCGTAGTTAGAGACTGCTAACCAGATCGTGAAAGAAGCAAACCGGACGACGGAAGATACCAACAGATCACTGAAAGGATCACATATGGGAAAAGCATTTACGGACAAAGAACGAGACGAGATAAGAGAGAAACTGAGGAGGACCGGCCTTAAGATACTTGCCAGGACGGGCATTAAGGATATTTCCATAAGGGATATCACCAAACAGGCGGGGATCGCGCAGGGAGGCTTCTATACCTTTTATGCAAATAAGGACGAATTCGTACTCGATCTTATGTCTCTGCGTGTAAGGGAAAAGACAGACGTCATGTATGAGAACAGAGATAAGACGGTTGATGATCCCAGAGGATTTCTCATAGATCTTTTTTACAAAGAGGGAATGCACCTTAAGGAAAACAGAGCTTTTAACAACGATGACGGAGCCACGCTTTCTTTCTGGAACAGAGTCTCTTTGTTTGACGAAGATGTTATAGGAAATACATATATGGAGTTCCTTTCAAAGATGATCGATTTCTGGAAGGAAGAAGGATACAGGATAGAGTGTGACGGACAGGGTCTTCTTAATGCCGGTACGGCAGCAGGTATCCTGTTTTCCAATTCATACATGATATCCAAGGATTACTTTGAGGATATTTACAGGGCTTTCTGCGAAGCGCAGATAGACAGATTTTTCAAAGCAATGCGGAATAAAAAGAAAGCCTGAAAGACAGATAAGAGGGACTGAATTCGAAGATCATCATGACAGATAAAAGAGAAGAAAGGATCATAAAGTTCACAACGGCCGACCTTTTTCCGTTGATAGTTAAGATGGCGATACCGTCCATGATCGGGATGATCGTATCAACGATCTATAACATGACGGACACCTTCTGGGTGGGGAAGCTTAACAACGAAGCGCTGACAGCCAGTGTCGGGGTTGTTTTTTCGTTCGTTTCGATAATCCAGGCGATGGGATTCTGGTTCGGCTACGGCTCGGGAAATTATATCTCGCGAATGCTCGGCAAAAAGGATTATGAAGAAGCCGAACGTATGGCATCGACCGGAGTAGCGCTGGCCGTTATGGTCGGAGCGGTACTGCTTATCGTAAGCCTTATATTTATCAACCCTTTAGTCGGCCTTCTCGGAGGAGATACATCCGAAGAACTGATGATGGCCACAAAGCAGTATCTACAGGTGACGATATGTACGATACCGTTCATGCTCTTTTCAAACGTTATCTACAATCAGTTAAGACTTCAGGGAGCGGCGAAGAGCAGCATGCTCGGACTGCTTGTCGGCATGCTCATAAACATGATACTGGATCCCGTATTTATCCTTAAACTCGATATTGGAGTAAAAGGAGCTGCTTATGCGAGCCTCATCGGTCAGGTCACAGGCTGCATCATGCTGTATGCCGAAACAAATAAGGGCGGAAATGTCAGTATTATCCCCGGGAAGATGAAGATGGATCTTTTTCATATAAAAGAGATCCTCTCGGGCGGAGCACCCAATTTCTGCAGACAGGGAATAACGAGCATTTCTTCGGTACTTCTGAATAACGCCGCAGGCGCTTTCGGAGTTCATGTCATCGCTTCGGTGACGGTATCTCAGAGAGTTCTTTATATCGCTTATGCGCTCGTTATCGGTTTCGGCCAGGGATTCCAGCCCGTGTGTGCGATCAACTACGGTGCGGGTAAGTACGACAGAGTAAAGAAAGCTTTTAAGCTGACCTGGATCACGGTAACGGTATTTCTGCTCATCGCCACACCGCTGCTGCTTATCAATTCCAACACGCTGATAGGAGCATTTGCCAAACAGCCGCAGGTAACTGAGGTGGCGATACGAATGCTCAGGGCACAGTGCTTAGCTCTTCCGTTTATGGGCTATTATATCCTGTCCGGAATGATGCTTCAGAACATAGGAAGGTTCGGCCTTGCAACAAGCGTGACCATAGCAGAGAACGGGACCGTATTTATCCCTGTGATGTTACTTGCCACATTTTTTTTCGGAATGGAAGGACTCATATACTGCAAACCCGCAGCGAGCCTTATTTCGCTTACATATTCACTGATCATAGGAACATATGCATGGAAGAAATATCTAAAGGAGAAAGACGATGAAATACATAAAGCTGTTTGATGAGATAAAAAAAGATGATGTGGCTGTGGCCGGCGGAAAAGGAGCCAATCTCGGTGAGATGACAACGGCCGGTATACCTGTTCCTCTCGGAGCGGTCCTTTGTGCGAATGCTTATGGTCGTTTTATTGGTGAAAACGGGATCGATCCTGACAGATATGAAAAGGCATCTGATCTGAGAACGGATATCCTGAACGGTGCAATACCCGAAGATATACAAAAAGAAGTAAAAGAGTTTTACGCATGTCTCGGCGACGGAAACGCACGTGTGGCCGTCAGGTCATCAGCGACGGCGGAAGACCTTGAGGATGCAAGCTTTGCGGGACAGCAGGAAACTTATCTTAATGTGATAGGTATAGAGGATCTGCTTTCAAAGATCAGGATGTGTTATGCGTCCTTGTGGGGTGAACGGGCTGTCAGCTACAGAAAGAATTCCGGATATGATAAGGAAAAAGTATCCCTTGCCGTAGTTATACAGGAGATGGTTGAAAGTGAGTCGGCCGGTGTAATGTTTACCGCAGACCCCGCGGGGGACAGGGAAAACGTTCACATCAACGCTTCGTACGGACTCGGAGAAGCGGTCGTATCCGGGATAGTAAGCCCCGACGAATATATCTGTGACAGAAACGGAAAAGTTCTTAAAGAGGTGACCGGAAGCAAGGAAGAAGAGATAATCTACAGTTCCGATAATAAAGGAACGGTAAAGGTTCCTGTTGATGAAAGCAGAAGAAAACAAAAGGTGCTTGATAAAGATATGATCGCCGCTCTTACCGCAGAGGGGATCAGAATCGAAGAACACTACGGGCATCCAATGGATATCGAATGGGCAGTCCGCGGAGGAAAGATATATATCCTTCAGGCCAGAAGCATAACAACGATCAAAACCAATGATGAAAAAGTATTTACCGATGATGATTTTGCCGGGTATCCGAAGGTAAAACCGGCAAAGGGCGCCACGAGAGAAGCGGTTCTTTTCAATCTTGAAAAAACTCCTACTCCCTATTTTCCGCTGGATCACGATTTTGGTGGAAATGTCGGAGAACAGAAAGGTGTCCTGTTTTCACAGATCGGAATTGATTTTGATGGAGGAATGTATCCGATAGATAAGGACGGTGTTTCCTATCAGTCATCCAATAAGGTAAAGCTAAATAAAAACATCTTTGCGATCCCGAAGTATCTTAAGCTCGTCGGAAACATTGACAACAATATAAAGTGTGCGGATGAATCCCTGAAGAAATGCCGTGACGAATTTGAAAAGGAAAAGAATGCGGATCCTAAAGATGTAAGAGAACTCGGGGAAGCACTTAAAAGGATGCGCGATCTTATAGGGAAAACGGCTTATGACAGATTCCTTTATGCACTGTTCCCGAATGCCGTGGAGAGCATGAAGGTCACAAAGGTCTTAAGGAAGATAGACAAAGATCTCAATTCATACGATGTCCTTGAAGGATTGAGTTATGTTACGGCAGACATAAATCGTGCGATGAAGGAAATGTGTGAATACATAAATACGGATCCTGCGATGGCTGATGCTGTCATGAATTCGGACTATGAGAAGATATGTACCTCATATTCGGAGCTTAAAAGAAGAATTGAGGAATTTATCGACCGGTTCGGAAGCAAGTCCGATTTTAACTGTTATTGCTTCATATCGGAAACGTGGAGGGAAAATCCAGACAGATTCATCAACACGCTCCGTCCCATGTTAAAAAGCGGTGGTGGGGCGGTCGCCACGAAGGAAGAAAGTGACCGGAAATTCGCAGATCTTATGAACAGAGTCAGGGGAGCACTCGATGAAAAACAATATGCCGTATTCGAAAAGAAGGTGAGCGGCCTGAGACATTATCACTATATAAGAGAGGCGACACAGTATCTTTGGGAATCCGAATTTGAACACAGCAGGGAACTGTTAAGAAAACTTTCGGATATGACAGGAGTGTCATATGAGGACCTTCTGTTCCTGTTCGCCGATGAACTTTTTGATGCGTGCAAAACAGGTAAGATCACAGAGAAAAAAGACCTTATAAACGAAAGAAAATCAAAGAGAGCTTTTGCTGAAGCTTATTGGGATAAATGCATGAAGGATGCCCTTGCCGGAGACGATGATTCCATAAAGGGGATCGGTGCTTCGAACGGTCAGGTGAAAGGAAAAGTCTGCATAGTCCGTTCGCCGAAGGAATTTTATAAACTCGAAAAGGGCGACATACTCGTATGTACTTATACCGATCCCGAGTGGACACCGCTTTTTGCTCTGGCGGGAGGCGTCGTGGTCGATACCGGAGGAACACTTTCCCACGCGGCCATCGTGGCCAGAGAATACGGGATACCGGCCGTTCTCGCCACGGGAGACGCCACGGTAAAACTTAAGGATAATGATACGGTCCTCGTTAATGCAACCGAAGGAACCGTGACTGTACTTGCTTAGATAATATTCAGCGACACAGACGGCTTGCCTGACAATGCGGGATCACACCAGTTTCTTAAGGATATCGATGTACTTTAAGGTAAGCTGCGAGGGCGGTATGCTGCCCGGCAGAACATATCCGATCTCCATATAATCATCAACCTTAAGGGGCTTTGCGATGATATTGGGGCCGTTTAATTCTTCGCTTATCACGCCGCTGCAGATTGTATATCCGTTAAGACCGATGAGCATGTTAAAAAGTGAGGCACGGTCGCATACCACGAGCTCTTTGTTGCTGTCAACCGTACTCAATATCTCTTCCGAAAAATAGAATGAATTGTGACTTCCCTGTTCGTAGGAAAGTCTCGGATAAGGCTTCAGGTCATCAAGACTGATAGCCTTTTTCTTTGCAAGAGGGGATCCTTTTCCGACAAATACATGAGGCTTTGCTATAAAAAGACTCGTAAACGTAAGATTGTTGTCGCGAAGAGTTTTCCTGATGACCGTTTCGTTAAATTCATTCACATAAAGGATACCGATCTCACTTCGAAGATGCGCAACGTCATCTATGATGTCGTAGGTCTGGGTTTCTCTCATGTGAAATTCGTATTTGTCACCGCCGTATTCTTTCAACAGTTCAACGAAGGCCTCGACGACAAAAGAATAGTGCTGGGCAGAGACGCTGAAACGCTGCTTTCCCTTGGATTTGCCGGTGTAACGCTCATCGATAAGATTTGCCTGCTCGAGGACCTGCCTTGCGTATCCGAGAAATTCATCTCCGTCCGGGGTCAGTTCAACGCCCTTATTTCCGCGCGTGAAGATGGTTATATCGTATTCCTTTTCAAGTTCATGTATCGACGAAGTCAGGGACGGTTGTGCGATGAACAGCTTTTTGGCAGCCTCCGTGATATTTCCCGTGTCAGCCACGGTGACGGCATATTGCAGTTGTTTTAGTGTCATAAGGTACTCCTTTTAAAATAGATTACATAAAGATAATATCATGTTCCATAGGAAAAATCTATGGAGCATAACATGTTTTATATATTTTACCTATCGAAAGGATAGGTTTTATACTTCTCCCATATCACAAATCAAAGGGAGGGCTTAACATGCTTACATCAGTTATCGGGTACCCGAGGATCGGTGCTCAGAGAGAACTTAAATTTGCATCCGAGAAATATTTCAAGGGTGAGATCGATGAAAAGGAACTGTTTTCCATAGCTAAGGCATTAAGGGCTGCACACGTAAAAAGCCAGAAGGAAGCAGGGGTAGACTTTATCACATCCAATGATTTTTCTTTTTATGACATTCTTCTCGATACGGCTGTTTTATGCGGTATCGTTCCGAAGAGGTATAAAGAACTCGGACTTTCAGACATAGATACATACTTTGCGATGGCCAGAGGATATCAGGGAGAAAAGGGCGATGTTAAGGCTCTTGCCATGAAGAAATGGTTCAACACGAATTATCACTATATCGTTCCCGAGATCGAAGATGACACGAAAGTCAGTTTGTCCGGCACTAAGATATTTGATGAATTTGATGAAGCAAAAGCAAACGGTATAAAGACCAAGCCGGTGATCATCGGAGCATATACACTCCTTGCTCTTTGCAGATATACGGGCAAAAAGACCAGAGAGGATTTCGTCGATGATGTCATAAGCACATATAAGGAGATTCTTTCAAAGATTGAAAAACAGGGGGCGGAGTGGATCCAGTTTGAGGAGCCGTACCTTGTAAGGGATATAAACGATGAGGACAAGAAATTCCTCACCGGACTCTATCAGGGCATCCTTTCGGGAAAAGGTAATGTTAAGGTACTGATCCAGACTTATTACGGAGATGTAAGAGACGTTTATGAAACTCTGACCGCACTTCCTTTTGACGGTATCGGACTTGATTTTATCGAAGGAAAACAGACATTAAGCCTCATCGAAAAATACGGATTCCCGAAGGATAAGCTTTTGTTTGCGGGACTTGTTAACGGCAAGAACATATGGAGGAACAAATATTCAAAAACCCTTGAGATAATTGACGGGTTGAGGAACAGGGGTATCGAAACGGTTCTTTCAACATCATGTTCTCTTCTTCATGTACCTTATACACTTGAGGCGGAAGAAAAGCTTTCAGATGAATATAAAAAGCACTTTGCATTCGCAAACGAAAAACTGACGGAGCTTAAGGAACTTGCCGATCTGGCAGAAGTATCCGACAGAAGTTCATCCTCTGCTTTCAAAGCCAATGAGGAACTCTTCTCATCAAAAAGAGACTGTGAAGATGCATCCGTTCAGGAGCGCCTTAAGAAGATAGCGGATTCCGATTATGTAAGACTTCCCATCAGGAAGGAAAGGGAAAAGATCCAGAAGGAGGCATTAAAGCTTCCCAAATTCCCTACGACGACCATAGGATCATTCCCTCAGACAAAGGATGTAAAAAAGAACAGATCATCTTTCAAAAAAGGAGAGATCAGCGAAGAGCAGTATAAGGAGTTTAACCGCGATAAGATAAAGCGTGCCATCAAATGGCAGGAGGAGATCGGCCTTGACGTTCTGGTACACGGTGAATACGAACGTAATGATATGGTCGAGTATTTCGGAGAATCGCTTTCGGGATATCTCTTTACGGAAAAAGCCTGGGTTCAGTCATACGGAACAAGATGTTTAAAGCCGCCGATCATCTGGGGTGATGTGAGCAGACGTAACCCCATCACGGTCGAGTGGTCGGTATACGCCCAGTCTCTTACGGACAAGCCGGTAAAGGGAATGCTCACAGGTCCCGTTACGATCTTTAACTGGTCGTTCCCGAGAGAGGATATCAGCATCAAAGAATCGATGACACAGATCGCACTTGCGATAAGGGATGAGGTTCTCGATCTGGAAAAGAACGGTATCCGTGTTATACAGATCGATGAGGCTGCTTTAAGAGAGAAGCTTCCCCTCAGAAGGTCCGACTGGTACAGTGAGTATCTTGATTTCGCGGTACCCGCATTCCGCCTGGTACACAGCGGAGTCAAACCCGAAACACAGATACATACTCATATGTGCTACAGCGAATTTACGGACATCATTCCGGCGATCGACAATATGGATGCGGATGTCATAACATTTGAAGCTTCAAGGTCAGACCTTCTTATCCTTGATTCGCTTAAGGAATGCAATTTTGAAACAGAAGCGGGTCCCGGTGTATATGATATCCATTCGCCCAGAGTTCCTTCGGTCAATGAGATCGTTACGGCTTTAAGGAAGATGAGAGAAAAACTCGATGACGACAAGCTCTGGGTCAATCCCGACTGCGGACTTAAGACAAGGGGCGAGGAGGAGACGAAACCCAGTCTGATAAACCTCGTCGAGGCTGCAAGGATCATCCGAAAAGAGGCATAGATCATATGAAGGTATCCGACATATACCGAAACGGAAAAAGATCACTTTCATTTGAGATATTTCCGCCAAAAAAGGATGAAGAGCTAAAGAATATCGATGAAACACTGGATGTCCTTTGCGAACTGAAACCTGATTTTATCAGCGTTACTTTCGGAGCGGGAGGAAGCTGTAACTGTAATAAAACGATAGAGCTTGCACGAAAGATCAAGGATAACTATCACGTGGAGCCGGTAGTTCATCTTACCGGCCTGCATTATGACCGCGGACAGATCGATGAATTCGCCAAAGCCTTAAAAGATGACGGGATAGAAAACATCCTGGCCTTAAGGGGAGATATCCGTGAAGACATTCCGAAAAAGGATGATTTTGCCTATGCCTCGGACATGGTGTCATATCTTAAGAAAAACCATGATTTCTGTTTGCTGGGAGCGTGCTATCCGGAAACGCATCCCGAATCATCGGATATGGTTGATGAGATACGACATCTTAAGACCAAGGTCGATGCAGGGACGGAAGTGCTCTTATCGCAGCTCTTTTTTGACAACAGTCTGTTTTACGGTTTTAAGGAAAAATGCAGGATCGCTGATATAAATATTCCCGTGATCCCGGGGATCATGCCTGTGGTCAAAGCAGGACAGATAAAGAGAATGGTGTCCATGTGCAATGCGTCTTTCCCGGAACGGTTCCGCAAGATAGTCGACAGGTACGAGGATAACAAAGAGGCCCTTTTTGATGCGGGCATGTCCTATGCGATCAGTCAGATAATTGACCTTCTCGTCAGCGATACGGACGGGATACATCTTTATACGATGAACAATCCGAAGATAGCCAAAAAGGTCTGCGAAGGGATCAAAAATATAGTATGACATACACGGGTTCGGGAGTCTTCCGGGCCCGTTTTTTTATCCCCTGACAGAGAGAAAGTGTAATGAGGCGGTCGGCCCCTGATAAAAATGGATAAAACACATAAAAAATGCTATAATTAATTGTTTAGATCACAAGATGATCAGGAACGGAATCACTGTTTGACTGATAATTCGGATTCGAAAAGAAACGGGGTGGTTTGATGATCGATCAGAAGATCACGGAAGAAGCGAAAAAACGCCTGGATTCGATCTTTGAAAGCTATTCATTTGTAGCGGATGATACATATGTGTTCATCTGCGATATGAAATACGACTATTCCCGCTGGTCAAAAGAACTGGTGGAGTCCTTCGACCTGCCGTCGGAGTATATGTATTCTGCCGGAAATATCTGGGAGGAACACATACATCCGGAAGACAGACAGGCTTATCACGATGGTGTAGAAGCGGTCTTTACCGGGAAACAGTCCAGACATGACATGCAGTATCGGGTACTTCGACCCGACGGAGAATGCGACCTTGTTACTTGCCGTGGACTCATGATAGCCGACGTTAACGGAGAACGGGCATTCTTCGTAGGGACTATCAGGGATCACAGCCAGAAGGCCCATATCGATAACGTTACCGGGCTTCGTAATCAGTACGGCTTTTTCTCGGATCTTAAATCATATGTAAAGAACAGAACACCGGTCATGATCGGAATGTGCGGTATTGCCAGGCTGACAGAGATCAACGAGGTATACGGATATGATGCGGGAAACAAAGTCCTGCAGCACCTGGGCAGATTCCTGATGGAAAATGTTACCAACCGCGGAGGCACTTATCGTTTGGACGGTTCTCGCTTTGCGGTCATTTCCACGATCACACCCGAGGAAGAATTTGCCGATATGTATTACCTTGTAAGGAATCATTTCCGTGAGGGGATACGGGTCGATGACCGGGATATCGTGCTGGAGCTTAACGGCGGAATGCTCGTGCTGGACGATTTCAATGTGGATGATCAGACGGCATATTCATGTCTTAATTTCGCTTATCAGGAATCCAAGATCAATAAGCACGGCGAACTGGTCAGATTCAATAAAGCTCTTACGGGAGAGAACAGGAAACGTCTTGAGATGCTTCATGCCATCCGCTCTTCCATCACCAGGAATGAAAAGGGATTTTTCCTTCTGTATCAGCCCGTTGTGGATGCTGAAACAGAGAAAGTTATCGGAGCAGAGGCACTTCTTCGCTGGAAGAGTGATGAATACGGAATGGTGCCGCCGAACGCATTCGTTCCTTTCCTTGAAAATGATCCGCTGTTCCCGCAACTGGGCGAATGGATCATAAAGACCGCAATAGAAGATACCGCTAAGATATTGTCCGTAGTTCCCGGATTTATAGTAAATGTCAATCTTTCATATTCGCAGCTTGAACGTTCCGATTTTACCGATTCGGTATTGAATATGGTAAGACAGGGAGGCATATCTCCCGAACATCTTTGCCTTGAGGTTACCGAACGCTGCCGGCTGCTTGATATGGAACTACTTAGGAATACCATAGTAAAGCTCCGTTCCGGCGGAGTCCGTGTTGCACTGGATGATTTCGGTACGGGCTATTCGTCGGTAGGGCTTGTCAAGAACCTGCCCTTTGATACCATAAAGATCGACAGGAGCTTTGTTCTTCATATAGAGCAGGATGAAAAAGAAAAGAAACTGCTTAATAACTTTACGGATATGGCAGGAACCTTCGGTGCGGATGTCTGCGTTGAAGGTATCGAAACATCCGGAATGAGAGATATCATCAAGGACTACGGTATTCACAGTTTCCAGGGATATTACTATTCCAAACCCATATCTCTGGAGGAACTTTTATCTAAGTTAAAGGACGGAACGGATTGTTTTGCAAAGCAGGAATAAATAATTATGGGATTTGATTATTTCGTTTTCTACACCGAAGCAAGTGCTATATGCGTGATAATCCTGTTGATGATCCTTATCACCGACAGGATATACAACACGAAGCAGGAAAAACAGATCTGGTTCGGAAGGGCCATCGTTGCGTTCATCCTGTATTTTATTTCCGATGCCTGCTGGGCGGCCGTACTAAGCGAGCAGTTCGCGGTAAGCAGGGCTTTTGCGGTTTTCGTCAATTTCACGAATTATGTCTTTCTGGGCTTTATGGGTTACGGAATGTTCATGTTCATTGCCGCCACGGAAAAAATGCCTTTCAGGAAAAGTTTCCGGAAGAAATTTCTGGTCTTTCTCCCGCATATCCTTTCAGTTCTGTTCATTTCGATCACCTATATTTCAAACCCTTATTTCTGGCTGAGTGAGGATCTTAAGCTGAACGATCTGTACTTCATACTCCTGATCCTGGTGCCGTCATGTTATCTGCTGGTTGGGTTTGTTCTTTCGGTAAAATACGCATTAAGAACGGATCTTAAAGAAGAAAAAAGGCAATACCTTTTTATAGGAGCCGTTCCCTTCACAGTAGGAGCATTCGGAATGCTGCAGGTCGTTGCACTTAATGCTCCGACATTCTGTTTCGGCTGTACCATTATGTGGCTGTGGTTCTATATCCAGAACATGCAGTCCCTTATTTCCGTGGATGATCTGACGCACCTGAATAACCGCGGACAGATCAACCGTTTTATAGAACAGCTCCATTACAGTGAAGATTCAAAGTTATATATTATGATGCTTGATATAGACAGGTTTAAGGGGATCAATGACACTTTCGGTCATTCGGAAGGAGATCGTGCGCTGGTAATTGCTTCGGAGGCTTTGAGGCAGACATGCGATCAGATAAAGGCTTCTACATTCTTAGGAAGATTCGGTGGAGATGAATTTACGATCATCGTCCGGAGCGAGGGAGGCGAGGAGGATCCCAACCAGATCATCGCGATAATCCGGAGACTGCTTTCTGAAAAGCAGCAGGAAAACAATCTGCCTTACAATCTGGAATTCAGTATCGGTTATGACGAACTGAGAGATAAAGACGATACCGTAAGCGAATGCATGAAGCGGGCGGATAAAAAGCTTTATGTCGACAAACGTCGTTGACTATAGAATATACCGGTGAAAGGATAGATAATTCATGTCTATAATAATGGCTTTGTTTGTGATCTGGCTTTTGTGGAACTGGGTGATAGCCCCGATCCTGGGGCTCGCGGGAAAGCTGATCACAAAACTGTTTAAATTTGTTCTCGCATGCGCTACTGCAGGAGTATTGTTCTTCTTTTCGACAATTGACTGGATGGAATTACTTGAACGCAACACTTTTAAATACGAACTGATAATTCCTGCGCTTACGGTCATATTTATTTTTTTATCCCTGGATGGGATCGCAATTACGTTGATCGGAAGTACCGTTCTCTTCCTTTTGAGCCTGGCACCGGGACTTGGTTTTATCCCGTCATTGGTGATAGTAGCCGTGGTGATCGCCGCAATTACCATTCCTGTTCCGGTGAGATATAAGATAACGGACATTGTTTTGGCGGTCCTGACCAACGAGGGTTCGTCTCTTTATGATTACTATTTCGATCGACAGGTAGACGGCGGTTTTTTGGTATGGCTTTCATATCTGGGTTCGATCTCTTTTCTGTTAATAAGACTGTGTTCTATGAATTAAACGGGAGGCAACATGAAGATAATCAAAAAATATAATTCGATCAGCCTGATAATCAGGATCATATGCGGACTGGTCATAGGCGCGGTACTTGGAGTGCTGTTTAAGGATCTGCCGGTCATCGGACTGCTCGGAGATCTTTTTGTCGGAGCTCTTAAGGCTGTTGCTCCTGTTCTGGTATTTGTTCTTGTTATATCCGCGCTTGCGCAGGGAAACGACAAACTGGACAGCAGATTCGGTCTGGTGATCGCACTGTATATGATAAGTACTCTGCTTGCTTCCGTTGTGGCTGTTGTGGGCAGTTTTATATTCCCGCAGACGATCAAACTCGCTGAGGTGGCCGAGGCGGAGACCGTACCTACGGGTGTCGGAGAAGTCCTTTCAAACCTTGTGATAAATATGGTCGCCAATCCGGTCGGAGCTTTGGTCGAGGGCCGTTATATCGGAATTCTCTTCTGGGCCGTGATCTTCGGACTTGCGGCAAAAAAGCTTGCGAGCGACAGCACGAAAAAGACGCTGGAAGACATATCCGAAATAGTTTCCCAGGCTGTCAGATGGATAATAAACCTCGCCCCCTTCGGTATCATGGGACTTGTTTATACGAACGTATCGACTAACGGACTTTCGATCTTTACCGATTACGGAAAACTCCTGCTCCTTCTGGTAGGATGCATGCTCGCGGTAGCGCTTATCGTGGATCCGCTGCTTGCCGGGATTGTGCTGAGGACCAATCCTTACCCGCTGGTATTAAGGTGTCTCAGGGAATCCGGCGTGACCGCTTTCTTTACCAGAAGCTCCGCTGCCAATATTCCCGTGAACATGGAACTTTGTGAAAAACTCGGAATGGATAAAGAGATGTACGCCGTCTCTATCCCGCTCGGAGCTACGATAAATATGGACGGAGCTGCGATAACGATAGCCGTGATGTCGCTGGCTGCCGCAAATACGATGGGCATTCAGGTATCATTCCCGACAGCACTTATACTTGCGTTCATAGCGACCCTTGCAGCCTGCGGAGCATCGGGTGTTGCGGGAGGCTCGCTCCTTCTTATCCCGATGGCATGCTCGCTCTTCGGTGTTAATGCGGATGTTGCGATGCAGGTCGTAGCGGTCGGATTCATCATAGGAGTTGTCCAGGATTCGGTCGAGACCGCGCTCAACTCGTCGGGTGATGTAATGTTCGCCGCCACCGCCGAATATGCCAAGTGGAAAAAGGACGGAAAGTCGCTTCCTACCTTCCTTGGAGGGTATACCGAGACGGAAATGAAATAAATAATTCTTTGTGGACTTTTATTTTGCTATTCTGTATAATTTTTTAAAGAGAATGCGCTATGGCGCGTCTGCGAAGGACGAAGCGGTTATCTCATAACGGATCTGCAGACATCCGATATCCGTTCAGTCCGGTCAACCACTGCGTGGTTTCAAACCATTATTCTCTAAATTATGGGATCAAGTAATTGATCCCATTTTTCAACTATGAATAAAACTGTGCTTGAAAAACTGAACGACGAAAAAGTCTGGGAAGAATTCTATGATAACAGGCGCATATCCGGTCATCTCTCATCCGATGAGCTTAAGGGACTGCGGACCTATATCGACGAAAAAAGATATGGGAAGATCGCGGAAAAGATCCTGCGCGGAACATATGAATTCACTGTCCCGAACGTGTCCTATATAAGTAAGGTCGGCTCTGATAAAAAACGTCTCGTATACGTATTCCCGGAGGATGAAGTATGGATCCTCAAGCACCTGGCGATCCTTCTCCATAAATATGACTCAAAACTCTCGCCGGCATGCTATTCGTTCAGGAGCGACTTAAGCGTCAAGAATGCTATACGACGCGTTCTTAATTCCCGCGGCCTGGATAAAAAATTTGTTCTTAAGACAGACATACACGATTACTTTAACTCCATCCCGCAGGAGAGATTATGTGAGAAATTATCGGAATTCATAGATGATGACGATATGCTCCGCGATATGCTCATAAGGCTCCTTAGCGCGGATATCGCCCTCAGTCCCGACAAACAGACCCTGATACGGGGTAACCGCGGGGCGATGGCAGGGATACCGATAGCTCCCTTTTTTGCAAATATCTATCTTAAGGATCTGGACGATCATTTTTCAAAAAAGGGCTGCATGTACTTAAGGTACTCCGACGATATCATCATTTTTTCGGATGATATGAATGAACTCCTTGACCTTAAGACGGAACTTGATGAACACATCCGCGAAAAAGGTCTTACGATAAACAAAAAAAAGACATCGATATCAAAACCGGGAGAGGGATGGGAGTTTCTCGGGTTCAGGTACTGCAACGGAGTCATCGATCTTTCCGAGAACACCAAAAGGAAGATCAAGGCAAAGATAAAGAGGAAAGCCCACGCCCTGTACAGATGGAGAAATAAAAAGGGAACGACTTTTGAACAGACGGCATTTGTCATGATCCGGATATTCAATTACAAGTTCTATGACATGGCCCAGACCGGAGATTTCTCCTGGGCAAAATGGTTTTTCCCCGTGATAAATACGGACGAAGGCCTTCGCGAGATAGACAGGTATCTTATAAGATATATCAGGTTTTTATATAAAGGACGCCATTACAAAGGAAACTACAGAATTACTTATGATGACATCAAAGCTTTGGGATTCAGATCTTTGGTAAATGAATTCTACGGTATGAGGAGAAAAAGATGATGTATTATAATATTTCTTTTGATATAGCAGCTATACTGGTGCTCATAGTGATCGCGGTCGGGATGAAGACCGTTCTGTATACGGATACGCCGGGACATAAGCTGGTGCGCAGATATGTTTATGCGGTGATAGTCTGCGCCGTCAGCGATATTATCACAGCCTATACAATCTGCTATGGAAGTATGGTTCCGGATCCTGTCAATCTCATACTGAATACTTTTTATCAGTATTCGGCCCTGTTCTGTGTTGCGGTCGCCATGAAGACCATTCTGAACTATTATCCC
>JAIKZO010000169.1 GCA_024682115.1 Lachnospiraceae bacterium
TCCCCAGAGCACGATAAGGCTTCTGTATCCGAAGAAGAGACAGAAAGCGTTACATGCGATAAACATCAATATGTTTTTTACAGTCGGTTTTGAAATCGCCATTATGATCTTCCTCGAAAGGCTCAGCGCTTAAATACAAAAAAGGAACCCGGGAATTCCTTAACTTCATAGTTTTTCCAGACGGTCTTTACTATCCTTTCCTCATCGGAAGAAAAAGCAAGGTCGGTTATATCACTGTACGGTACCTTCTTTGCAAAATACATCACCGTAAAATCTTTATCCTTATGCGTTGAGAGGTATTCTATATCCCTGTCGGGCTCGTAGTAGAAAAATGTTCCTCCCATCGGGATATCATAATAAGAATAAACGAGAGGTTCATAGACCGCGCAGAAGACCGAATCCGTCTTGCTGACCCCTGCTCTTTCAAACTCATCCATTTTGGCGTTATATTCCTCATAAATACCATCAGGAAGGAAGGTTCCCTTAAGAGGTCCTCTCGTTACAGGATTATTAAGAGAGCTAAGATCCGTGGGGCCTGTCCAGTTCCTTGCCATCTGAAGGATTAGTACCAGGATAACCGTGACAGCAGGGATATAGTTAGTTATCTTTTTAAGTCTATCCGGAAGCGACAGCATCTCCGCTATGAGGACACAGAAAAGACTGCAAAATCCCGAAACCGTGACGACTCCGGTAACGGTTCCGATACCCACGCACTCAATGATGAGCGATGTGAATATGAATATAACAAGTCTCCTTACAGAAAACTCAAGTATCAGCAGTGAAAGAGCAAGATATATGAAAGGTATGAAGATATAGTTTTCGACAAAGTTTCCGTTTCTTACCAGGATATATATGAGCATCATCGCAGTTATGGCGAGCACAAACGGATATGCATTTTCTTTTCTCTTTTTTATAGCAAAAACGAACGCAATGATCACTTCAGCGATCCCCGCAAGCGTAACCTTTGAATACAAAAATCCCGTCTTATTGATAAAGTACCAGGTCTTTGCAAGCATAGTATATATGGGTCCCATGCTCACCATGTCATGATCAGGGCTTGCAAGGATATTCCCGACATTGGCAAACACTTCTCTGACCCCGGAACCTGCAAAAGCGACTATAAAAAAGATGATCGCCAAAGGAATAGCACCGAGCGTAATATCTACTATCCCATGAAAAGCCTTGGATGGTGTGGTCTTCTTCAGGATACACAAAACGACCGCATACACGATAAAGAAAAGATAAAGAAGGATCGCATAAGGATTTGATAGCACCGCAAACGAAAGCAGCACTCCGAGGAATACCCTGTCCTTCATCTCATCCCTGTATGTCAGAAGGATCATGACCATCATGTAACCTGCAAGCATCATGATCGTGTTATATGAAATGGTGTTCATGGTGGAAAGGGAATAGATAAGGGATACCAGCGATGTTACCTTAAGCGGAATCGCATTATTTTCCGAAAGCTCGGACCTTTTGACCGCCCAAAGGCAGATCACGGCCTTTATCGCTATAAAAACAAAACGAAGGTAAAGTATCGCTCCGTCCGTTCCCTTCGTGAATATCTTAAAGAGCAAAATGAACGGTGCATTAAAAAGTCCCGAAAGCTGGGTCGCGTTCCAGTCATCGACTAGGAGTGCCGAACCGTTGCAGAGCTGAAGCCCGTTAACCAGATACTGTGCCTCATCAAAGGTTGAGATATCCGTACTGAAAAAAGCCCTTAAGATCTGAAGGACGACCGCAACAGCTATCGCGATATAAAAAAATGTGTTTTTTTCAGACTTTTTTGCTTCCATAACTCTAATAAATATACCTATCTTGGGCCGGGATATCAAGTCCGTATATTTGTGATATAATATCGGCGATAGTTTGTTTCACGAGGTATTAGCCAATGGTATTCAGCTCGGCGATCTTCCTGCTGGTGTTCCTGCCTGTAGTTTTCATAAGCAATTTCATCGCAAAGACCGTTAAAAAAGAAGCATCCAATTACCTTCTCCTCCTTGCCAGCCTTATCTTCTATGCATGGGGTGAGCCTTATCTCGTCATCCTTATGATCATATCCATCCTCATAAACTGGGGAGTCGGAGTCATCCTTACAAAAACCGAAGGAAAAACCAGAGCATTCGCACTCGCAGTCGGTGTCATCGCAGACCTTTCCATGCTCGGATACTATAAATATGCAGGATTCTTTGTGCGGACAGTAAACGGGATCATCGGAAAAGACCTTCTTCCGGCAGTTGATATCGCACTCCCTATCGGGATCTCATTTTTTACTTTCCAGGCAATATCATATATAGCCGATGTATTCAGGGGCGAGACCGAGGCTTCAAAAAAGCCCGTTAACGTTGCTCTTTACATATCGTTTTTCCCGCAGCTCATCGCAGGCCCCATCGTAAAATACAGAGATATCAACAGGCAGATCGACGACAGATCGATAACATTCGAAGGAGTGTCCGACGGATTCAAGCGCTTTATCTACGGCCTCGGAAAAAAGGTCCTTATCGCAAATGTCCTCGGTGCCTGCGTCGATAAGATATACGGATACGACATTACACAGCTCGATGCTAAGACCGCATGGATCGGAGCTCTCTGCTACACGTTCCAGATCTACTATGACTTTTCCGGTTATTCGGACATGGCCATAGGTCTCGGAAAGATGTTCGGATTTTCTTTCCTTGAAAACTTCCGCTATCCCTATCTTTCGCATTCGATATCGGAGTTCTGGAGAAGATGGCATATCTCGCTTGGATCGTGGTTTCGTGAGTACGTCTATATCCCGCTTGGCGGAAACAAAAAAGGAACACGCCGTACCTACCTTAACCTCGTGATCGTGTTTTTCCTTACGGGACTCTGGCACGGTGCCGATCTGTCGTTCATAATATGGGGACTCTATCACGGATTCTTTTCTATAATCGAACGCCTCGGATTTAAAAAGTTCCTTGAAAAGTCCAAGGTCATCTCTGTCATATACACCTTCCTTATCGTGAATTTCGGATGGGTGCTATTCAGGGCGGACGATACACTGACCGGCATCCGTTACTTAACAAGGATGCTGCTTCCCTGGAGGCACGCAGACCTGAGTATAGACATCTGGGATTATTCGAGCGTAAGGACCTATATCATTTTTGCGGCAGCCGTGATCGGAATGGGATTTTTCGACCGGTTCGTTCCGCAGAAGATAAAAGACAGATGGTCAGGCTCCGTTACCGAAGCGATATACTGCGTGATAATACTTTTACTTTCCCTTGCCGCCATAGCGGCAGATACATATAACCCGTTCATTTATTTCCAGTTCTAGAGGCTGCATGAAAGAACAGAAGATCGCACGGATCATAATCTTAACTTCATTTATCGTTTTTATCTGCCTTTCAAGGATCGTATGGTTCTTTACCGCGGATCTTTTTGATTCGGAAAACCACGAAAAGAGGCAGCTGGCCGAAAGACCGTCTTTTTCGCTCGAAAGCTACGGGACTTTCTCTGAAGATTACACTGCTTACTTTAACGACAACATGCAGTTCAGAAATGCGCTCATCGCCCTTCACACCCTGGTAGATCACTACGTCATGGGGTCGGAGGATTCCGGATTTGTTGCGATAGGCTCGGATGACATGCTCTTCTATACGAAAAAAGAAGACGGCGATCCTATAGCAAATTACAAGGGGACAGACCTTTATCCCGAAGAAGAACTGGATGCTTTCGTGGAAAACTGCCGGAGCCTTGATGAGACCATGAAGGCTGAAGGCAGAGAATTCGTTATAATGCTGATCCCCAATAAGGAACGCATCTTCAGTGAAAAGATGCCGAAGAAATTCGGGGCTCCCGCAGAGAAATACCGCATAAAGCAGGTATATGAAGCTCTTTGTGAAAAAACCGACATCAGAGTCATTTATGCCTACGATGAACTTATGAAAGCAAAAGAAGAACTTGATGTAGATATCTGGTATAAGACCGATACTCACTGGAACAATGTGGGCGGCTATGTTGGTGCCAAGATACTTTTAGATGAGCTCGGAGTCCCGTTCCCCGATATAACGGATGAGCGCCTCAGGATCTACGACACCGAAGAAATATCCGGCGACCTTGCGATGATGCTGAATCAGGGAAACAGCGGAAAATATGTCGATAAAGTTTACGGGGTTGAAGGATATGATGATCACGGATTAGAAACCGTCAACTATGACTGGGGCGGCGCGATCATATATCATGCGGAAAACGCGGATCCTCGAAGGATCTATGTTATAAGAGATTCTTTCTGTACGGCCATGGCCGATTATATCGGAAGTCAGTTCGATGACACGTGCCTTCGACACTATAATACATATACCGGCGAGGATCTGGAGTCATGGAATCCCGATATCGTGGTCTATGAAGTGGTTGAACGAGGCCTTGACGAACTTATGACCTTCTCATTTGACACAGGTTCTTAACGTCTCATAGTCAAACCATTCGCAGTTGAATACTCTCTCAACGTTCTCGAGCACGACCACATCGGGATGGTATGTTTCCACGAGTTCTTTTAACATCGCATAGTTCGCAATATGGACCGCGATCGATTCCTTATACCTGTCCGCATAGAACATCGAACCGTTTGCCATGTAGCTGTCATGGAGCAGTAAAAATACAGTTTCGTTAGGGGCATTGGGATTTATATAGTGCTCAAAATCGCCCCATATCTTTTCTTTCATCGGATCTTCTTCCGTAATGTCATTAACGCTTACAGGCGCCGCGTTTTCGGTTAATTCCTGACCTTCAAAAACAATTTCGGGTATATCATCGGATACAAAAATGTTCGATCCGCTGAGTCTTACCCCGTCAACATGTTTGTCATTAAGCGTATAGGCTTTGTCCCTTAGCGGAACAACATCAAGTCCGCACTCATCCACTATATAGTTGTCAATGAGGACATTCCCGAGATACTCTCCGTATTTATTCCAGTGATAAACATCTACGGTCTTGTTAAAAAGAAGTCTCTCGGGCTTTTTGTCATAAAACTCCTGAACAGGATAGATATACGGGACATCACTCAGCTTAGATAAGATACGCTCGGTCCTTGAAGTACATTCGGAATAAACGTTTATGTTATGATCCATGTACTCAGGGTATATGGTCTGCTTGTCGGGTGCAAGGAAATAAAGGAAGCTGATGTTTCGGTCGGTAAGATAATCATATGTATCTTTTACAAATTCTGTATAGGAATCTATAAACTCAGCATCCGTATCGACATTGATGTGCTGGTAGTCCCTTATGATCTCATCTTCACTCGCAATAAGATGGCCTTCTTCACCGTAGGCATAAGAAGGGTGGAGCAAAAGTCCGAATATCCCGTCTATGCCCTTTTCATAGGCTGAGATAGCCTCGTCCTTAAAACCGATCCTCTGCTCAACGTAACCGTCAACGCCCTTAAGGAACCAAAGCGGACTCCTGCTCGTAACATACGACCACTCCATGAGCTCGGAATTCGTCGTCAGCGATATAGCATCCTGATCGTTGTTCATAAAGATCGCGGGAAGCACCATGATGGCGAGCATCAGGATCACATATAAAGTTGGAAGGATGTTTTCTTTTTTCTTTAACATACTCAGAACTGGAAATAAATGAACGGACTGTATGTGCTGTTCATAACGTATATAAGGCAAAGCACTAAAAGTGCTGCTGTGCATATCTTTATAACTACATCTTTAACGAGGGTGAAGCGTCCGCCTTCACCGCTGCTCTGAAGCTCGGGCTTCGTGCCCCCCGCTTCTTCATGCTCGGACTTCGTATTCCTTGCCGAAAACAGGCTCGCTAAAATTCTCCACGGAATAATTGTGACAGTAATCGCCACAAGCAGTATAAACAAGTTCATATTGTTAAGATACCACCTGACTCTATACGGGCTGAACCTGCAGGTGCTGAATCCAAGCATCGTCTTATAGTAATCAAGCGCGTCATGGAACGATTCGCATCTGAAAAGGACCCACTCGAATCCGACGATCGCCATCGCGTAAACCCAGCTTGCAAGCGAGCAGATTCCGCGGATCAGTGAGGAATCCGGAACCTTTATATTTACATGCTTTTTGAAAAACCTCTCGATGACGATGATCACACCGTAGGTAAGGCCCCACATAACGAAATTCCACGAAGCTCCGTGCCAGAGTCCCGTAAGTGCGAAAACGATAAGAAGGTGAAGATAAACATTACCCTTGCGGTTACCGCCGAGGGGAATATAAACGTAATCCCTGAACCAGGAAGAAAGCGACATGTGCCACCTTCTCCAGAATTCGGTTATGCTGCGCGACTGATAAGGCCTGTCAAAGTTTTCGGGGAATTCAAACCCGAGCATCCGCCCTATACCGATCGCCATATCGGAATAACCCGAAAAATCAAGGCAGATCTGGAATGCATAAAAG
>JAIKZO010000018.1 GCA_024682115.1 Lachnospiraceae bacterium
AAGGGAGTAACGAAAAAGAGTACAGCTTTTAGCTATACTCAAATTCGTACTCAATAGCGAAGTTTCCTCGATATAACCATACTACAGGCTTAATATATGAGTTCTCAACTTCGTGCTGTAGTGCGGAAGATGGGACTTGAACCCACACGTTATTGCTAACACAAGATCCTTAGTCTTGCTCGTCTGCCAGTTCCGACACTTCCGCTGACCCAAAACAAACCGTATCCGATTTATTTCGTACCTTGCTATATTATCATTCAAAATGAGAAAGGTCAAGGATAACTTTTGCGGTACTATGGTACCACGCCCTTGAATTTAAAACGTGATATAATTAATTTGCATTTTTATTTAGGAAATCAAGGAATTATGACTTTACCTTTTTTTAAAAAATCGGATAAATCAAACGAATCCGAAGAGAAATCCATCATCGCTTCTTCGAGCCGCTTATCAAGCCTTTCCGGCATCGATATTACGAATTTTGACGTCCTTAGATCGCTTGCAAGCGATTATACTTCGGTATATTATGCCAATCTAGAGACCGGTCAGGCTGCCGTTGTCAGTTTTGACGACAGGAACATGCGCGAAGTGGCAGTCGTTTTCGATGAGACTGCCTCTCATATCGATGAGTTTTCCAGACAATATGCAAATAAGAGGGTTCCGCCCAGATTCTTCCAGGAATTCGTTGACGTGGTAAGTCTTACAAACCTTCGTGCAAAGCTGTCCGAAACTAATGTTTTTACATATCGGTTCATCGCATACAAAGGTGATCAGGAAAACCACTTTATGATGAGGGCAAGCCGTATCGGCGAAAGCGGCCCGAATATAGTTGTGGGATTTTCCGATATCGAAGATCAGTTCAACGAGGAACAAAGACGTTCCATGGAGTTGGAATTCGCCAGCAATGCAAAGAGTGAATTCTTAAAGAACGCTTCACACGAACTGATGACACCTCTCAATGCCATTAACGGGTTTACCGAAATGGCTCTTAAGGTTGTCGAACAGGACGTTGTCAAAGAGTACCTTTCTCACATTCATATCGAAGCGCTGAAGCTCACGGTCCAGATACGTAACCTCATTTCGATGAATGAGTTCTCTTTGATCGACAGACCTCCATATTATGAAGAATATCCCATCACGGATTTCTTCAGCAATATAAAAGATCATGTGACTACGCCCGCAAAGGCAAAGAATATAGAATTAACTTTTGACAGTTTCGGAATAAAGGTAAATAGGGTCAAGACTGACATCGAATTCCTGAACAGGATCTTTTTGCATCTGATCTATAATGCGATAAAATACACTGATAACGGCGGTACCGTGATACTCTCTGTCAAGCAGGAAATGCTGGATGAAAAAACGGTATCGAACGAATTCCATGTAAAAGACAACGGGATCGGAATGTCCAAAGAATTTTCAGAGCATCTTTTTGAGGCTTTTTCAAGAGAAAAGACTTCTACAGAAGGTGCGCCTCCCGGAATGGGACTTGGACTCGCCATAACCGAAAAACTGGTCAACGCTCTCGGCGGTAGCATTTCGGTAGTGACTAAAAAAGATTTCGGTACGGATTTCAAAGTTGTCATTCCCACGAAGGTTGTCTGATCAAGCCTTTGAATTTCCCTGCTTAGACGAATACATTGCTTTGTCCGCCGACTTGAACAGTTCTCTGAAGAAGACCGGATCGTCGGACCATTCTTTTTGTGCGTATCCGTAAGATACTTTTATCGCAAACGCATTGTATTTGTTGTACTCTTCAAGCATTTCATCAAACTCTTCAAGGAATTTGTCGGCAAGGAGCGGTTTGTCGACCATGATCACCGCAAACTCATCTCCGCCGATACGATAACATCTTCCGGCATTTGAGAATGCCTTGTTTATTATCTCCGCGGTTCCCGTGATCATCTTATCCCCGGCCTGGTGTCCTATCGAGTCGTTGATCTCCTTTATACCGTCTATATCAAACAGTATGACAGTGACCATCTTGCCCTGCATGTTCTCCGACTGCATTGAACTGAACCTGGCTTCGAACGAAGTACGGTTTTCAAGTCCGGTCATAACATCGGAATAAGCAAGTGATTTATATGTATCGATAAATTTGTATTCCTTGATCTGCTCGATCCTTCTTTTGACAAGGATCTGAACCATAAATCCGAAGAACACTACGAAACCTATGGCAAACGCCGAAGGCGCATAGTTCTTGGACGGTGCGATATAGAAAAGGATAAGGCCGGCTGCTGCCGCAAAGATTATGGCGAGCATTCCGACTACCATCATCATAGAGGAGCTGTCCTTACGCTGCAAAAGAACATAGATAAATGTCAGGGCCGCAACAACTATAAGGTATACGTGCGTAACGGGAAGCAGCACTATCGGATCGCATATTCCCCAGATATAGCAGAGGATATTGACAAGCGGTATCAGAAGACCCACTACCCAGAGGAACTCCATGACTCTTTTCCCTTTGGTGAAAAGGACTTTACACATTCCCACGAACGGAACCCCAAGTCCCGCAAGGCTTACGAACGAAAGGAAGCTCACAGGTGCATAAGCATCCGTCAGGAACTGCGGTATATCCGAGCTGCATACTATCCAAGTCATTGCAAGGATCATGAACGAAATGAAATGAAGTACGAGTTCCACGTCATCGGCTCTTCTGTTCTTTAACTGAACCATCAGGATAACCAATGAAGTTATGAAAAGAAGCACCACGACTCCGACCATGAACATGCGGAGCATATTGCCTCGAAGAACACTTGATTTAAGCTGGTCAACCGTACCGAATTCCGGCCTGTTGATATCCATGTTCATCGTATAGCAGGGCTGGACATAGATCGTAATATTCTTCCCCGCCATGGATTCCTTAAGGGGGATTATAAGTCTGATATTTCCGAGCATCTTTCCGAACGGAAGCGGATCGGAATATCCGAAAGAATAAATAGTCTCGTTATCAACCTGAACCTGGCATTTGGCATATGAAGCATATATCATCATGCCCCAGTCATCGTTTATATATTCGGGTACGGAACCTGTAAGAACGATCGTCGAATTGGCTGTTCCCTTGATCTTTTGCGGAAGTTCGACCGACGTGGCATTTAATGTCCATTCCGTCTCTTCACCGTAGTTATCTCCGAACGAGAGCCTTACGTCCTCGTATTCACACACTATGAACAGATACCACACCGTCATTATGGTAAAGACGGCTACCGCCGCAGCAAATATCCAGATATACAGTTTTGTCTTTGCATGTTCTATCTGTTTCACGAGGAAACTCCTTAGTTAAATGATATAACTTCGTTTTTGGGTCTCGATGCGTTTTCGACCGAGAGTGCCTTTAAGACGGGACCTTCACCCTGATAATCCTCAAAATATTCCTTATCGACTCTGGCCGTGATCTTTATCCACTGCCTGTCGGAAAGAGTATCCGCCTTGTCATATTTGCAGGCAAACCCTAGAAAAGCCATGTCATCGGCACAGCATGTCATGGCCATTCTGCCCGGGATGAAGTAACCTTTGGGAAACTCGGGCGGGATGAGACACATTGCCGTGAAGCTTATCGTTTTTCCGACGTACCTATCCACGTTGTCAAGGGAATCGATATACCATATCCCGTATCCCTTTTCATCAAGCTCTATTACGGGAGCGTTAAGGTCGAACGGAAGGTCATCTTCAAATATCGTCGTGATCTCTCCGTCCTTACCTTCAAAAATAATGTCGGCCGTAGGATTGACCGCTTTGATGTTACGCTTGTAATTGGGCAGTTCCTCCATACGGTCATCACATCTGTTGAAAATGATCATCTCGGAATTGCGGACCATTTCAGCCAGAAGTGATCGCATATTCGTGTAATAATTCACAAATGTGGAGGCATCGATCGTGGTGATCTGCTGCTCTATGCTCCATCCGAAAGGAAGCTTTATCTCCTTGTAATTCCACATCCCGTTCCATTCGATGATTATTCGCTCGGGAGAGAATTCTTTTTCATAAGCCTTGAGCTTATCGGGAGTAAAATCTTCTCTGTCTTCGATCACGACAAGATCCGTCTTTGACTTAAAAAGCAGTTCCTTGCTGTATTCAACTTCGCCCTCCTCACAAACTATGAGCAGTGTTCTGCCCTTTGTCTGGAAATAAGGCTGGGCTATCGTATAATTTATGAATTCGGTCTTCCCGCTCTCAAGAAAACCGTTTATCACAAATACCGGTTTCATTCAAAACTCCGTTCCGCTATTTTTCAAAAAGAGCCTTAAGTTCATCTTCCTTGAGCTTTGAACCGATGACACAGAATCTGCCGGTAACATCGCTCTTTCCGTCACGTATGTTCATCTCACCCGGCACATAGTCGAAGTAGATGAATCCGCCTTCGGTGCCCGGAACCATACCCTTGGCTCTTAATACGATACCGTATTTGTCTTCGTTTTCAAGCTGGTTTAATATGTTCTCGAGTTCTGCTTTCGAATAAGCGGAAGGTGTTTCGCTTCCCCAGCTGGAGAATACTTCGTCCGCATCGTGATGATGATGGTGATGATCGTGATCGTGGTCATGATGGTGATGATGTTCATGTTCATGTTCGTCTTCATCATGGTCGTGGTGATGATGATGCTCATGCTCATCCTCATCGTGATCATGATGGTGATGGTGTTCATGCTCATGCTCATCCTCATCGTGATGATGATGGTGGTGATGCTCGTGTTCATCCTCGTCATGATGCTTCATGATCTCTTCGAGCATCTCCTTTTCAAGATCCTTGGCACCCTCGATGGTATCAAGTATATCTTTGCCGTCAAGGCTGTCCCAGGGAGTAGTGATTATCGTTGCTTTTTCGTTATGCTGTCTGATAAGATCGATCGCTGTCTTTAGCTTATCTTCCGGAACGCTCTGGGTACGGCTTAATACGATGGTACCCGCATGGGCGATCTGGTTTACGAAGAACTCTCCGAAGTTCTTTATGTACATCTTTGCTTTTGAAGCGTCCACTACCGCAACGGCACTGTTGAGGACTACTTCCTGCTCATCTATGGTGTTTTGGACCGCCTTCATAACATCCGAAAGTTTGCCGACTCCCGAAGGCTCAATGAGTATCCTGTCGGGATGATACTTTTCAAGGACTTCCTTCAACGATGTCCCGAAATCTCCGACGAGCGAACAACATATGCATCCCGAATTCATCTCCTTGATCTCGATCCCGGATTCCTTTAAAAATCCGCCGTCGACACCAATCTCACCGAATTCGTTCTCTATGAGGACAACCTGTTCACCGGCGAGGCATTCCTTCAAAAGTTTTTTGATAAGCGTGGTTTTTCCGGCTCCAAGGAAGCCGGAAAATATATCGATCTTTGTCATGTTTTATTTCTCCGTTTCTTAACCGTTATTATTGCCGTTAAAGATATCAGCCATGATATCCATACGGTCGTTTCTTAAGGCATCCTGAACTGCGTCTGCCCTTAATCTCTCATCCTGCTCCGTTGCGACCACACGTCCCATGGTCTCAATGGCTTTTTCGTTTGATTCTATCGTATTCCTGATCTTATCGGAATTATCCTGTTTGTTCTCTTCTTCTTTGTCTTCTTCGTCTTTTACGGCCTTGACCGTATCAGCCTTTTCGGTGGTCTTCTTTTCGTCTTCTTCCCTGGCGGCCACCTTTTCCTGATCATCTTCCTGCATGAGTTCCTTGCGGCGCTCTATTTCCCTGTCGTACTTTATCTTGTCTATCTTGCCCTGGGAATAAAGAGTCTGAAGCTGATCCTTGGTATATCCGGTAAGCGAATCGATCTTTTCGTCTTCCTTCTCAAGCTTGATATCCTGAAGCTCGGGCTTTGCGGCATTCCGTTCATCCCTTACGTTCTTTTCGTCGGCAGCCGCTTTTTGTGCATCCGCATTATCGGGACCCTTTTTGAATACCATTCCGTCCTCAAGGGCTTTTACCGACTCTTCCTTGGCGGTAGCCGTATCGCCGTTTTCCGAAACACCGATCACGTCACCGTAAACCGCTTCGCGCACCTCTTCCCGGCGCTCGGCTTCTTTCTTTTCCTCGGCCTTTTTGTTTTCTTCTTCTATCCGTTCCCTGGGAGAGACCTTAGGCTCTCTTTCAAGGTTTATCCTGTTATCGTTGTTCTCTATGCCGAAGTTAGGTCTGTTAATATTGTTGATGTCATTTCCAATTGCCATTATCCGATTCCTCCTTCCATAGGTAAGGCACGGAAAGATGATCTGTCCGTGCCCTTATAGTATATCACATATTTAACAAAGAAAGAATACTACTTCTTTACGGAAGAAACGTACCTTCCCATATCTTCTTTCGTGGTTATCTTGTAGTTGGTCTCGTCACCGTGGATCATGCACACATTAAGCCCCGCAAGGACCGCAGGTTCGGTGGTTCCGTTGATGTGAAGGATGTCCTCCGGCAAAAGCGCTTCGTTGGCCTTCAGGTATTTCCCGAGTTTAAAAGCTTCGGGAGCCTGCCCCGCAAATATCCTGCTGCGGTCAATTACCCTGGAAATACTCGTTCCGTCGTTGCTGAGGTACACAGTATCCTTCATCGGAAGTACAGGTATCACCCCGTCGTACAGCTTGCACTCTTCCACGCACGCATCGAGCAGAGCTTTACTGACGTTGGGCCTTGCAGCATCATGGATGATCACGGTATCCTTTTCGGATGCGTATTTTGCGATATCGTAAAGGCCGTTAAGGATCGAAAGCTGTCTGGTCTTTCCGGGTTCCGAAAAGCCCCTGAACATCGCCGTATCAAACCCGTCCTTTTCAAGCTCCTTAAGGATCTTATCGTGCCATTTTTCATCGGCCACGATCTGAAAGGCATCTATCGCCTCACATTCGAGCATCTTAAAGATACAGCGTGTGATCACCATACGCCCTTTGACCGTAATATACTGTTTCGGGATATCCCCTCCCAGGCGTTTTCCGATCCCGCCCGAAAGAATAAGTGCGATTACCATATTTACATTATATACTGTACAAAAAAGGCAAACAACTGTATAATTTTAGGTTAGACGTGCGGTTTTCTTAATTCATGTCTGAAAGATTTTGATAAATCATTCTAAAATTCATATAAGGAGGTCTATTACATGATTTATTCAACAGAAGTAAAAGCTATGTGCCCGGTACATCAAGGCGTTCATCATGGCGCTGCTCCCATACCGGAAGAAGCAAAATGGATTAAAGCCAAGGAAGTTAAAGACATTTCCGGATACACACACGGTATCGGATGGTGTGCTCCCCAGCAGGGATGCTGCAAACTGTCTTTGAACGTTAAGGACGGAATCATTCAGGAAGCCCTGGTTGAGACGATAGGTTGTTCAGGAATGACTCATTCCGCTGCTATGGCATCAGAGATTCTTCCCGGTCTTACGGTTCTTGAAGCCCTTAACACCGACCTGGTATGCGATGCCATCAACACAGCCATGAGAGAGCTCTTCCTTCAGATCGTTTACGGTCGTACACAGAGTGCTTTCTCTGAAGACGGTCTTCAGATCGGTGCAGGTCTTGAGGATCTCGGTAAGGGCGCGCGTTCAATGGTTGGTACAACATACGGAACACTTGACAAGGGTCCCAGATATCTGGAACTCACCGATGGATATATCACACATCTTGCACTTGATGAAGATAACGAGATCATCGGATACAAGTACATCAACTTCGGTAAGATGATGGATTTCATCAAAGCCGGTGATGATGCCGTTACTGCAGTAGAAAAGGCTTCAGGTCAGTACGGACGTGTTGCTGATGCGGTCAAGCTGATTGACCCTCGTAAAGAGTGATTAAAGGGAGGATATTAAAATGGCAAAATTTGAATCTTACGAAAGAAGAGAAAAACAGATCCTTTCCAAACTCGCTGAGTACGGTATCGGATCAATAGATGAAGCTGAAAAGATCACAAAGGATGCCGGCCTGGATGTATACCACATGGTAGAGAACATTCAGCCCATCTGTTTTGAAAATGCTAAATGGGCATACACCGTAGGTGCTGCAATCGCCATCAAGAAGAACTGCCGCAAGGCTTCCGATGCTGCAGCAGCAATAGGTGAAGGCCTTCAGGCTTTCTGTATCCCCGGTTCCGTAGCTGACCGTCGTAAGGTTGGTCTCGGACACGGTAACCTCGGTAAGATGCTCCTTGAAGAAGATACAGAGTGCTTCGCATTCCTTGCAGGACACGAGTCATTCGCAGCCGCTGAAGGTGCCATCGGTATCGCAGAAAAGGCTAACAAGGTTCGTCAGAAGCCCCTTAGAGTCATCCTTAACGGTCTCGGTAAGGACGCAGCTCAGATCATTTCAAGAATTAACGGTTTCACACACGTAGAGACCGAATACGATTACTTCACCGGAGAACTCAAGGAAGTATCACGTAAGTGCTACTCTAAGGATCCTTCAAGCCCGCGTGCACTCGTTAACTGCTACGGCGCTAACGACGTTCAGGAAGGTGTTGCCATCATGTGGAAGGAGAACGTTGACGTATCAATAACAGGTAACTCAACCAACCCTACAAGATTCCAGCATCCCGTTGCAGGTACTTACAAGAAAGAGCGTACCGATGCAGGTAAGAAGTACTTCTCGGTTGCATCAGGCGGCGGTACGGGACGTACACTCCATCCCGATAACATGGCTGCAGGCCCTGCTTCATACGGTATGACGGATACCATGGGACGTATGCATTCAGATGCACAGTTCGCAGGATCTTCTTCAGTTCCCGCTCACGTTGAGATGATGGGACTTATCGGAGCAGGTAACAACCCGATGGTCGGCATGACCGTTTCCGTTGCGGTTTCTATCGAAGAAGCAGCTAAGGCAGGTAAGTTCTAAGAACCTTAAGCAATTCGGAATTCTATGCATTAACAAAGCCCTGAGAGATTCTCTCAGGGCTTTTTATTTCCATGATCAACGGTCATTTGCGTTATCATTCTTTTACAATGATGTTCACGCTGTCGTATTTTTCAAATTCTTCCATGGACTCTTTAAGTCCATCGCTATTGCTGCTCTGTGCGCGTCCCTTGATACGGTCCAGCGGGAGTTGATATTCCATCAGTTCGGGAATATGATCATATACCTTTATGGCTTTAAAGTCCGAACCGCTCCCACAGGTAAAGATATCAAGTTCCTTACAGTCTATCCCGGCTTCCAGCAATGCCCTTCCGCAATCGCGGTAAGTCGTCCTTAAGAGTCCCCTGCTAAGATCCTCTTCCACAAAGACATATATCATCAGATCATTATCCTGAAGATAGTCTTCCAACGTCGTATCCGCATCGTAAGACTGATTGGCAAAATGATTATAGTTAAACTCAGTCGGAACTATCTTTGACCCGGCGGGAACCACGCCCGAAAGCGTATCAACGATAAGGTCATATGCCTTGTCACTGTATTTTTGATAGATATAATCACAGTTGACCGGATCCAGTTTTGTGCCCCGGAATATCCTTATGTCCTTCCCCGGAAGATCATCCGAAGTCACGGTAACATCGCATGGAACCCCTTTGGGGTATTTTGCTTTTTTCTTAAGTATAAACTCCGTTCCGTATCTTTCGTTGCAGATACGGATGGCTTCCTTTATCGCCTCATCATCGTTGCCTTCTTTGAACGAAGAACATCCTGAGAACAAAAAAATAATAAGGATCAATACTGCAGGCAAAACTATACGTTTCATGATCTTTTCTCAACTTTCCCGTTTGGGTCACATCATCTTTGCGTTCCTTAACGTACAGTAAGTATATTCGCCTTCGGTATAGGTGTCAAACACGCCGACAACGCATACGTCTCCCCCGACCTCGGGATAGTCGTCCGGATATTTATGTTCGCCTTCAAGTTCAAATTCTATACCCTGGGCGCAGCATGCCGTTGCGTCCTGAATGATGCAGGCAAAATAATCCTTTCCCGTCTGATCATCATGGAAAGATGAAAAGATGCCTTCCATCTTAATGGTCTTTCCTATGAAATCTTCGGGAACCGCCATCATGTTATAAACTTCCGAATACACCATCGTGCTTGAAAGTGCTGTAAGGTCTATGTCAATCCCCTCGGTCCCACTGAGAAGCATTTCCTTTAGTTCCTCTTCCGAGTCTATATCCGCTTCGGTTGCCGACTGATCTGAAGAAGCAGAAGTATCGGCCACAGAAGGATCTGAGGATGCCGAAGTATCCGCTGCGTTACCGTCCGATGCCGAAGCGGCTGCATTTAGAACATCCTGTACGGAATTTACGCTGTCCGGTGAAGTCACAAATTTAACATCCGAACTGCCCTTGGATGTCTCATCCGAAACAACCGCGCTGTCCGAAGAAGCTGTCCCGGAGCTGCCACCGCATCCGGTAAGAACAGAAACAACAAACACCCCGATCATGATCAGGGATAACGTTCTTTTTAACATCTATGCATTCCTCCCCGTTATTTTTCCGACTATACAGCTTATGGCAAATGCGGCAACATCCACGGCCACTATCGTGGATCCGACCGGCGTTCCCGCAAGTATCGAGATTATGATCCCCGAAAACGCACATATGACGGAAAGCACGGCAGAGCATATCGTCACCGACATAAAGCTCTTGAATATCCTCATCGCCGAAAGAGCCGGGAAGATAACAAGCGCCGAGATCAGCAAAGAGCCGACAAGGTTCATCGCAAGTACGATGATGACCGCTATTACCACGGCGACCAGAAGGTTATATGCATCCGTTCCGTTCCCGACCGCTTTGGAAAAGTTTTCGTCAAATGTTACCGCAAATATCTTGTTGTAAAAAACTATGAAAACGATCACCACGACAACGGATAATACCGCACAGATGATCACTTCTTTTTTCGTGAGCGTAAGGATCGAAGTCGATCCGAAGAGCGTGCTGCAGACATCGCCGGAAAGATTCGACGATGACGGGAAAATGTTCATGATAAGGTATCCGAAAGCAAGCGCTCCGACCGAGATCATCGCGATCGCGGCATCACCCTTTATTCTGGTATTCTGACCTGTCCTTAAAAGAAGCACCGCGCAGACTATCGTCACCGGCAAAATGAGCAGCATCTCATTCGTAAGTCCCATGACCGTTGCGACGGCCATCGCACCGAATGCGACATGTGAAAGCCCGTCTCCTATGAACGAAAAACGTTTGAGAACGAGCGTGACTCCGAGGAGTGACGAACAGAGTGCTATGAGAACGCCGACTATAAGGGCATATCTCACCGGCGGATACTGAAAATAGAGTGAAAGTGTCTCGATCATGATTCTTCACCGCCTTTCTGCCTCATCAGGAAAAATCTTCCCTCAGCGCTTTCAAGATACTCATCCCTCGTACCGAAGAATACGGTATCTCCTATATGAAGTATATGAGAAGCATAACGCACCGCCGCTGCGATATCATGAGATACCATGATTATCGTAATGCCGTCTTTGTTAAGATGTCCGATAAGATCATACATTTCGGCGGTAACCTTTATATCAAGTCCCGAAACCGGTTCATCGAGCAGAAGAAGTTTTCCGGTAGCACATAAAGCTCTCGCGAGCAGTACCCTTTGCTGCTGCCCTCCGGATAATTCCCTGTAACATCTTCCGGCAAGGTCCGATATCCCCATATGCTCCATGTTTTCTTCGGCGAGCTTCTTTTCCTCTTTATTGTAAAAAGGCCTCATGCCGCAACGTCCCTGGCATCCGGAAAGGACTATCTCCCTTACGGATGCGGGAAAATCCCTTTGAACAAGGGTCTGCTGCGGCAGATAACCGATCTCGTTTCTGCTAAGGCCGTCACCCGTTGTGATCTGTCCGCTCACCGGTTTTCTGAGGCCGAGAAGAGTGTTCATGAGCGTAGTCTTTCCCGAGCCGTTTTCTCCGACTATGCAAAGATAATCGCCCTTGTTTACGGTGAAATTAATGTTTTCCGCAACCGGCTGTGATTCATATCCAACCGACAGATCTCGGACGGTAAGAAGTGCCATTATACTCTCCTATTTAAGTGCTTCCTTTAAAACATTGAGATTGCTTTCCATTACGGAAAGGTAAGTAGTTCCGCTCTTTACATCTGCCGATGTCGTTGACTGCATCGAATCAAGCGTAAGGATGTTCTGATCCTTTGATGATGTATTCTGTACAACGGTCTCGGCGATCCTGTGATCTTTTCCTTCGATCGTCATAACGGAATTAAGCGAAAGCTCATTGATCTTGTCGGAAAGGAACATGATAGTTTCAAAATCGGCTTCCGACTCCGCAGAGCATCCAACGAATGCTGCATAATACTTAAGACCGTAATCGTCGGTCAGATATCTGAAAGGGAATCTGTCACCGAAAAGCAGCGTATCCTTACTGCCTTCCGCAACCGCCTTTTTATACTCTTCATCAAGAGCGTTAAGCTTATCCGTATATGCTGATGCGTTTGCCTTGTATGTACCGGCGTTGGCTGCATCGATCTTTTCCATTGCGCCTTCAATGCTGTTTACAAGTGAAGCTGCATTACGGAGCGACAGCCATACATGCTCGTCATATTCGGGGCCTTCTTCCTCTTCATGCTCATGTTCATGCTCATCCCCGTCCTCATGCTCGTGCTCGTCTTCGTCACCGTCTTCATGATGGTGGTCATGCTCGTCCTCTTCCTGCATACCCTCGACTATCTCTTCTTCCTTAACGGAATCACCGAGTTCATCAAGAAGATCTATGACTATCATATCCTTATTGACCGCTTCCTTGAGCGCATCTTCGACCCACTCATCGGACTCACCGCCCACATAGATGAAAAGGTCGCATGAAGATATCTTAAGGATGTCATCCGCAGTCGGCTGATAGCTGTGAAGATCCACGCCGTTATCAAGAAGCATCGTCACTTCCGCATTACCCGGATTATCGCCGAGAACATTCATGACCCAGTCATACTCCGGGAAAATGGTCGTAACTATCTTAATGCCTTTGTTATCGTTTTCTTTGGCGTTGACCGCCGTTGTGTTTTTTTCGGAATTACATGCCGAAAGACAGCCTGCCACAAGTATGGCGGCTATTAAAGTACAAAGTATCTTTTTCATTATATTATTACCTCCGTTATTTGAACATGCTGAAAATATAAACGAAGGTTTTTCAATTGTTAAGGCGGACCTTTCTTGATACCGGAGTCACAAAAACAAGATCAAATGTCTCCGATCCGATAAATGAGTAAAGAATGATAACGGGAAGAACGGAAGCCAAAAGAATGATCGCTCCCATCCCGTACTGGCTGATGATGCCTTCACACTGCTCCATGCAGGCGCAGATTGGGCATTCCTTCTGATGACAGGTATGATGGCGCTCCAGCGTTATAAAATACACGGAAAACAGGATAACAACCAGCATGGCAAGAGCCATCACGGCCGAAAAAACCTTTTTTATGCTCTTCTTTGTTGCAGGATCATTATCAATCGTCATACCGTACTTTCCTTATAAACTATCCGGTAGTCGATTATGCGCTAAAAATCGCAATTTGTCAATCCTTACAGAGCATCGTGCCTCCCTGCTTACGAGACTTCGTATCTCCCGGCCTGAACACGCCACATCATCGCATACTTTCCGTTTTCCTTAAGGAGGCTCTCATGTGTTCCCTCCTCGACTATCCTTCCGTTTTCAAGAAGGATGATACGGTCGGCATCCCTGGTGGTCGAAAGCCTGTGGGATATATAGAATACGGTCTTGCCTTCGGCAGCCGATTCCATTGCTTTGTTGAGTTCGTATTCGGCGATGGGGTCGAGCGCACTGCTCGGCTCGTCCATGATAAGTATATCCGCGTCCTTGTAGAAAGCTCTCGATATCGCTATCTTCTGACTCTCTCCTCCGGAGAAATTGATACCTTCCTTATCAAATTCAGTAGTGACCGGAGTACTGAGCCCCTTCGGCAGTGAAGAAAGCCTTACCTTAAATCCGGCACGGTCAAGAGCGGACCTTACCTTGTCCTCTCTTACCTTTGCTTCTTCTTCCGAAAGATCCGACATCACAACGTTCTCCTCAAGGCTTGCCCCGTACATCTGGTAATCCTGGAAGACAACGCCTATGCGGTGCCTGTAATCATAAGGTCTGAAATCCTTTATGTCTTCTCCGTGATAGGTGATGCGTCCCGATGTGGGATCATAGAGCCGCATCAGCAGTTTGATGAGCGTAGTCTTCCCTGCACCGTTATATCCTACTATCGCGATCTTTTCGCCGGGTCTTACCTTAAGATCTATATCCTTTAAGGTGTCTCCCGCTTCCTCGGAATAAGCAAAACTCACATGCTCAAGGCAGATATCCGAATTGCCGTCAGGCACGCTCTTTCCTTCGTTCCGTTCTATCTTAGGCTCATAATCAAGGAATGCTCTTATCTTATCGATATAGAGGCTGTTCTCCTGAGCCTTCGGAACGATATCGGCCATATTTGCCATACCGCGCCTTAAGCTTCCCGTACGGTTGAAGAGCACGACGGCGTTACTGTAATCGATCGTATGAAGCACGGCCGCCTGGAAAACGAGATAGGTTATATAAAGGACGTCCATGACAAAGTCACCGACAACATAATCCCTGGTAAAGTTAAGAAGCGTTCTCTTGAATCCGATCTTTTTCTGCTCGGTTATGATCTCGTCGTTCGCTTCCGCAAATTCCTTTTCAAGCTCATCTCCCACTCTGGGGTGCAGCCTTAATTCCTTTGCATAGTCATTAAGGTAAAAGACTCTGCTCACATAGTTTCTCTTTCTTTCGAGAGGATTGATCTTTACCCTCACATCGAAATTGAGTTTATTAAGTACCTTGGCGACAAGGAATCTCAAAACAAAAGACGCGAACACAAAAAGTATTCCTGCGGCATCCGTCACCAGATAGAAAACACCGGTCGTAAATATGATCGTAAGTCCCTGAACGATCTGATTGCACATCTCAAGGAAACGGTCTATCGAGCTTTCCGCTTCGGCTACGGCCAGCACGAAATCGTTGTAATATTCCGGATCGTCATAGCAGGAAAGATCAATCTTTGCGGCCTTGTCATACATCTGTTCCTTAAGCGCACGATAGAGTTTCGGCTTGTTACGGTACGTCCATCCGTGTATGAAAAATCCGTCCGGAACGATCTGTATCATATTGATCAGAAGTATCACCCCGATGAAAAGCAGTGCCTTCCAGAAAGGTTCATGATACTCAGCACAGTGAAGGACATAACGTATCCCGAGCACATGCTCGAGGAATATGATCCCCTGATAACGGAATCCGTCATAGAGGAAATAGATCATGTAAAGCGGGTTGGTCTTAAAACACAGTTTCCAAAGGAAAAGCTGATTCTGCCATACTTTTTTCATCAGGCTTCACCTCCCCTTATCGCCAGATAATTCCTGGCCTGTTTGGTGTACATATCCGCATAGATCCCTTTTTGATCCATCAGCATACCGTGCGTGCCGGCTTCTTTGACGGTCTTGTCGGCAAGCAGATATACCCAGTCGGCATTCTGCACCGAAGAAAGCCTGTGTGAAATGAACACGAGCGTATTGTCCTTGCATGTATCGTAAATGTTATCGAATATCTGAGCCTCCGCTATCGGGTCCAACGCGCTGCTCGGCTCGTCGAATATCTTGAACGGACATTCCTTTACAAACGCCCTCGCTACGACTATCTTCTGGAATTCTCCGCCGGATAATACCGCACCTTCGTCGTCAAATTCGTGAGTGAGTGTGGTATGTATGCCCTTTGGAAGCGATGCGGCCTTGTCATAAACGCCCGACAGTTTCAGAGCTTCTGTTACCCTGCTTTCCTTTTCTTCATCGGGAATTTCCTCTCCCATAACGACGTTATCGGCCACAGACATCGAAAGCATCCTGTGATCCTGGAACGCCGTGGCAAAAAGCGCCCTGTATTTTTTCAGGTCATATTCCCTGATATCTCTTCCGTTAAGAAGTATCGTTCCGCCTGTCGGATCGTAGAAACGAAGGAGAAGCTTTATGAGCGTGGTCTTGCCCGCTCCGTTATAGCCGACTAGCGCATAGGTCTTGCCGCCCCTGAATTCCATGTTGACGTGGGAAAGGACTTCCTTATCCTTGTATGCGAAAGAAACGTCGCGGAATTCGATCGACCTTATCTCCGTGCCGGGATCCGCACCCTCATGGTCCTCCGGGATCTTCTCTTTGTACTCAAGGAATGTCCTTAAATACTCGATGAAAAGTCCGTTCTTGAAAAGTGCCGTAAGCGAATCCGTAAAGCCTATGAGTATCCATGTCGTCGAAACCATCATACTGGTAATGACGGCGAGCTCCGCAAGGCTCATCGAATTGCTGACAAGAGTGCGGTAAGCCCCGTATATGAGCAGTCCTTCGAAAATGAACGTAAACGTGAACATTACGTACATCCAGTGGAGAAAAGCGGCCTTTTTGGTGTACTTTTTCGTGACATCGGCCACTCCCGTGATGGCTTCCCTGTACTGTCTCTTCATGACCGAAAAGACATCGGTAAGTCTCATCTCCTTGGCATATTCGGAAAGATACATGACCCTGTTTATATAGGCTATCCGCCTGTTATGGGGAGCCATGTCCTTATTCCTTGCATAATCAAGATGGCTTATCTTTCTGTTAAAAACAAAGTTTCCGATCACAGGGAAGATGATAAAAAGCACCGAGATCTTATCGACCTGATACATGAACACGAACGCGCAGACACTTGCTACGGCACCGAAAAGCGTATTGAATACCGCACTCACGGTATCGATAAGACGCTGGTCGGCCTTTTCCATGGCAAGGGTATACTTATCGTAAAAGTCGCTGTTTTCGAAACACTCGAGTTCAACATTTCTCGATTTGCGGAAAAGTATCGTATAGAGTCCTTTGTTGACAACGGCATTGCTCACGGGGTAAACATGTCCCACAAGTATCTTGTCATAAAGGCTCATGGCGCATGAAACCACTGCTACGATGAGGACAAAGGTCATTATCCTTCCGAAGCTGTCCCCGGCTTCGAGAGAATTGATCACATAACGCATGAAAAAAGCGCTGTAAAAAAGCCATTCAAAGTATCCCAGAAAACGGCTTACAGCGTTGTGTACAACCAAAGAAGGACATATCTTCCGAAGCAGGGAACATGCATAGATGTTATTCTGCACGGCCCTGCCGTTTGAGATCTCCTTTTTATTCTTTTTGTTCTTCCCTTTTTTACTCATATTCAGAACATTATAACATAAAACAAAAGGGCGAAGGATAAATCCTTCGCCCCGGTCACTGTCGGTGTCATAAACCTCAGTTAGTCTTTTTGTTCTTTTCTCTCTGCCTTAATACAACACTCTGTAACAGGATGAAGAAGCAGAGCATTCCGCCGGTGGTGATACTCTGCCACCAGGGATCGTTAAGTCCGCTCGATACGACGATCTTCTTTATCGTGGTAAGCGTAAGTGTTCCGAAGAATGTTCCGATAACGTTACCTACACCACCCGTAAGGAGCGTACCGCCGATGATGGATGAAGCGATGGCGTTCATTTCCATTCCGGCTGCGTTAGTCGCATTACCGGCTCCGGTATGCATAAGGAATACATATCCCGAGATACCGCTCAAAAGACCGCTCAGTACATAGCTTATGAAGCGTGTCCTTTTTACGTTGATACCGAGCATCAGAGAGCTCGTCTGGTTTCCGCCCATTGCATAGAAACCGCGTCCCACACGGATGTATTTAAGAAGTATGAATACGAGGATCACACATGTAAGTGCTACTACCACGCCTATCTCCATACGTGCGGGGATCATGTTTCCGTTCTTAGCCGTATATCCGAGCCAGGGGATCTCTATCTTTGCTTCCTGAAGCTTAAGGAAACCTTCATGAGTCGCCTTCTGGGGATCTACCGAAAGGATCGTGGTCATTCCGCGTGCGAAGAACATTCCGGCCAGCGTTACTATGAACGGCTGGATCTCAAGATAACTTATAAGGAAACCATGAACAAGTCCGAATGCAAGTCCTATCCCGAGTGCCAGGAGGATCGAAACGAACAGGTTTCCGCCTTTATTTAAGTAGATGACACAGCTCATGACAACAAGTGAAGTCACCGCGCCGACGCTGATATCGATACCGCCGCCGATCATTACGATCGTAAGGCCGCAGGAAACGATTATAAGGCTGGCATTATCGTTCAAAAGGTCAAACAGCTGCTGCGAATGTAAGAATCCGCCCTGGAGAAAGATCATTGCCAGAAGATACATCACGAGGAAAATGCATATCGTGATCGTCATCAGCAATAGTGTATCTGTAAGCGGTTCTCTGCGAATGTCGTTAGATTTCTTCATGCTTTCTCCGCTCCTTTCTCCAGATATCCGTCCTTGCCCTTACGGATCTTGTTCATGAACTTTCCGAATTTTTCCTTAAATACGGGTGATCCTATTACAACAAGGATAACTATGACGATCGCCTTGTACGCTTTAACATCGGTCGAAGAAACCTTCATGGCATAAAGGGTTATCGTAAGCATCTGGATAACGTAAGCACCTATGATACTTCCGCTGATCTTAAATCTTCCTCCGCCGAGGCTGTTTCCTCCGATGGCAACCGCAAGGATCGCATCCATTTCTATATCAAGAAGCAGTGTCTCATGGTTGATGAGTCCAAGACGGCTAACGCCGATGCTTCCCGCAACTGCCACGCACACACCTAAGATTATGAATGACAGAAGCTTTATGAATGTCGTATTGATTCCGTTAAGTCTGGCCGCGCTTCCGTTGATACCTACCGACTGAGTGAACAGTTCAAGAGAGGTAAATCTGAAAAGAAGCTTGAACAGGATCGTCATAAATATGACTATGAGTACCGGCGTGGGGATCGGGATGCCCGGTATAAAGCTTCCCATTGCCGTGATTATCGGGCTGCTGACTGTCGGAGTTGCTCCTCCGTTTATCCAGTAAGCGATGGAACGTCCGCACGTATATAAGATCAACGTGGCTATCATGGGCTGGATCTTAAATATCGCAACCAGAGCTCCGTTGAACGATCCGAAGATCATCGCTACGATACAGGCAAGAAGGAAAGCTACAAAAACCTTTCCGCCCGAGATACCTGCACCGGACTTAAGTGTCTTAACAAACACGCTGCCCGCAATGGCTGCCGCCGCGCCGACACTGATATCCTGTCCGCCGCAGGCTGCGGTAACAAGTGTCATTCCCATTGCGAGAACCGCAAGTTCACTTGCACCGTTAATGATACTTATCAGATTTCCCTGAAGGACCAGGTTGCCGTCATTGTTATGGCTCAAACCTATAACGAAGAAACCGGGATCTCTGATCAGGTTGAATATTACAAGCAGTGCGATCGCTATCAAAGGGATTGCGAGCTGTCCGAGTCCGCCCTTGGCGATCTTTCTGAGCTTATCTTTCATCATGACGACTCACCTCCCGCTATTGTTTTCATGACCTGTGCCTGGTTAAGGTCATTGCCTTTTAATTCTCCGACTATATGTCTGTCTCTCATAACGATGAGACGGCTGCATGTACGGAGCATTTCTTCTATCTCGGATGAGATGAACGTTACGCTCACATCTTCTTCGGCAAGTTTTAAAACGAGCTTCTGGATCTCAAGCTTTGTTCCAACGTCGATACCTCTTGTGGGCTCGTCAAGGATAAGGTAATCGGGATGGGTAAGAAGCCATCTTGCAAGTATTACCTTCTGCTGATTACCGCCGCTCAATGATCCTACGGGAGTCTCACGGCTTGCCGTCTTGATGTTAAGTGCTTTTATATATTCGTCCGCAAATGCTTCCGATTCGCTCCTGCTTATCGGTTTGAAGAAACCGTTCATTACCTGAAGGGCCAGGATGATGTTTTCCCTGACACTAAGGTCAGCTATGATACCGTCTCTCTTTCTGTCCTCTGCAAGGTATCCGATACCGTTCTTCATGGCATCAACGGGCTTGTTGATCTTAACGGTCTTGCCTTTTATCTTAACGGTTCCGCCGCCGACCTTATCAGCACCGAATATGGCTCTGACACTCTCGCTTCGACCCGAACCAAGAAGTCCTGTAAAGCCGTTAACCTCACCCTTCTTGATCGAAAAGTCGAACGGAAGTGTTTCGGAACTTGAAAGACCTTTGGCCTCGTAGAATACCTCTCCGGTATGTTCTTTATGCTCTTCACCTTCAGAGAGGTTATTGAGTTCATCGAGTTCCTTACCGATCATCTTGGCTACGAGCTGAACCTGAGGCAGCTCTTCCGTAAGGAATTCGCCGACGAGTTCGCCGTTCCTTAATACGGTGATCCTGTCCGAAACTTCATATACCTGCTCAAGGAAATGCGTAACGAATATGATACCGACGCCTCTTGATTTAAGATCCCTCATCAGACCGAAAAGCATGTTAACTTCCTTGTCGTCAAGAGATGAAGTAGGCTCGTCGAGTATAAGAACCTTACACTGCATATCGACCGCTCTTGCGATGGCAACCATCTGCTGGACCGCCAAAGAACAGTTTCCGAGCTGCTGACGGGCTCTTGCGGGGATCTGAAGACTGTTAAGGATCTCTTCCGCACGCTTTTCATAAGACTTCTGCTTAACCCACAGATTATCCTCACGGCCTATGAACATATTCTCGGCAACGGTCAGATTGGGGCAGAGCGTTATCTCCTGGTAAACCGTACTGATACCGTTGTTCTGAGCGTCCTGCGGTGAATTGATGTGTACGTCTTTCCCCTCAACCAGTATACTTCCGGCATCCATTGAATATACTCCGGTGAGTATCTTGATCAGAGTGGATTTTCCTGCACCGTTTTCACCCATAAGTGCGTGGATCTCACCTTTTCTCAATGTGAAATCTACGTTGTTAAGTGCGTGAACTCCGGGGAATAGCTTGTCAATGCCTCTTAGCTTAAGTAAGCAATTCTCCTCCATAAAAAATTTCCTCCTAATCAATTACCTACTGTATTTCCAAAAAAAGCGCAGCCCGCTGAAAATATTACAGCCTGGCTGCGCTTGTCGGGTTTTACTTAAAGATTATTCGCCCAAACCGTAGGTCTCGATGTCGCTGTCTGTAATTGTCTTAGCGTCGAATCCCTTTTCTTCGTTGATGATCTTCTTAGAAGAAGGAGCGCTTCCGCTCTTAATAAGATCGCTTATGATCTTAGCCTGGAACGGGCTGCACTGTCCATCGTAGTTCCATGCACCTGCCTTGAGTTCTCTGAGAGCCCACTTGTTGCAGTCGAATCCCATTACGATAACCTGTCCGTCAACACCGTGTGTGATTCCTGCTTCGTCAAGAGCTGCTACAGCACCCTTAGCCATACCGTCGTTCTCTGCATAGATTACGTTGAAGTCTTCACCGCTGTTGATAACTGATTCAACGATCTTCTTAGCTTCTGCTTCGTCCCATGTAGCTGTCTGCTGAACAACCTTGTTCATCTTGCCTGATGCAAACTGCTCATCAAGAGCGCCTGTACGTCCGATCTGAGCATCACTACCCATAGCACCCTGGATGTGGATTACGTTGTAAGTATCAAGATTCTGATCAAGAAGCCACTGAACTGCTGTTTCACCTTCTTTAGCCATGTCTGAAACAACTGCTGCTTCGTAGAGGCTCTCATCAACATCGATCATACGGTCGAAGAGATAAACCTTGATGCCGGCTTCCTTAGCTTTCTTAAGAACTTCGTCCCAACCTGTTGTCTCGGCTGCTGAAATGAGCAGGTAGTCAACACCTTCTGTGATGAAGCCCTGAGCTGCCTGGAGCTGCTCGTCGTTCTTTAAGCTGTAAGCTGTCTTAAGCTCGTATCCGTTTTCTGCTGAGAAAACTGCTTCCATGTCCTTAACGTTAGCTTCACGGTAACCGGACTCTGAAGGAGGGTTGTTAACAACACCAACCTTGATGGCTCCGCCTTTCTTTCCGCCGCCACATGCACATAATCCCAATACAAGTGCAAGTGTCAAAACTACACATAATAACTTAGGTAACCTTTTCATGTTATACCTCCTTAAATTCTCCTTGCGGATCCAAATTGTCCGCTTGTATAAAAATATACCCCGGGACAGTCCCGGGGTAAATCAATATAGATTTCGACTTGGTTGAAAATGATTTTACTCTTGTAAAAAAAGTTAAAAATCATTTTATTCAGGTTGATTTTGATTTTGCGAACGATATTCCGAAGGTGTCATCCCGACATTTTTCTTGAAAATGTAACTGAAATAATGCGCATCGTTATATCCCGTATCGTGAGCGATCTTTGAACTCTTTAAGTCCGTAGTACGCAGCAGTTCCTTGGCTTTGCTTATCCTTAAGTAGATGAGATATTCGGTAAACGTCTGTCCGCTCTGCTGTGAAAATACGGTGGAAAAACGGCTGTTGCTCATATTGACGGCTTTGGCGACATCCTGCAGCATCAGGTTCGGATCCGTAAAGTGCTGTGCCATGTATACCTTGGCTTCGTTTATGACCGAAGGATTCCTGGGATCTCCTGCGGATTCTCCCATTTCCCTTACCCCCAGGATAAGAGGATTTTCATCCTGGCGGTCCACCAGAAGGTGGCGTATATGCCTGGCGGTCTTAAAGCTCCTTAAGATATCTCCGGGTTTTTCGACTATCTCGCCTATCCCGACTCTTATCTGAGAACATCCCGTTCTTTCAAGCTCCCTTACCAATGAAGAAACAAATGCATAGGCTCTTTCCTCGGCATCCGCCGGGGTGTCGCCCAGGATAAGCAGTCTCGTTCCCGTACGTCCTCCGGAGGTATGAACTATCCCGCCGCTGCTCTCGGCAAGCGATGCTGCGGCTTCCTGTCCCTGTTCCACCTGTGAAAAAGCCGCATCGGCGACCGCATAGCAGGGTGCCGTAACCGGACTTCCCATCGAGCGCAGCTGCATCAGCGCATTCTCGGAATCTTCTTCCATCGCATCATCGGAAAAAAGCGAACCGATGAGTTTTTCCTTAAGGAACCTTCCGTCCGTGTTCATTCTCGAGCGAAGGCTTTCAGCATGTTCACGGGCTTTTCTCTCTTCCTTTATCTGTGCGCTCACCTTGTCGAGAACGCCTCTAAGCTCTTCGGAATAGATAGGCTTCAGCAGATATTCCTTAACACCGAGCTGTATGCACTGGCGCGCATATTCAAACTCGTCGTACCCGCTCAGGATGATGATCCCTATCCAGGGCATCTGGGCCCGCAAAATCCTGCAAAGCTCGATACCGTCCATAAAAGGCATCTTTATATCGGTTATCACTATATCCGGGTTTGTATCGCGGATCATCGGAAGTGCCATCTCTCCGTCAGGCGCTTCTCCGACAAGCGTATATGAAGTTTCTTCCCAGGGAAACGATTCTCTTATACCTTCCCTGATAACGATCTCATCATCAACCAGAAATACTTTCATTCTCGGAAATCTCCTCTTTGGTCCTGCAAGGCACTCTGAAGCTTACCGATGTGCCTTCTTCGCTGCTTTCTATCTTAAGGCCCTCGGGCTGGTTATAATAGAGCCTTATACGCATATTGACGTTCACCATGCCGAATCCGCCCGAGCCTTCGCTGACGGTCGGCTGTCCTTTTTTCATACGCTCGTTAAGTGCGTCGAGCTGTTCCGGCGTCATACCCGTTCCGGTATCTGACACGGTAAATACGAGCATGTTATCTTCAAGCCTTCCGGTTACCTTTATAAGGCCTCCTCCGCGCTTTATCTTTATCCCGTGGTAAATGGCGTTTTCGACAAGCGGCTGCAAAAGAAGCTTCAATATATAGAAGTAACCTATCTCATCGGGAATATCGATCTCATACCTCAATATATCCCTGTATCTTGTCTGCTGTATCTTAAGATATCCTTCGATGTGCTTCTTTTCCTGGCTTATCGGGATCCAGTCGGCACCGGACGATAAACTGATCCTGAAGAAATCGCTAAGTGCGCTCGTAAGCTGGATGACATCATCCTTTTCTCCGGCTTCTGCCTTCCAGATAATGGCATCAAGGGTATTATACAGGAAATGAGGATTGATCTGTGCCTGAAGAGTACGAAGCTCCGCCTTCCTTAAATTTCTTTCGTCCTTTCGGCTCTTCTGCATCATATCTTCGAGACGGTCGGCCATGGTATTTACCGAAAGCGTAAGGTTTCGAAGTTCCGTAACATCGGTATCCGTGATCCTGGCATCCAGTGAGCCTTCGGCCAGAGTAGCCGTAACTTCCTCAAGCCTGTCGATCGGTTTTTTGACGAAAGCGGTGGTATCCTTCATCGATCTGTTTCGGAGGATCCAGGCCAAAAGAACAACGACGGCTTCCGCCACGGCCGTAATAAGAATGAGCCATCTTAAGACTATGCTCATGTTGGCGGTCGAAGCGATCTCCTGGGCGATATACTCATTCAGCATGCTGTCCACGAGTTCCGCAACATCCCTGATCTCGGCCAGTACTTCCTCATTCTGGACTACCGGCTGCTGTTTGTCTATATTGTCGCGGATCTGATTCATGTAGTTTTCGAGCGTCTGCATGGTCCGGTACGCGACTATGAGTGAAAGACGGTTGGCCTCGTTCGTCTTATCACTAACTTCGCTTATCGTGTCATAAACTTCGTGTATCTTCGTATAAACCTTACTGCCGGGTATCGTATTCCTTCCGCTCACGATATCCCATGCGCTTCCGGGTATATCCTCGGTGACCGTGGTCTTTAAGCTCGCTATCGTTTCCATACGTGCGATCGCATTATGGTATCGTTCGGCATAAATGAGCATCAAAACAAGACTGATGAAAATAGGTATTACCAGTATTATCACCAGATTGCGGCTCATATCATCGATTTTTCCGATAATGCTTTTTTCCGTTCTGATCTTCGACATTTATCTTATACTGATCAATAACCTCTCGGCTCCATCGCCGACAGATCCTGTTCATCGCTGAACAGCTTTTCTTTGGGATGGATGAGTTCGTCGACCTCTTCTCCGGCTTTCAGTTTAAGGGCTGTTTCCATCAGAGTGCTTCCGAGCATCGGGGTACACTCAACGACACAGTTTATCTTTCCTTCCTTTAATACATCTATCGCTTCCTGTCCGGCGTCTATGGAAATGATGATCATATCCTTTCCGGGTTCGAAACCGGCTTCTTCGATCTCGGGAAGCGCACCGAGTGTCATCTCATCGTTATGACTGAACACGGCATCTATATCCTGTCCGTATTTATCAAGTAGTTCGCGCATGCACTCCGCACCGCGGCTCTTTAAGAAGTCACCGTTTATGCTCTCTATGATCTCCATGCGCGGATCATCCTTTATCGCATCCATGAACCCGGCCTGACGCTGACGCATGGGTGTGGAATCTTCGGTACCGGTGATCTCTACTATGTTCACATGTTCAAGCCCCAGGCTGTCTGCTTTACGGATCAGATATTCTCCGGCATGCAGACCCTCCGAATAAAAATCCGCTCCGATAAGGCATTTCGTAAGATCCTTGTTTTCGGTGCTTATATCCCTGTCGACCAGGATAACGGGAATACCTGCTTCTTTTGCTTCCATCAGGACATTGTCCCATCCCTCTTCGACTATTGGCGAAAATGCTATTACATCTACCTTGTACGCGATAAAACGCCTTATTGCCGCTATCTGATTCTCCTGCTTCTGATTTGCGTTTTCAAGCATGAGGCTGACACCGTAGCTTTCGGCTTTTTCCTCGATATCGCGGGTATTACCTATCCTCCAGGCACTCTCCGACCCGAGCTGACTGAACCCCAGAAGGAGCTTCGGCGCATTGGGTTCTTCAGGTCCCTTTGAGCATCCTGCGATAAGTCCGGATATGACAAGCAGGCAGACTGTAAGCAGTACTGCCCGTGATCTTTTTGATCTTATGCTTTTATTCCCCTTTGTAAACTTCATTTTCATCATACCTTCTTAAGCATCAGCACTACGGTGAATCCGTTATCGTTATAGTATTCCATGTCACCGCCCTGCTTCTGCATATACTGTTTTACCAGATAAAGACCCATCCCGTATCCCGACTTCTCGGCGGAATTGCTTCCCCTGTAATACTTCTGTGCTATGAGCGGAAGGTCATCTTCGCTGACTCCCGGGCCGCTGTCCTTTATCGTTATCCTGACGAAGTTGCCGAGTTTTCCGTTGCTTAGGAGCATATCATTTACATCATCAAACCTGACTTTAATTTCTGTACCTGCATATTTTACGGAATTTCCGATGATATTGTCTATGACCTGCTCCATTCTCTGCCTGTCCATATATAGAAGGCATTTCGGGATATGGTTTTCTATCACGATCTTTCCGTAGTCCCTTATCTTTATGAAGTAATCTTCGATAAGTGTCGCAAATTCCTCCTCGGTCTTTACGACGACTCTCTCCGAATCTTCAAGACTGGAATGAAGAAGATCAGCCATAAGGCTGTTTATGGTCCCTGCCTTGGCGGATATGGTCCTTACCTTATCGATCGAATCCTCTACCTCTTCTATGTCAACAGGCGAAGGATTTTCCATTTCCCTAAGCCTTTTAAGTCTCCGAAGGAGTTTGACTTCCGAAACTTCGCATGTCGCATCTATGACCGCCACGGGAGTCTTTACATCGTGGCTTAAAGAAGCGACCATTTCCTTCCTTGCTATCTCCGCTCTCATTTCCTTGTCACGGGAATTCTTGAGCTCTTCTCTCATGATATCAAAGGCTTCGGTAAAGCTTCCGAAAAAATCGTTCTTTTTGATCGGAAGTGCGGTATCAAGATTTCCTTTGGCAAGTTCCTCCGAAAAGGCTTTTAGATCCCTTGAAGGTTTTACGAACGAGTCATACACCAGATAAAGCAGCACTAAACCCATGATCAGGGTAAGGCTCCAGAAGATCATGGAAGCCACAAAAAAAGATCGTCCGAACGCTTCATATTTTTCTTCCCTGTCCATCCACGCGACCTTACCTACATACTCTCCGCCCACCGAAAGGTCCAGCACAAAGGCTTCGTCCCTGTACAGAGGTGAAAGTTCGGGTGCATCTATCCTTTTTGAATAAACGATCGTGCAGCCGTATTCTTTTTCGATATCCGATATATCTCTTCCCGCCGAGATATCCTCCTCTATCCTTGCAAGAAGGTCATTGTAGTATACTATATCTCTTTGCGGATATGAGGCTTTCCTGAACATGAGCACGAAAACGATCAGGAAACCCAGCATGAACAGCGTGAACACCGCAGCTATCTTTCTGAATCTCATCTTATCTCACCGTTTCCGTTCACACCTTTTTATCATCTTCTTTAAGCCGGAGATAATATCCCGTTCCCCAAACCGTCTTTATATATTCCGGATCATTGGGATCCTTTTCTATCTTTTCCCTGAGTTTCCTTATATGCACATTGAGCGTACTGTCCCCGAAAAAAGCATCTCCCCAGACTTCATCAAAAAGAGTCTCTTTTCTGACAATAGTGTCATGATATCGATACAAACAGTTTATGAGTGCATACTCTTTAGCCTTAAGCGGGATCCTCTTCCCTTCAACGACAACGGACATCGTATCGGGGTCGAGCTTAAACTCCTTAAGTTCTTCTCCGGTATTTTCCTCTTTATCAGGGCGTTCCGGATCCTCCGTTTTATCCGGAGATACCTTTGATGCTTCTGCGGTCATTTCTCCGGCATCGATCCTTTTTAAGATGACCTTGACCTTTGCAAGAAGGATCGAAAGGCTGTAAGGCTTTTTGACGTAATCGTCACCGCCTATCGAAAGGGCTATAAGGACGTCGTCGTCACTCTGTCTTGCGCTTATGAAAAGGATCGGCATATTAAGCTCTTCACGAAGCTTTTTACATACTTCAAATCCCGAACCGTCGCCTAAGTTTATATCAAGGAGCACGATATCGGCCGTGTTTTCCTCAAAGAATTGAAAACAGGCCTCCGCGCTTGTAACATACTGCGTAGAGACCTCAAACATCCTGAAATATTCCGCCGTCATCTCGGCGAGTTCCGACTCATCATCCACTATGAGACATCTGTAATGCATCCGGGATCCTCCCCTTCGTTCTCGGTGATATCACGAATGACTTCGTAACATCCATACCATTATAACATATATATTTATTCCTCCGTGATCATCTTTACGGGCTCCAGGACGTTGATCTTCCTTCCGATAACAGCCGAGGTGGCCATTGCTATTCCGACTATGAGGATCACTGAGATCACATACGAGCTCGGAGTGATAAAGAACGCTGCCTTCCTGAATCCGAATATCATGAACATGAGTGTCATTATCTTACCGCCGAACGCCGTAGCAAGAACAAGCCCGATAACAAGTCCGATGAGGATCACGGGTATGTTTGAAAGCATCGTCTGTACGATGAGCTGTCCGGAAGTATATCCCAGAGCTTTGCTGACACCGAGATTCCTCCATGTCCTTGTGATCTGCGTTCTTATGATGAGTGCCTCAACGAAAGCAACGATGAGCGACGTGAGTAATCCTATTATAAGGGCCACGCCCTGGATACCGAGTTTTACCACACCTATCGTACCCTGAACGTTTTCCTTGAAATCGGAAACTTCTTCGTCGGGATAGATCTCCTTGAACTCGCTTTCAAAATCCGAAAGCGTATATCCTTTCTTAAGGAAGACGTAGTAGCTGAAGCTCTCCGGATCTCCCGTAAGCTTGCTCTCTCCTTCAGTGGTCATATATGCCATCATACCGAGATTGTTGATGACCTGGCAAAGACCTGTCACGAGATATGATTCCTCTCTGTTGCCGAGCTTTGCTACGACCGAATCACCGACTTTGACCTTCATCCTGTTGGCCGCGTTCGTTGCAAACATTATCTCGTTTGCGTGGATCGGCATCCTTCCCTCGACCATAGCCACACCTTGTACCTTGGATGTATCGGTAAAGCATCTCGTGGTTATGTTCTGTTCCTGTCTGATCTTAAGGGAAGTATAATTAAACGCATACCAGTTATCGCCGTATTGGTAGTTCACCGAAGTCATGGCATCAAGCCTTTGTCCCATTGCGGCATCACCGTCAACGGCCGCATCGGCATAATCCACTCCCGCCATATTAACGACGGTATCATCATCCGAGAATGTATCTGCCATTCCCAGTCCGAAAACGGATGACGCCGCAAGCAGTATCGCTATGAGCAGGACACCGATCTGGTTCTTGAACCTTCCGAAAGTCTCTTTGAGCGAAAGCGTGATCGCAACAGGAAAAACGCTCTTTTCAAAAGGAAAATGATTCTTCTTGAAGTTATGGGCATTTATTCCGCCTCTTAATGCTTCAAGTACCGTGGTCTTGCTGTATTCCCTGCCTATGACCAGCGTAAGGCAGGCGACCAGATATCCCATTCCGATGACCGTGAGTACGGCGATCGGCACGTTTACGGGCTGGTTCCAAGGAAGTCCCAGCGTTACAAGTATGATCACGCTCATCTTTCCGATCGAAAAGGCACCGAGAAGGACTCCTATGATGCTTCCCATCGATGCGACCGAAACAAGCTGCGTGAGCAGGATGAGAACCAGCTCCCTGACCGTATATCCCGAAGCTTCCATGATAGCGGTGTTCTTCATATTGGTCATGATGAAATTCTTGACGCTGAAATGTATGATGACCATCGCTATGACAAAGATGATGAGTGCAAAAGCAAACACTATCGCTATGAACATGAACGGAAGGATCATCGCAGACCCGTGGAGCATAACGTAAGGAACCGCATTATTCATACCGCCGTTATAGTCGGGATGCGTGACCTTATATTCACTCACCCAGTCGACCACTTCCGAAAACATTTCGTCACAGAGAGCATTGGCATCAATCTTCTTCCTGATGGCATCCTTTGTAAGCCTTACCTTATACATGTACCTTGCAAAGGCCATGTTCCTGTTCTCGAACCGCATATTGTTATACATATCGTCCGAGATATATATCATATACTGTCCCATGTTCATGGGTGAGCAGTATATCGAATCTTCCGCATATCCGGCCACCTTGAGATCGTATATGTTATCTCCGATCTTTACGCGAAGCGTATCCCCTATCGCAAACTCCGTGCTCATCCTTATGGGAATTACAGCCTCATCCCCGTGGAAGCCTTTTGTATCCGTACTTATCCTGTGGATCTTTATTTCGTGATCATACGAAACGAACTGAAAGCCGTATTCCGAAAGGTTCTTATCCGTCTTATGCCCGTATTTGGCACCCGAAAGATAAAGACATTCGGTCGCTTCATATTCACCGATATAAGGATTCCCCTGTATGACCTCTTCCGTTTTGTTCGCGATGATATCATCCGTACTTGTCAGATATAAGATATCAAGTCCGTGGATCTTTTCGTAGACTTCATCTATGACACCGCCTATCCCGGTGAGGAATGAAATACTTATGAACAGCAGAAAAGCCGTGATCAGTGACATAAAGAAGAAAGTGATCATGTCGCTCTTTTGCTTTTTTATATTGTTTTTTGCGATAAAGAAAAATCTGTACATCTTAACGATAAACCTCTGTCCGGGTAAATCTTCCAAAACTACCAGCCCATATCCTGAAGGAAGTTCTTAAGCTTTGCGTGACGTTCCTTTGCAAGTTCAAGCTGAGGGTTGCTCTCATCCTTATAGTCACCGACATAAGGACCTATATCGATCTCATCCGAGATCACACCGTCAGCAAGATAGATTATCCTGTTCCCGCGCTCTGCGGCTTTAACCGTATGCGTTACCATTACTATGCTCTGACCTTCGTTATTAAGGTCAGACATGATATTAAGTACGTTCTCCGTATTCTGTGAGTTCAATGCACCCGTAGGCTCATCCGCAAAAAGGACCTCGGGGCTGTTGATGACTCCTCTTACAACGGC
>JAIKZO010000021.1 GCA_024682115.1 Lachnospiraceae bacterium
AGATGCTTCTTGTAATCGTCGATCGTATATTTGATGCCTTCCTTCTCCATGATGGCCTGATAGGTGAGCATCTTCTTCTCGGTCTCCTGACAGGTCTCTATAAGATCCTTGTCGTATTCTTCCTCGGTCTTGCCTTCGTACTCGTAGAAATCATTGTAGCCCTGTCCGTACATCTGTGCATACATCTGGTTCATGTATTCAAAGGACTGCATTGCCGTGTACTTCTGCAGGCACTTAAGCTGCTTGAGATACGACTTCGGATAGCTTACTGCCGTGGTGTTGTCATCAAGATAATCCTCTATCCAGCTCTTTAAGTTATTATCAAAATTGGTATCCTTAAGATACTTTTTATACTCTTCAACCGTAGATGCCTTGTCAGAAAGGTTCTCGGCCACGAACTCATCCGTGAACTCGGGCTTAATATAGATTCCGTTTATCGTACAGTCAAACTGTGCATCCTTACCGGCAAGGTCTGCTGACTGATAATCCTCAGGGAATGTAACGTTTACGGTAACCTTGTCACCGACGCCGGATCCGATGAGCTGCTGCTCGAAGTCATCTACGAACTGACCTGAACCTATAGTAAGATCGGAGCCCTCACCGCCCGAGTTGCCGCCTTCGAACTCAACGCCGTCTATCGTTCCAACATAGTCAAGATTGATCTTGTCGCCGTCCTCTATTTTCTTATCCGTTTCCTTGCTGAGTTCCTGGTGCTGTTCAAGCTGTGAATCGATGTCCTTCTGGACTTCCTCATCAGAGAACTCAACCTCGCTCTTCGGTATTGATACACCCTTGTATTCGGGAAGTGTAACACAGGTAGATGCGTTAACTCCGGATACATATCCGTTTGCATCAAGACATTTGCTGTATTCTCCGTTCGGCGCAACCTTATAGGAAGCCTTGACAACAGCAGTACCGATAAGATAGATGATACCTGCTGCGATGAGTGCAAGGATCGCTATGCTTATTACCCTGCCGGTCATAGCCGAGCGTTTAGCCTTTTTCTGCTGGTTAGCGCGGTCGATGCGCTTTTTCATGCTGTTGCTTAAGTTTTCAGCATTGTTTTCTTCGTTTTTCTTTTCCATGATATCAATAAACCTCCAATAAATAGTACAACATTCTATATCTTAACTCATATTTATAAGATTTTAAATAGCAAATCTGTGAAATTTCGAAGAATCTGTCAGGCGGCTGTTTTATCTGCCGATATACTGTTCTCATGCAGCCACCATACACCGAGTGCCATTATAAGGAAGATCATGGGCGTGCAAAGTATCTGCTGGTAACAGAACATGTTGTGGAAGAAATAGGCAGCGACTGACGCTGCACAGCCTGTCATTACAGGATTGCCTGCTTTTTTCAAAAATACGATCAAAGCACTTACAAATATCCCCAGATATGAGATGAGACCCAGAATTCCTTCATTAAACAGCATGTTCAGCCACTCGTTGTGAGCACATACCACAAGTTCGTGGTTCCAGAAGTTGTATATCTCGGTCGCACGAGGCTCGGTCGCATAAACGATAGTTGCGTAGCAGTCCGGTCCCGGACCGAGAAGAGCCATCTTACGCCACATTTCTTCGCCCATCAGCTCTACCGTATTCCGCCATGTATATCCTCTTAAGTTGCCCCAATAATCGTTAAATGTAAGGTAACCTACATCCTGAAGGGCGTTTATGTGTATGATTCCCTTGGTGTTGAGAATAGTGATGATGATGCTTATCGGTATGGCGGCGATAATCACCGATACTATAATATTTCTGACTGATTTATGGTCTGCGATGTTAAAGTTGTTCTTCTGTACCATCTTCCTGAATAAAATATATGCAGCTATCATGACGATGAGCAGAATCCAGGTTACAACAGATTGTGACATGAATATTGAGAGAGAATCGAGTTGTGTAGCTTTTTGGGGAAATAGCAGCTGAAATACTCCCATAACCTTCATTGCAGTAACGAAGATGATCAGCATCTCCCAAAACTTAAGGAAACGTTCGTTGCTCATAAATGAAATAGCAAACATGATTGTAACGATGGCAGCAAAAGCCGGATATGCGCTATCACTGTTCTGGGTGACAAAGGTTGCGCCACTGACAGCGACAAAGGCACCCAGGAGGATATTGGTTACAGATCTTTTATTATCCTCGAATAAGAAGAAAGCCATACCCAGCGGCATAAGAACAACCATGAAGCTGGAATACCAGGAGGATTGTCCGAGTGTGGATAGGAACTTATACCTGTAGTACTCATCAAGATTTTCATATAGTGTGAGTGGATCAATATTAAATCGATGCAGCACGCCCAGGAAAAATACGATGAAGGCGCTACCAAGCATCATATACAGAAAATCCTTCCACCAGCTCTTCATGAACAGACGTGAAGCAAGGAAATAAAGAGCAACGAACATAAGCTGTGAACGCAGTCCCATGTTCCAGCCGGTATAGCCCTCCCACGGAAGGTTAACGACCGAAGTATCCGCTCCGCCCTTAAACAGGAAGAATGTTGGATATTCATTGGTTCTGTTCGGTGAAAACAGGAAAGAGAGTATCGATACGATACCGAAAGCGATCACAAACCAGTCTATGACCGA
>JAIKZO010000026.1 GCA_024682115.1 Lachnospiraceae bacterium
TTAAAAAGAAGGTCGGCACCGAACTGCGCGTGATCCACGGAATCCGCATCGGAAAAAGTCCCGTAACGGCGCACCTGCTCAAACCTGCCGATATCATGAAGCATCCCACTGAGCCAGGCAAGTTCGGCATCGACTCCCGGAACGGTATTCGCAATCCTTTCACAAAGCGCGGCCACGCGGTAGGTATGATCTATCTTCAGTTTGATCTTCGGATCCGAGGAATCGTATCCTTCCGTATATCCCGCAAATGTTTTTTCTGTCTTTTCTCTGTCCATGTTAAACCTTCCTTTTCATGATCTCAAAGATCATTATATATCAATGGTCCTGTCAAAGTGGTAACTGGAAGCATCTATCCCATGTCGTTCGCAATATGCCCTTATCCAATCGGCTTCTTCGGGGGTGCAGTCCTCATTGAACCTGTGATAGGCCTCCCTTAGCACATTATGGTGGACTTCAAGTGTTATGAACGGCTTGTTCACATCATCGGCCCTTCTCATAAAGAGGATATCCGTTTCATTGTTGAGCACCGCCTGGATATAACCGCTCAGACAGTTTTTCATGTATACCGCTTCCCTGCAAAAATCGTTGATCGTCTGCGGATAGCGCATGATATAAAGATCCGTCCTCTCCTGCCGGTCCTGAGGACGCTTACGGTTTGCCCTTCGTATGGCCTTATCGTATCCTTCACGGTCTCCCAGAAGGTATTTTTCGAGATAGCGGTAATTGTATTCAGAGTTCGCAAGCTCATCGGGATCCTGCGGATAATGCGCTTTGTACAAAGGATCTATCGCGTTTATCCTTGCGATCGTCTCCATCCTTTTCCACCGTGTCTTATCGGTCGACATGAAAAGGTCGTACTGTAACGAACACCACATATTACTAAGCCTTTCCTTCGCTGCCGCATATAAACGCCCGACCTCGTTAGGTGTAAGCCGGTGTTCGATAAGATCCAGGATATACCGGCACTGGGCATCATTCAGTCTGTCCTTGAATATGTCCGGATGAGATTGCTGGAGTTTTCTTATAAACTCACGGTATTCTTCGGTATTGACGAGTTCGGAACCGTAACCGCAGTTCAATGCCCGGAGTGTTCTCATGCTCAGTCCGGGATATATATCACTCGGTCTGGTCGATAAGAGATTGACTTCGTCAAGCTTATCCGAACGGGCGGCCAGATGATCGAGCTCCGCCTTATACAGTATCTCTTTTATCGTTCCCGACTGCATGCAGTTATAGATATGATCCAGAAGCTTCATATGCTCCGTGTAATACGGCTTAAGATGCCAGTCGGGATGCTTTTCGGAATAGTATTCGAATATCTCCCCCATCTCGGGATGGGAATATCTGCACCTCGGGTTATGAAGGCATCTGTCAATGAAAATACGCGTTTCTTCAGGTGACCAGAAATACCCCTCATGGAAAGGGTACCTTATCGTCATGTCGGGTTCATCAAGATCCTTTTCGGTAAAACGAAAGTATAAGGCATCTATGTAAGGCTGCGTTTTGAATATAATAAAGAAGTCCTGACCGGGAAACTCCCGGTCAAGACATATTTCCTTACAGATCTCTTTATATCGATCGATCTCATCCCGCGAAAGCTCCGGTGGCTCCCAGGTGTCTATCTTTCCTAGTTCCAGCATCATTTCGATCCTTTATATTTTTCCACCCTGTTTTGTACATTTTGCTGAAGGCTCCTGAAGAAGAACTGATAATCATATATATGATATCCCCCTTCGGGAAGGAGATCCAGATACGCCGGATAGTCCTTGGGATCGATATCCGTAACCTTTAATACCCCTCGCGTTTCATCGATATAGCACCCGCAAAGCTCGTTGACTTCAAGCGCGATAGTTCCGCCGTAATCCGTAAAGCATGCTCCCGGATTGAGCGACTTGTCCGCGGGTGTCGAGTCGGTTTTCCAGTTTAACGGATTGATAGAATAAGCTGTTACATCTTCGGGCCACACGAAAGTTCCGGTAACCTCGGGAGACTCACAGTCAAAACATATTACGGTCCCGATATCGTCCGCGGAAGTTGCGGGCCTGATCTGCGGATACTTATCCGCCATATCTTTGGACAGAGGCCAGCCTATCGCATATACGGCCACCAGCCTTTCACTTAATTTCTTATCGCCGAAATATTCCTGAAGAAGTCTGTAACACATGTCGGCACCCTGTGAAAATCCGGCAAGTACAATGGGCCTTCCGTTATTCTCATGCTCCAGATAATAGGCAAAAGCCGCCGAGATATCACTGTATGCTATCTGCATGTACGGCTCCCTGGCATTCCTGTCTATGCCGTACACCTTCATCGCGGCCTGTTTGTAATACGGCGCATACATCCTGGTGCAGTCCTCATAGATACCGCGTTCCATGTTAAGTGCGCCAAGGAAGTTCATCTTCGTCTCGTCATCATCCATCGACATATTGAATTCATCGTTAATGTCAACGGTGGGACATATGAGGAAAAGATCCGCAGCCTTATCATCTCCTTCCGCAAAATAAGCCCAGTTATCCGTGTTCGAATAATCCACATCCGACTTTGCCGAAGGACTTTCGACTGCTTTTTTGCCGCATCCGGTAAAAAGCATTGCCAGTGCCGCTGCCGCCAAAAGGACCATACATAATCTATTTATCTTCATTTCGATCTTTCTCCCAAATCTTTATTGTTTAGCCGGGTCACTTTAAACCCATATCATTATATCAATAAATCAAGATAAGAAAAACAGGGCGTTGCAATTGACATCCCCTGATACGGAAATTAAAATTTTGCATATACATTGATCTCAATCGGAGGAAAGCAGTGATGAAAAACAGAGCTTTTATCTTAAGGATCCTGCTCATATGTCTTGTATCATTCTGCGCTTTGCAGGGCTGCGGAAGCAATAAGGATTCCTCCAAAGCTTCGGAGTCATCGGATGGCGAAGACGATGAAGAGGAAGAGGAAGAGGAAAACGAAGATGAAGAAGAAACCGAGCCTTCTGAAGAAGAACCTATAGAAAAGGTTTCCGTAAGTGCCGAAGAATTCGATAACTACGATTTTGAGATAGATCCCGATTCTTCTCCTTTCATTCTTTGGGAATATACCGGATATGTGGATGAATGCACTGACTACACATGGTACAGGGAATTTGTCGACAAAGATTATGACGAAGACGGCCAAAAAGACCGCCTTTTCCGCGAAGCGGTCATCGATGAAGAACTGGCATATTATACTCTGGATTTCGGAAACGGCAGAGAACTTCACGTCCCCGAAGCATATGACACCGGTTTCCCGCATATAGAGGCTGCCGATATCAACGAAGACGGCGAAAAAGAGATCCTCTTTACGCTGAGTTATGATACCAGCACCCATCCGCCGGCAGTTTCAGACATCTGGCTTTTTAAATATGACAAAAAAAGCGGTGAATACATAGAAGAAAAACTTCCTCTGGGCAAAGGTACGCACGGAGCACGATACCTTACGTTTGAGTACACGCAGCCCAAAGACAACGTCGTAGGATTCAGGGTATCGGAAACCGGCTACGAAGGACACGAAACTCTTGAAGACGAGCAGATCAGCGACATGGTCGACGACTCAGAGAAAATGAACATA
>JAIKZO010000032.1 GCA_024682115.1 Lachnospiraceae bacterium
GTAATTACGGAAGAGATGCTTGCTAATGCTGCATACCACGATCATGCGAATAACGGTAATGATGCAAAATTCTCATTTATTGTAACCACTCCGGTGTCTGAATATTCCGATGGCGTAGAAGCATGGGGATGTCCCGAATGCGGATACGTTGAATATAGCGGTCCCATATCGGCATATGATTTCTTTAACGACACTACTGCAAGAAAATTAAAGGTCGCTCAGGCCGGTCAGACCATTCATATTGATGCTCGTCAGTGGGTATCGTTCAGTAAGGAAGTTATCGATGCGATGAGAGCCAGACAGGATGATATCACTATAGAGCTCGTTTATAATTCAAATGGTCAGTTGAGTACGCTTACTATACCCAGGGGCACAGATTTTTCCGAAGTTCCCGAAGATAAGTATACGGGAATGGATTTTCTTGCACTCAAACTGAATATTGCTCCTGTACCTAAGAATTAACATATTCCGTTTGGTTGTCCCATATATTTAAGATAAAGCCAGGGTTAACCCCTGGCTTTATCTGATTATAAAAGTTGACAAGTGTCAACTTTTTTTATATTCTTTTTATAAAAGTTGACAAGTGACAACTTTTGTAACAAATATTCAGATTCTTCGATAATGGTATATACGGATGAAAGATATCATAAGGAACGTCACTGATCTAAAATATTTAAAATGGTCCAAAACGAGATCTTCTTCAGGCACAGCCGGAACTTTCCTTAAGTCATATGAAGTAAAAAACGGAAGGAAGATTTATTACAAGCTATCCGATTATGATCCCGTAAAGGGTATCGTGGGCCACGAGTGCGTTAACGAGATAATAGCCGGAAGGCTCATGGATCTTATGGGAGTTGAACATCTTGCATATACGCTCGTTCATGCAGATATTGAGATTGAAGGCCGGGAGTACAGGACATGGCTATGCAGATCGGAGGATTTTAAATCTCCCGGTGAATCAAAGATAACTCTCGAGGAATACTATGAGACCCAAAGACTAGGAAAAGAAAGACCGATGGAATTCTGCTTAAGGATGGGATGGGCCGGATATGTCTCAAAAATGCTTGTCGTTGATCATATTATTTTGAACAGAGACAGACACGGAGCCAATATTGAAGTTTTGAGAGATAAACGCAAAAAGGGAATACGACTTTTTCCTCTTTTTGACCAGGGATTGTCCCTTCTGTGCCGTGTTCATGAACCTGACGGACTTGAAAACTATGATGTTATGGAGGATAAACAGGTTCAGTCATTTGTCGGAGGGCGAAGCACCCGGGAAAACCTTGATTTGATACCCGGGTCCGAATGGACTGGGATCTCATTGCCGGAGAGGATCGATAGGGATACTTTTTTTGAAGGATTGAGCGGAATACTTGATGAAAGATACTACGATGTGATCCGTGAGATGATAACAGGGAGGATTGAATATGTCCGCAGTATTCGAGATTCGCGATGCATCAATGAATGATGATGTTCTCGGTATATTGTTTTATTTTGACCGCAGCAAAAGATTCTTTATAGAACTTCTGAGTCAATATGATGAGTGGGATGCCCCGTTTCTGCTTGTCGGCTTTGTTGAACGCAAGGAGTATTCTATTGACAGCGAATGGTCGATGAAATGGGTCAGGCAGAGGATCGTACCGCCCGAGAGACAGAACATCGGGGCAATACTTAAAAATGCAGGGCTTGATCATTACGATGAATACAAACTTTTATTGTTAAGCGAAGGACGCGGTGCACAGGACGATCTATATATTAAACGCATATCCGAAGACGGGATCCCGGATGAGATCCGGACAAGGCTTAAAAAGAAAGTAAGGGATGTGATACCTCTTTCTGATAACAGAGTGCTGGTATTCTTTAAAGACGGTAAAGCCGGGCGCCTTGATATAAATACAAAATGTGGGGAAAACCGCATATTTGGAAATGTTTTATCGTCAGCCGGATCGTTTGACCAGGTAAAAGTTTCTCCGGGCGGAAACGGGATAGAGTGGGACGAGGACAGGTTTATCAGCGCGGAAACGTTGTATAAAGAGGTGACTCAAACGGATGATGATTATGATGCATATCTCAGATTTACCAGTCTTAGGCTGGCTGAAACCGCTAATGTCTGTGACGTGATGGAGTGTACGAGACAATATGTCAGCCGAATGGTCAGGGAGAACAAAATAGCTCCCGTATATACGGGCGGCCAGACAAGAATGTTCCTGAAGGCGGATATAGAGGCGTGATAAATGGGTTATACCAGAGGAACAATATTCGTTACTTAAGGCATAGATATGGAGGTAGGAGATGAGTGCTTACAGTAGTTTATATATACAACCTGCCCAGTCGGCTTTGGGAGGAATGCTGCACTATGCAGTGTATGATCTGAAATGGGAGATAGATGCTTTTTTCAGAGCGTTTATCAATTCGGAGATCGCAGACAGCTTCGGAACGGGAGACCCTAAATACACAGTCGGAATGTCCGGACCCGAGATAGCCATGGAGGTCGTATACAGGATCACCGGTTCTTATCCGGATATACAGCCGTCTTATTATTTTGACAGATCGCCCGAGTACTGGACCGGATGGGCAGTTGCCTACTATGAATGGTATAAAGACATACCGTTTGAAAGGATAGAACAGGATGTGGGCATCATATCGATCCTTGATATGTATCATCCCTATCATGAAGCTGATATCACTAAGTTCGTGGATGAACTTGATAAGCGCATGAATTTGCAGTGACAAATGTCATATGCGCATGAAAATTGCGCAGTTTTCGGTAATTGCAACCACCGGTTGACAGATTTCAAAGGCGGCTTTATGGAATACAACCGCCAAAATTGTTATCTTCAGGTTGTTCGAACACGAAACCAAATCCAAAAAGTTGTTTGAAGCTGACGATGAAGATACATCCGATAAAAGCTTCGGAAAGGAAACAAAATGATTTTAGCAGATAAGATAATCAATGAAAGAAAAAAGAACGGTTGGTCACAGGAAGAGCTCGCTGACATGCTCGATGTCTCAAGACAGTCGGTATCAAAGTGGGAGGGGGCACAGAGTGTTCCGGATCTCCAGAAGATACTTAAGATGGCAGAGATCTTTTCGGTAAGCACCGATTACTTATTAAAGGATGAGATCGAACCCGATAACACAAGCCTTCCCATAGTGGAAAGCCGTGAACCGGGCTCTTCTTTAAGAAGGGTTTCAATGGAAGAAGCAACCGAATACATCGCGACAAAAAAGCAGATCCTTCCCAAGATCGCTCTGGGAGTGTTCCTTTGTATTTCATGTCCCGTGATGCTCATCTTAATGGCGGGTCTTTCGGAATCGGGTCTCGTCAATATGTCCGAAAACGTTGCGGTTGCGATAGGACTTATTTTCCTGTTTGCGCAGATAGGATGGGCTATGTTCATCTTCGTTACAAAGTCGGGAAAGCTTTCCAGGTTTGAATTCCTCGAGCAGGAAAACTTTGAGACCGAATACGGCGTTGACGGAATGGTAAAGGAAAGGATGGCTTCCGAAGAGGATGTTAACACCAGGGCTCTTACCACGGGAGTTCTGATGTGCGTACTTGGCTGCGTTCCTCTCGTTATCTGCTCGGTTATGGAAATGGCACCGTTTATCATAATCTGCATGGTATGTCTCCTGCTTTTGCTGGTCGCTACCGCGGTGTACCTCTTTATCGCGATCTGCGGAGTTCACGGTTCTTACAAGGTCCTTTTGAAGGAAGGGGATTATTCTCCCGAGAATAAGGCAAAGAGCCGCAAGCTTGAGCCTCTTTCAAGGATATACTGGCTTTTCATCACCGTTTTATTCCTCGCTGTCAGCTTTATAACGAAGCGTTGGGATCTGACATGGATCATATGGGCCGTATCGGGGGTGCTCTTTGCGCTTATAAGAGTCATTGCGGAATCGCTTGTAAAGGCGGACTGATGGCACTTCGGACCATTGATTAAAACCAAAGAAGTAGTATAATAAATGGTATGTGGGATTCGCAGAAAAAAGTTGATACCAAATGTAAAAAATATCTGGCTTTTCAGTTGGCATTTTTTGCGGGCGCGGTACTGATCAATTTCGTTTTGCCAAGGACCGTCAGCTACTTTAAGATACCGCTTTATCTTGACAACGTGGGTACGCTTCTCGCGGCCGTTCTCGGAGGATATCTTCCGGGAATCGCGGTGGGATACTTAAACAACATAATAAACATGCGGGGCAATCCCGGAAATGCCTATTATGTTGTGCTTTCGACCATGATCGCCGCTGCGGGAACATACCTCGGAACGAAAGGCTTTTTTAAAAAGTTCTGGAAAGCGCTTTGTACGATCCCGGTCTTTGCATTCATCGGAGGAGTCCTCGGATCGATACTCACCTACCTCCTTTACGGGTACGGAATGGGTGAGGGTATAAGCGC
>JAIKZO010000065.1 GCA_024682115.1 Lachnospiraceae bacterium
CAGGGCGCAGGCGCAGGACGTAAGTTAGGTGAGATGTCAGGCGTTTCGATCCAGAAGGACGGAAAGATCTACGCTACATACGATAACGGTCAGTCAAGACTCCTCGGCCAGATAGCTACGGCAGAATTCCCGAACGCTTCAGGCCTTGAGAAGGCAGGAGACAACCTTTATTCCGCAACACAGAACTCAGGTGACTTCGACGGTATCGGAGTTGATATCACTGCAGGCGGCGGATACATGAACACAGGTGTTCTCGAAATGTCAAACGTTGACCTTTCGGCAGAGTTTACCGAGATGATCACGACACAGCGTGGATTCCAGGCTAACTCACGTATAATCACAGTTTCGGATACACTCCTCGAGGAACTTACGAACCTTAAGAGATAAGGTAGCACATCATAAGGATGCAAGGGCTGCGTAGCGGCACTTGAATGAAGAAGATATAATAATCAGGGAAAATATATGGAACCGCATGGGAAACAGATCAGATCTGTTTCCCTTAAGCGGTTTTATACGAACGGATACCGGACCTTCGGGAATATCCGGACCGGATGGGGGGGATATGATCGAATTGACTAAATTGTCGGGACAAAAGATACTTGTTAACCCCGATCTCATAGAGATCGTGGAAGAGACACCAGATACTGTGGTTGCTTTCACGACGGGGCGCAAGATAATAGTAAAAGAAAGTAGACAAGATATAAAAAATCTTGTAAAATCGTATAGAAAGGATGTCTTTGTCCGCTAACAGCAAAGGCAGGAGTAAGTCAAAGTGGATTTAGCCTCGCTTATCGGTTTTATTATGTGTCTGGGGATGCTCATCTTCGGAATAGCATCCAATGCGGGCATTCAGAACATAAACAGATATATTGATGTGCCATCGGTAATCATAACATTTGGTGGTGCTTTTTTTGCTGTCATGGTGATGAACACGATGTCCGGTTACGTAAAAGGACTGAAGAGTATCACCCTTATATTCAAGTCGCCTACGCTTGACATCAAGTCGATGATCCAAAAGATAATCGATCTTTCCAACGTTGCGAGAAAAGAAGGACTTCTTGCTTTGGAAGAAGCGGCCGGCGAACTTGATGATGCGTTCATGAAAAAAGGTATCCTTCTTATCGTCGACGGTACCGATCCGGATCTTGTAAGAGGCATCATGGAAACGGAGCTTTACGCTACCGAAGACAGACATAAATCAACCATTCAGTTCTGGGACGATCTCGGAGCCATGGGTCCTGCCTGGGGTATGATCGGTACTCTGGTCGGACTCGTTAACATGCTTTACAACATGGATGATGCTTCGGCTATCGGTCCTGCCATGGCGGTTGCCCTTATCACTACTTTGTACGGATCTTTGCTCGCAAACTGGATATGTGCTCCCACCGCCGGTAAACTCAAACTCAATAACGCTAACGAAATGGCAATGAAAACGATCATGATAGAGGGTCTGCTTTCAATTCAGGCAGGTGAAAACCCCAGAGTCATAGAAGAAAAACTTAAATCATTCTTAGCTCCTGCGGACAGAACGGCTTCTTCGGATGAAGGAGGTGGAGAGGATGGCTAAGAAACGCCAGGAGGATCCCCCGAAAGGTTCGCCGGCATGGATGGCGACTTTCTCGGATCTGATGAACCTCCTTTTGTGTTTCTTCGTGCTCCTGTTTTCAATGTCCACGATAGATGCACAGAAGTTTGAATTATTGGCTGCAAGTTTCAACCAGACCTTCAGCATCTTCGATGCCGGAGCTACCGCGATCGGTGACGGTGTACTTGTCAGTAACGGTGTCAGCCAGCTCAACGAACTGGACGACTACATAAATTCCACCGGACGGGATAACGAGGGAGATACGATACCCGAGGATCTCGAGACGGCGGTTGAAAAAGTGGATGAAGCCAAACTCGAGGAATCCGAGGAACTGGCTGAGCTTATCGAGGAATCGCTGAAGGAAGCGAATCTCGATAAGGAAATAGATATAGAATTTACATCGCAGTATGTTCAGCTTACGCTGAACGGAGCGCTTTTGTTTGATTCGGGTTCCGTTGAATTAAGGAACGAATCGCTTCCGATGCTTTCACAGATAGGAAAGATACTTGAACGTTATGCCAAGTCGACCATAGAGATCGAAGGACACACGGACAATGTTCCGATGCGCGGCAGCGGTAAGTATTCGAACAATGATGAACTCAGCGCCGGACGTGCGTTATCCGTGTTCTATTATCTCGAGCAGAACACATCGCTCGATATGAGCTACGTTAAGCATGCCGGACGCGGTGAATATGTTCCGATAGCTGACAACTCAACGCCTGAAGGAAGACAGATGAACAGGCGCGTAGAGATCAAGATATATAATTCCCTCAGCGGGTATTAAGGAAGGCTTACCATGAAAAAGAATTTCGTATCGATCGCCATCCTGGCACTGCTCATTGTGAACATAGCCCTTACGGCGATAATGATGTTCAGTGTCATGAGCACCAACAAGAAAACGGCATCGCTGATCAACGATATAGCGACCGCGATAAACCTGGAGCTTGTCGACGGGACCGCAACGGCCGAAGAAGAGGTTTCAACTGTCAGCATGGCGGATATAGAGTTATACACCATCGCCGACATGACAATTCCGTTAAAAGCCGGGGTCAATGCCGACGGTACGGCAGACACCAAAGACCATTTCGCCCTGCTTTCCGTATCCCTTTCGATGAACAAGACGAACGAGGATTATGAAACATACGGCGCGGATGTCTCTACCAAGGAAGACCTGATAAAGGGTGTGATAAACGAAGTTGTTTCGCAGTATACGGTTGCGGACGCCAAGAACAACTCGGCTGTTATCTGTGATGAGATACTTAAGAAGATCCAGGGTCTTTACAATTCGGATTTCATCTTTGACGTTAAATTCAGCAGCGCCCTTTTCCAGTGATCGGATAAAGCGGCCATACGAAACTCTTTGACAGCGAAAGAGTAAACGAAGATCTCTCGAAAAGGGAGGTGAGAATTCGTGGGCGAGGTACTGTCCCAAAGTGAAATAGACAATTTGCTGGCTGCGCTGACCACCGGTGAATTGGATGTTAACGAAATGCAGGAAACTTCGGATAAACAGGTCAAGGACTATGACTTCAAGCGACCTGCGAAGTTCTCAAAAGAGCATTTACGTACACTTGAAATTATATATGAGCATTACGGCAGACTGATCTCCACGAACCTGCCTTTGTACCTCAGAAAATCGGTACAGACGACAGTGGCATCATCGGAAACGGTCACGTTCTCGGAGTTTTCGAACGCACTGTCAAACCCGGTCATTTTGGGAATAATTGACTTTAAACCCTTAAATGGTAATATTATTGTAGAACTTTCTCCCAACCTGGGGTTTGCGATGATAGACAGGATGCTTGGAGGCGCCGGAGTCCCGCTTGAGAAGAACAGGGATTTTTCGGAGATAGAGATGACTATAGTGACCAAGCTGATGATCATCTGTATGCAGCTGATGAAGGAACCGTGGAAGAACGTACTTGATATCAATCCGATCATGGAACGTATCGAGACCAACGCACAGTTCGCACAGGTCATAGCTCCCTCTGACATGATCGCAATCGTCACGATGAACATCAGGATAGGCGAGACCGAAGGATTTATGAATATCTGCCTTCCTTACTTTACATTAGAGGAAGTTATGGATAAACTTAATACCAAGTACTGGTTCTCTACCATGCAGAAGGAAGATGCTTCCGATTACCATGAACACATCGAATCGCTTATCAAGAGGGTTGATGTTCCGGTAAGAGCGGTACTGGGTAAATCAGTCGTATCTGTCAACGAATTCCTGGGATTACAGGTCGGAGACGTAATAAGACTCGATTCGGCTGTTGAGTCCGAAATGGACATCTTTGTCGGAAACATAAAGAAATTCACGGCTCTGCCGGGTTCTAGCAAAGATAAATACGCCGTCAGGATCACGACGGTAAGAAGAGAGGGGGAGTAACGCGTGGACGGCGGAATGTTATCACAAGATGAAATAAATGCATTACTTTCCGGAATGGATATATCGGGAGGAGACGCAGCTCCCGAGGACGGATCTCCCGGCGCCGAAGGTGCCGCAGATACCGGAGCCGATGCAGCCCCCGCGGGTGATGCTTCATCGGGAGAGATAGATGAATCGCTTCTCTCAATGGAGGAGAGGGATGCGGTAGGTGAGATAGCCAACATAAGCATGGGTTCTTCGGCTACCACACTTTACTCGCTTGTTAACCGAAAGGTTGACATCACCACACCGACGGTTGAGCTTTGTACCTGGGCTAATGTAATACAGGATTACCAGCGGCCCTGCGTTTTCATTCAGATTAAATATACGGTCGGACTTGACGGTTCCAACATAATGGTATTGAAGGAACATGACGTTAAGGTCATCACCGACCTGATGATGGGCGGAGACGGTACCAACACCGACGGAGAACTCGGAGACCTGCACCTGAGTGCGATATCCGAAGCCATGAACCAGATGATGGGTTCGGCTGCAACATCACTCTCCACGATGCTTGGTAAGATGATAGATATCTCTCCTCCGGAGGCCTCACTCGTGGACCTCACGGAAAAGATGGATGCAGCATCTGTCGCACCGTTCCTTGCGGGAACATTCGCAAAAGTATCCTTTAGGATGCAGATAGACGAACTGGTTGACTCGACTATCATCCAGTTGTATCCTCTGGATTTTGCAAAAGAACTGTATGCGACATTTGCCGGAGGCGGAGCTTCCGAACCGGAACCCGCACCGGAGCCGGCACCGGCTCCCGCACCCGGAGCAGCACCTTCACCGGAACCTTATGTTCCACCGCAGGCACCTCCTCCGATGCAGCAGGCTCCACAGATGGGTTACCCCCAGATGGCTCCTCAGATGGGCTATCCGCCTATGGGATACCCGCAGATGCCTCAGCCGAACATGAATATACAACCGGCGCAGTTCCAAAGCTTCCCGGTGGATTATTCACAGGTTCCCGGGGCAGAAAACATCGGTATTATCAAGGACGTTCCTTTGGAGGTCACCGTTGAACTCGGAAGGACAAAGAAATCAATTTCTGAGATCCTTGATTTTGCACCAGGTACGATCATAGAACTTGACAAGATCGCCGGTGAGCCTATAGATGTACTGGTAAACGGAAAGTTCGTTGCCAAGGGCGAAGTAGTTGTAATTGAAGAAAGTTTCGGTATTCGTGTTACCGAAATAATTAATTAGAAACAGGAGAATAAAAATGGCAAAGAATATTTTAATTGTTGACGATGCGGCATTTATGCGAATGATGATCAAGGATATCCTCAGCAAGAACGGATATAACGTTGTCGGTGAAGCCGAGAACGGAGCAAAAGCATTCGATAAGTACAACGAGTTACATCCCGACCTTGTCCTTATGGACATTACAATGCCTGAGATGGACGGAATCGCAGCTCTTAAAAAGATCAAAGGCAGCGATCCCAATGCGCTCATCATCATGTGTTCAGCCATGGGGCAGCAGGCTATGGTCATCGAAGCCATCCAGTCCGGTGCGAAGGATTTCATAGTTAAGCCTTTCCAGGCTGACCGTGTATTAGAGGCAGTCAAAAAGGTAGTCGGCTGATGCTTCTTTCTGCATTTAATAAGACAGACAGTGTCGTGCAGTTTCTGACTCTGCTCGTTATCTTTGTTTTCATCATCTGTATCACCTACTTTACGGTCAGGTGGATGTCAAAGATAGGACAGGGTCAGTCGAAGTACTCAAACATCGAGATCATTGAAACCAGGAGGATCACTAACAACAAGTACCTCCAGATCATTAAAGTCGGAGATAAATACCTCCTTATCAGTGTGGGAAAGGATGAGATCCACCTGATAAGCGAGCTCAACGAAGATTCTCTCACGATAAAGGAAAACGGATCTTCGGATACCGGTATGAGTTTTTCCGCCATGCTCGATAAAGCGAAAAACCTCACCCAAAAGAACCTAAACGATAAAGATAAGGAATGAAGTTAGGTTTAAGATGAAAAAGATATCTGTGATAATATGCCTGCTGGTAACGGTGGGCATGTTGTGTATATTGCCTTCGATTCCCGTTCACGCTCAGAATGTTACGGGCATCGGTGACGGACTTACCGGAGAAACGACTACCTCGACGGTCATCCGTGAACCGGGCACGTCATCCTCGCAGGATGAGCTCGGCGAACTGAATATAGCCAACAGTCTGATCATCACCCAGAGGGGTGATAACGGCAGCATAAACGGGACCTTGAGGATCCTTATCACACTGACCCTTATAGGGCTGGCGCCTATCTTGCTCGTTATGCTGACCAGCTTTACGAGGATCATAATCGTTCTCCATTTTACGCGTGCTGCATTAAGTACCCAAACAGCTCCACCGAACCAGGTGCTGCTTGGGTTAGCTTTGTTTTTAACCTATTTCATCATGCGCCCCACCTTGGCGCAGATATATACGGAAGCCGTGGTCCCTTTCGATAACGGGACCATTACCCAGGAGGAATTTTTTGATACTGCAATACTTCCTCTCAGGGAATTCATGTACGGACAGACACAGACCAAAGATGTAAACATGTTCCTGCAGATAAGCGGAGCCGACTGGGACGGAACCCTTGAGGGTATTCCCACGGAAGTTCTGATCCCGAGCTTTATCGTGAGCGAACTTCGGACCGCTTTTATCATAGGATTCCTGATATATATACCTTTTATTGTAATAGACATGGTAGTGGCCTCATCATTGATGAGTATGGGTATGATGATGCTGCCGCCGACCACGATATCCATGCCGTTCAAGATACTGCTCTTCGTGCTCGCGGACGGATGGAACCTGATCATCGGAAACCTTGTAAAGACGTTCTACTGAAGCGGAGGATCATATGAATATTGATACAGTCACAGCAATAGCTTCCGAGACTCTGTTCATGATAATAAAGACTTCCGCGCCGGTGCTCCTTGTTTCACTGACCGTCGGACTTCTGGTCAGTATATTCCAGACCGTTACGTCCATACAGGAGCAGACGCTTACGTTTGTTCCCAAGGTACTTGCGATCTTTCTCACGCTGATGGTCATAGGACACTGGATGCTTAACAACATGGCCGGATTCATGCAGAGCCTCTGGTCTGATTTTACGGTTTATATTAAATAGCTCATATGCTTGATTATTCTTTTACCTACGGGGATTTCGAACTGTTCATACTTGTGCTCGTCCGCGTTACGTCCTTTGCTTTCGTGGCGCCTTTTTTCAGTATGAACAATACTCCCAGACCGGTAAAGATCGGGCTTTCGTTTTTTATTACGGTACTGCTTTTTAACGTGATACCGCACGATCCTTTATCCTACGGAACGCTGCTTGAGTATTTCGGGATACTGGTAAGGGAGGTGCTCACGGGACTGCTCATCGGACTCGGAGCCAATCTCTGTACGATGATAGTCAATTTTGCCGGACATATCGCGGATATGGAAGTCGGTCTTTCAATGGTATCACTGATGGATCCGGCGACCAGGAACAATGTCACCATCACCGGAGTTTATTACAACTATATGGTTATGATGATGCTCCTTATTTCCGGAATGCACAGATACCTCATTTCCGCACTTGCGGAGACCTACACCCTGATCCCGATAAACGGGCAGGTTTTTCATGATAACAAGCTGATCAGTGCGTTCATCGAGTTTATGGGTGAATATATGCTGATAGGATTCAGGATATGTCTTCCTATATTTGCGGTAATGATCATCCTGAACGCAGTACTTGGAATACTGGCCAAGATATCACCGCAGCTTAACATGTTTGCCGTCGGAATACAGATCAAGGTTCTTACGGGGCTCGCGATACTTCTGGTATCGACATCGATGCTTCCCGATGCGGCCGATCTGATATTCAAAGAAATGAAACATATGGTAGTCACCATGGTTGAGGCTTTGTCTTAATGCTTTTAAAGTATGATCTCCAGTTCTTCGCCAAGGACGGACCCGGCGGAGAAAAAACCGAGATGCCCACATCCAAGAAATTGGATGATGCCAGAAAGAAAGGGCAGGTAGCCAAGTCCAAAGAAATAGCCAATGCGGCCGGCATCGTTTCGATGTTCCTGTTGGTAAGGCTTTATGTCGGGACGGTGGGCAATAACTTCATCGGTCTTTTCGGAGGCCTGTATTCGATGATCCCTTCGACCATACAGGAATACGACGGGAACATCCCGATAGCGGCGATCATTGCGTTTATACGTATGGCGATGTACCGGCTGATGCTCATAGTGCTCCCGATATTTATCGTTTCGTATATAGTGGCATTTGTGAGTGATCTTGTGCAGGTCAAATGGAGGCCGACGAACGAACCGCTAAAGCCCAAGTTCAGTAAATTAAATCCTATAAGCGGGTTCAAAAAGATCTTTTCTTTAAACTCGCTCGTGGAACTCATAAAATCACTCATCAAGCTGCTGCTTGTGGGATATATGGTCTATTCCTACCTCAAAGGGCAGGTAAGCCAGATATATCTGCTCTATGATCTTTCGATAGGGCAGTCGCTTCTTTTGATCCTTGATATAGTGACCAACTTAGGCCTTAGGATAGCCGCTGTCTATCTTGTGATCGCTGCGGCGGATTTCGGTTATCAGAAATGGAAATTCCGTGAAGATATGAAGATGACCAAACAGGAAGTCAAGGACGAGTTCAAGGAACAGGAAGGTGATCCCCAGATCAAGGGTAAGCAGAAACAGAGGATGAGAGAAGCTTCGATGCGAAGGATGATGCAGCAGCTTCCGACTGCGGATGTCGTCATCACCAACCCGACGCATTATGCGGTTGCCATCAGATACCGCAGGGACGAAGACGATGCTCCCGTGGTCATCGCAAAGGGTGCCGATTACCTTGCACAGAAGATAAAAGATGTTGCCCGTGAGAATGACATTTACATTTTTGAGGATAAGCCCCTTGCCCGAATGCTTTATGCAAATGTAGACCTCGAGCAGGCTATCCCGCCCGAACTTTACGAGGCTGTCGCCAACGTGCTCGCATTCGTTTACCAGATGCAGGGCAAGATCGGAGCCTAGATATTCCCGTGATCGGAATGTCTTTGCCGATCGGATAAAGTATGGGTACAAAATAAAAATATAAGGGAAAGGAGGAGAACATGAAGAAAGCGGATGTTGCCGTAGCAGCATATATCGTTGCGGCGTTCGTAATGATGATCATCAATATCCCCGCAGGCCTGTTGGACGTTTTTCTGGCCTGTAACATAGCAGTCGCTTTCACAATACTTTTCGTATCGATGTTCTCGGTCGAGGTCCTCGATCTTTCCTTCTATCCCACGATCCTGTTGTTCACAACGATATTCAGGATATCGCTTAATATATCATCCACCAAGCTGATACTTCGTACCGGTGATCCCGGTAAGGTCGTAGCGACCTTCGGAAGTTATGTCGGCGGCGGAGATCTTATCATAGGAACGATCGTTTTTATCATACTGATCATAGTTCAGTTCATGGTAATAAACAAAGGTTCCGAACGAGTTGCCGAGGTTACGGCGAGATTTACGCTCGATGCCATGCCCGGTAAACAGATGGCTATCGATGCCGACCTTAATACGGGGGCCATCGATGATGCTGAAGCCAAGAGAAGGCGTGACAAGATACAGGAAGAAGCTTCTTTCTTCGGTTCCATGGACGGTGCCGTTAAGTACGTTAAAGGAGACGCGACGGCCGGTCTTATCATTACCGCTGTCAACGTCGTGGGCGGTATAGCCATGGGTGTCTTAAGGATGAACATGGATTTCAGTACTGCCCTGAATAAGTACATAATCCTTACCATAGGTGACGGACTTGTTTCTCAGATACCTTCGCTTCTGATATCTTTGTCAACAGGTATACTTGTTACGAAGGGTTCAAAGGATGCGGACTTCGGTACGGTGCTCGTAAAACAGCTTTTCGGAATACCCAAAGCCCTTTACCTTGTCGGTGCGATCCTTTGTCTTCTCGGTGTCATAACGCCTCTTCCGACGATCATATTCCTGGCGCTCGGACTTACGTTCATAGTTGTGGGACGTACTATGGCCGGAACGATAGAGACCGCGAAGATCGAGTCCCAGGCCGAGGCGGAAGAGATCCAGGCGGAGGAGATCAGGCAGCCGGAAAACGTCAACTCGCTTTTGCAGGTTGACCCTATCGAGCTTGAGTTCGGATACGGTATCATTCCCCTGGCCGATGTCAATCAGGGCGGAGACCTCCTTGACAGAGTCGTAATGATCAGACGTCAGGTGGCACTTGAACTCGGTACCGTTGTTCCGATCATAAGACTGAGGGATAATATACAGCTGAATCCCAACCAGTACATCATAAAGATAAAAGGCATACAGGTCGCGGAAGGCGAGATACTGTTCGATCATTATATGGCGATGAATCCCGGATTTGTCGAAGAAGAGATACCGGGTATCGATACCTTTGAACCTTCATTCCATCTTCCGGCCATCTGGATTACGGAAGGACAAAGAGAAAGGGCTGAAGCTGCGGGATATACCGTTGTCGATCCGCCTTCGATCATAGCCACGCACCTCACCGAGGTGATCAGAGGACATATCGCGGAACTGCTCACGAGACAGGATGTTCAGAACCTCATAAACAACCTGAAGGAGAGCAATCCTTCGCTTGTGGACGAACTCGTTCCCAAGCTTTTGGGTCTCGGAGAAGTACAGAAAGTACTCCAGAACCTGCTTAAGGAAGGAATATCTATAAGGGATCTTCTTACGGTATTTGAAACACTGGCGGATTATGCGACCACGACCAGAGATACCGATATCCTCACGGAATATGTCCGTCAGGCTTTAAAGAGAGCGATCTCGGGTAAGTTCTTTCCGCCCAATGAGACCACGAGTGTTGTTACGCTCGATCCTCAGGTAGAGCAGGACATCATGGCAAGCGTAAAGCAGACGGAAACAGGTGCCTATCTCAACCTCGATCCCGAAAAGACGAGGGCCATCATGGAATCCGTCGGCAACGAGATAAAGAAACTCGAGGATCTCGGCAAGAACCCGATCATCATCACTTCGCCGATAGTCAGGATGTATTTTAAGAGACTTACGGAAGACTACTTTAAGGATCTTATCGTTGTGTCGTATAATGAGATAGAAGCAAATATTGAATTACAGTCAGTTGGAATGGTGACAGCATGATAATCAAGAAGTTTCAGGGAAAAACCAAAGAGGAAGCACTGGAACAGGCTTACAGGGAACTCGGCAGCAATATCGTCGAGATGAACACCAGAAACGTTAAGAAGAAAGGCCTCTTCAGTTTCCTTATGCCCCAGATGGTTGAAGTGACCGTGGCACTTGAAGAAGAGCCCGCTCAACCCAGGACATCCCAGATAGCCGAAGCTATCGCAGGGGTGAGGTCCGTGGCTCAATCTACCCTGATAAATGAAGAAGCGATCGAATCAAAACTTGACATCAAGACTCCCGAGGATGATCTTCCGGTTGTCAAGTCGGCTATAGAACTTTTGAGTGAACGGCAGAAAAGATCGAATGAGCCAGATAATTCTCCCGTTTATTCACAGCCTGAAAGGACAGTGAGAAGCGAGGTTAAGAGCCAGCCTAAAAATGACAGCAGTGTCATAGAAGAGAAGCTGGATTCTCTTCATACTATGCTTGAAGCCCAGCTTCAAAAGCCCGAGGATCAGGAGGATTCCGACGGGATATTTACGAGAAGCCAGAAAGAAAACGAAGACAGTTCGCACGGTGAAGTCGAAAAATTCATAAAGCTTCTTTATAACAAGATGATCGACAACGAAGTTAACGAAAAATACGCAAACCAGATCATCGATGAAATGGAAAAGAACACGAACCCGAACCTTCCTTTTGAGATGGCGCTTGCCAACACCTATCAGAAGATGATACTCAAGTTCGGAAATCCCGCGGGTATCACACCTGCGATGAAGGGACCGAAGATCGTATTCTTCGTCGGCCCCACAGGCGTCGGCAAAACAACGACCATAGCAAAGATCGCATCGAAGTTCAGTGTTGAAGCAGGCAAGAAGGTGGCCCTGCTCACTGCCGATACATACAGGATAGCCGCAGCCGAACAGCTGCGTACCTATGCCAATATCCTGGAGATCCCTTTCAGGATCATCTACTCCACGGAGGAAGTGGAACAGGCATTAAGAGATTTCAAGGATTATGATTACGTGCTCGTGGATACGGCCGGACATTCCCATCAGAATAAGGAACAGGCCGATGCCATGAACGGTTTCATACATTCGGTTGACGGAGTTGCGGAGAAGGAAGTGTTCCTTGTACTTTCCGCGACCACCAAGTATCGCGATCTTATCAGCATAGCCGATACATATTCGAAGATGACGGAATACAAGCTCATCTTCACAAAACTCGACGAAACGACAACACTCGGAAATCTGCTCAACTTAAGGCTTCATACGGGGGCACCGCTTTCGTATGTCACCTGCGGGCAGAACGTTCCGGATGATATAGAGAACTTTAATCCTCAGAAAACAGTCAAGCAGTTATTGGGTGGTAGAAAGAACTAGAAAGAATGGATCAGGCGCAGCAGCTCCGCAATATAGTCAAGGCGGGGAACATCAACAAGACGCCGCGACCGCTTGCAAGGATAATAACCGTTACTTCAGGTAAGGGGGGCGTCGGAAAATCGAATACGGCGATAAATCTTGCCATTCAGTTTAAGAAGCTCGGGCAGAGAGTCATTATACTCGATGCCGATTTTGGTCTGGCCAATATTGAGATCATGTTCGGGGCTGTTCCGAAACACAATCTTTCGGACCTCATATATCAGGGTAAGAATATCAAGGAGATCATAACCTGGGGACCCGGTGACGTCGGGTTCATTTCGGGCGGTTCCGGTATCGCCGGCCTTTCGAATCTGAGCAGGGAATATTTGGTTTACATAATACAGAACCTTGCCCAGCTTGATGCGCTTGCCGATATAGTTATAATAGATACCGGAGCGGGAATATCGGATGCCGTACTTGAATTCCTTGTCGCATCGGGAGAGATAATACTTGTTACGACTCCGGAGCCGACTTCGATAACGGATTCGTATTCGCTCCTTAAGGCATTGAACAATCATCCCAGGTTCAAGAGAGAGTATTCCGCGGTTAAGATGCTCGCCAACAAAGTCCTGGGAGACAATGACGGACAGATGCTTTTTAACAAGCTTAATGCCGTGGTACAAAGATACCTTAAGCTTCCGATGGAATACCTCGGACCCGTACCTAACGACAACCAGCTCGTCAAAGCCGTAATGCAGCAGACTCCCGTATCCCTTGCCGCACCGAACTCAAAATCGGCCCAGGCATACGAGGGCATCGCGATGAAACTGATGAACAAAGAAGCCGAAGGGCTTGTTAATAAAAGAGGAATGGCTGCTTTCTTCAGCCATATAGTAGCCGGAAAAAAGACTAACGCTTAAATACAGGGGGTAATTATGTTATCAAAGTATATTCTGCCGGGAAACAGAATAGAGATGCAGGCCGTTGAACGCGTGAAGCTTGCTGACGAAGGAGAAAGGAAGAGAGTCTATCTTTCGCAGGTCCGCGATATCCTCTCGGAGGAACAGCTCGAGATCTTCATGCCGATGGAAAAGACGAAGATGATCCTTCTGCCGGTTAATACCGAATACGATATGTATTTTTACACGCCACAGGGTCTTTATCAGTGCTTCGCGAACGTTATCGACAGATATAAGGACGAGAATCAGTACGTTCTCCTTATGGAACTCACATCCAACCTCCGTAAGTTCCAGAGAAGAGAATATTACAGACTGAGCTGCGCGCTTGAAATGAATTCGCGGCCTCTTGAAAAGGAAGAGAAAGACGCGATGGACAAAAAGACCGGATCTTACCTTGTTCCCGGACTTCCGCTAAAGAGATCGGTCGTTGTCGATATATCGGGAGGCGGTATAAGATTCTTAAGTTCATATTCATATGAACCCGACAGCCTTCTTTATTGTAAATACAATCTTGTCATCGACGGGACTTCCAAGGAATATACTCTGATAACCAAAGTTCTCACATCAAAGGAACTCGACGACAGGCCCGGAGTATACGAGCACAGGGCACAGTATGTCGACATAGACACTTACGACCGTGAGGAGATCATAAGATTCATATTTGAAGAAGAAAGAAAACACAGAAAACGTGAAATGGGCTTTTAAGTCAGTTAATATACAAAATTTTCAGAAAATTTATGCCCTAATGTTACTTTGCACCCATGTGAAGAATGAATAGTGGTATACTGTTTTTGTGCCGGAAATAGGTTCCGGATACAGAAAGTGAAGGCAAATTGAATCATGATCAGCAATGGAAAGAAGATTGTTGCAATCGCCTCTTCCACAGGAGGACCCAAGGCCTTGCAGGAATTGATTCCGCTGCTACCGCCAAACCTGGACGCTCCGGTGTGTCTTGTGCAACACATGCCTGCAGGGTTTACGGCGGCCCTTGCCGACAGACTTAACGAGATTAGCCCGATAAGCTGCAAGGAGGCTGCCGAGGGCGATCTGCTCGAAAGAGGAAAGCTCTATCTGTCTGCAGGCGGGAAACACATGAAGATCGGAAAACGACCGGGCGGGCACTGCATCAGGTACTCAGATGAACCGACCCGTGAGGGCGTAAAACCGTGTGCCAATTACATGTACGAGTCGCTGGCCGACTCGGTGTATGACGAAGTCATATGTGTGGTGCTGACCGGAATGGGTGCGGACGGTACCGCAGGTATCAAAGCTCTGAAGGAGAAAAAGAAGATTTACTGTATTACTCAGAGCGAGGCTTCGTGTATCGTATATGGAATGCCAAAAGCAGCTGCTAAAGCCGGTCTTTCGGACACGGAATTGGATCTAAAATCAATAGCAAGAGAAATCATTAAGAACGTGGGGGTATTTTAAAATGGATGTTAGCCAATATTTAGAGATCTTTTTGGACGAAACAAGAGAACATTTATCTTCGCTGAATACGCAGATACTGAATCTCGAACAGAATCCCGAAGATGAGAATACCATTAACGAGATATTCCGTGCTGCCCATTCTTTAAAAGGAATGGCAGGAACCATGGGATTTAAGAGAATGCAGAATCTGACGCATGATATGGAGAACGTATTCTCGGAGATAAGGAACGGAAACATGAAGGTTTCTTCGAACCTTATCGATATCCTGTTCCAGACACTGGATGCTTTGGAAGAATATACTTCCAACATTCAGGAAACTGCAGACGAAGGTACCAACGACAATCAGAATATCATCGATATGCTGAACGAGTTCCTTAACGGAAAGGGTGAAGCCGCAGAAGAAAAACCCAAGAAGGGCAAAGGTAAGGCTAAGGAAGCCAAGGCAGAAGCTCCCGCTGAGGAAGCCAAGAGCGAAGAGGCTCCGGCAGGTGCTTCCGAGGATGAGAAATTCAGGAAGATACCGATAGGCGAGACCGAGTCGAGCGTTATCAAGGCCGCTATCGCCGAAGGCAAGAACGTTTACGGATTTACAGTATTCGTTGACGAGAACTGCCTGCTCAAAGCAGCAAGAGCGTTCCTTGTTTACAAAGCGGTCGAGGAAAAGGGTGAGATAATCCTTTCCGATCCTTCGGCCCAGGATATAGAAGACGAGAAATTTGATTTTGATTTCAGTCTCATAGTTATTTCGGAACATAAGATAGACGATATACTTTCTGCGGCAAGAGCCGTTTCCGAGATCGCAAAGGTTGTCGGTGCTCCTCTGGAAGCAACGGATGCCGCACCTGCGGAAAAGGGCGAAGAAGCAGAGAGCAAAGAGGAAACAGCTCCCGCAAAGACAGAGCATCAGGAAAAGAATGCTCCCGCAGCTGCTCCCGCCAAGACTGCGAACAAGGCAGCCGCAAAGCCGGTTGTCAACAGGACGGTCCGTGTCGATATCGAAAAACTGGATGTTCTGATGAACCTTGTTTCAGAGCTTATCATTGCAAAGAACTCACTCGTTTCCGCTTCGTTTACCGACGGAGTTTCGGGTGCTTCTTTCAACGAACAGATAGAATACCTCGAGAGCGTTACGACCAACCTTCACGAATCAGTCATGAAGGTTCGAATGGTTCCTATCGAATCAGTCGTTTCCAAGTTCCCGAGAATGATAAGAGACCTCTCCAAGAAGCTTGACAAGAAAATGGAACTTTACATGTCAGGTGAAGAGACTGAACTTGACCGTACCGTGGTTGACGAGATCGGTGACCCTCTGATGCACCTCCTTCGTAACAGTGCGGACCACGGTCTTGAGTCTGCCGAAGTCAGAGCCCAGAGAGGAAAGCCCGAAGTCGGATCCATCTTCCTTGATGCATATCAGGACGGTAATAACGTTGTCATCGAGGTAAGAGATGACGGTAACGGAATCGATGTTGAGGCTGTTAAGAACAAAGCCATCGAGCGTGGTGTTATCACACCCGAACAGGCCGACAACATGGCGGAGAAGGACATCATTAACCTCCTTTTCAATGCCGGATTCTCTACGGCAAAGGTCATCTCGGATGTATCCGGAAGAGGTGTCGGACTCGACGTAGTTAAATCAAAAATCGAAGCTCTGAGCGGTGAAGTTGAAGTACATTCAAAACTCGGCGAAGGTTCTACATGGACCATCAGACTTCCTCTGACACTGGCTATAATCCAGGCTCTCATGGTTGTTGTCGGCGGCGAGAAGTACGCTATATCACTCGGAAGCATTCAGACCATAGAAGATGTTTCTCCCGATGAGATCAAACTTGTTCAGAATGAAGAAGTTATGACGCTTCGAGGAAATGTTATTCCTATAGTAAGACTCGATAAGGAACTCGATACGGTTTCGTTGAAGAAACCCGAAGACAATCTCGTTGTTGCGGTTGCCAAGAAGGGCGAAAAGCTTGCGGGATTTGTTGTTGACGAACTTATCGGACAGCAGGAGATCGTTATCAAGTCTCTTGGAAAATATATCAACAAGAGTAAGATCATAAGCGGCGCAACGATCCTGGGTGACGGCGAGATAGCTCTCATCATAGATGCGAACGCATTAATTTAGGAACGGGGGACATTAAAATGGCAGATGAAGTTAGAATTACAAACGCAGACCTCATTGTCGATGAGGGTGAAAAAGTTCAATACATTGTGATCAAACTCGGACATGAGCAGTACGGTATCGATATAAAGTATATCGACAACATCGTAAGGATGCAGAGCATAACCAGAGTTCCTCATGTCGCAAACTACATCAAGGGTGTTATCAATCTTCGAGGCGAAGTCATTCCCGTTCTTAATCTCAGATTGAAGATGGGTCTTGAAGAAATAGAGGATACCAAGGCAAGCAGGATCATAATCCTTAAGCTTGAGCAGTACGGACTCCTCGGATTCATAGTTGATGAAGTTAAGGAAGTTGTTACATTAAGCGAGGTACAGATCGAAAAGGTTGCTTACGACGGAACCGAAGAGAAGCAGAAATTCGTGTTCGGTGTAGGAAAGACCGAAGCAAGTTTGATCTCGTTACTTGATATGAATGTTGTTTGCGCTGAAAACGTTAAGTAGGAGGAAATATGTCAGACCTTAATATGGAGCAATTAACACAACAGTATTTTGATGTGTTAAAAGAGCTTGGAAATATAGGCGCCGGAAATGCGACCACCGCTCTGGCGGAGCTCATCAACTGCAAGGTAGACATGATGGTTCCCCAGGTAAAGCTCCTCGAGTTCAATGAACTCGGAGATATACTCGGCGGGGAAGAACAGATACTTGTGGGAATTTATCTTGCGGTAGAAGGAGACATAGACGGAAGTATGATGTTTACACTTCCTCAGGAATCCGGACTTCACCTTGTGAACAAACTGATGGCGGGAATGATGGGAATTCCCGAAAAGAATATAGAGGAAATGGAATTCGGTGAGATGGAAGTATCCGCTATGAAGGAAGTCGGAAATATCATTACCGGTGCTTACCTTAACGCTCTTTCATCACTGACGAACTTAAAGATCTTCCCTTCTCCTCCGCAGCTCGCCATTGATTACGCCGGTGCACTCCTCAGCGTTCCGGCTGCCGAATTCGGTATAATCGGAGATAAGATCCTGCTTATCCAGACCAAATTCTCGGATGATGTCGATCTTGACGGATACTTTATCATGATACCTGACATGGCTTCTTACGAGAAGATCCTGTCGTCGTTAGGTTTGATGTGATTGTAACGCAAAGTAATGGAGTAGTAGATAAATGAGTGAAGTAATAAAGGTTGGAATGGCCGATTGGAAGATCTGCACCGGTGACGATGCGTTAACAACGTTGGGTCTTGGGTCATGCGTCGGAGTGGCGATCAGGGATCCGCAGTCCGGAGTGGGCGGTTTAGCCCATGTAATGCTGCCGGACAGCCGTGAAACGGAAAGTAATTCCAACAGACCGAAATTTGCAGATACGGGTATTACCGATATGGTGGCCGAAATGGTCAAAAAGGGAGCCGATATATCCAAGATGGTTGCCAAGATAGCCGGCGGAGCCCAGATGTTCGCCTTCAGCTCAGCGAAGTCCGATATGGTCCGCGTCGGAGAAAGAAATGTTGAAGCCTGCAAGAAGAAATTAAAGGAGCTTAAGATCCCGCTTCTTGCCGAGGACACGGGAGAAAACTTCGGTCGTACCGTAATCTTTTATCCCGCAACGGGAAATTATACGATCAAATCGGTAGGTAAACCGGAGAAATCCATATGAAAAAGCACAAGCTTTTCGCCCCTTTTATCACACTGCTGGCAGTAGCCGTAGCATATTTCACGATGCTGTTTTTCCATTATCAGCTCAAGGATATGCTGATCATAATGCTGGTGGTACTCGTGGTGTTTTATATCGCGGGTTCACTGATCCAGAGAAGGGTGAATAAGTTTGTCGAAGAGAACGAAGAAAAACTTCGTCTCGAAGAGGAAGAAAACGGTGCCGTTATAGAAAAAGAGGCCGATGAGAACTCCGAAGAAGAGGGTTCTCCCGCAGAAGAGGAAGAATATACGCTTCCGCCTCTTACGGGTGCAATGCCGCCGCGACCCGGTGAAAACGATGACGACGGCTTTTCACAATAATGGTTTTGGAGGGGTAAATGAACGAGGCACAAAGAACCAAGCTTTGGTCAGACTATGCTCGTACCAAATCACCGGATTTAAGAGAACAATTGATCCTAGAGTACGCTCCGCTGGTTAAGCTTGTCGCGGGGCGACTTAGTATGTATCTGGGTTATAACGTCGAATACGAAGATCTATGCAGTTACGGGATCTTCGGTCTTATAGATGCGATCGACAAATTCGACTCCATGAAGGAAGTCAAATTCGAAACATATGCAAGCTTAAGGATCCGCGGATCCATCCTCGATCAGATAAGAAAGATGGACTGGATACCCAGGACCATAAGGCAGCGTCAGCGTAAGATCGATCAGGTCATGCATGAGATCGAAGCGACCAAAGGAAGACCGGCTACGGACGAAGAGATAGCCGCTTCACTTGGAATAACCGACGATGATTACGCCGAATGGCAGTCTCAGATGAAGATCACGGGTATAGTCTCACTCGATGAATTCATGGAGACGGGTGCCGAGGTTCCGTCCGATCAAAGGACACAGTATCGTTTTGATGCTCCCGAGGAGGTCATAGAAAAAGCCGAACTCAAGGAAAAACTCAAGGAGGCTCTGGCACTCCTTACAGAGAAAGAGCAGCTCGTGATCACCATGTATTATTACGAGGACATGACATTAAAGGAAATCGCATGTGTCATGGAAGTTTCGGAATCCAGAGTATCACAGCTTCACACAAAGGCACTTGCAAAAATGAAAAATAAAATGGGGAATTATATGGGGGTATTTTCAGCGTGAGAAACGGTTATTTTCAGATCGGTTGCACTCCGAACGGAACCATACTGAAGGTTTTCAAGCCCAAAGACGGCGGGCTTCAGGCAGATCCGAAGGAGATCACTGAGTATCTTTCAAACAATCAGGTCATGTATTCTGCGCCCTCTATCAATCAGGGGCTTAATGTACTTGCCACTTCCGACAAAGACAATCAGCTGATTTTATTGAATAAGGATCTTATCAGTGAAATTGATGAGAGTTATGTTCTGCGATCTTCCGCAGATAAGATGACTCTGACGGCCAGGTTCTATCCTCCTTCAATGAAGGGCAGAAGGCTTCCGCTTGCGGAGATATTAAATGATCTCAGCTTTAAGGGTGTAAAGCACGGAATAAAACAGGACGTTCTCGAGCAGTTCGTTAAGGAACCGCGTTACTGTGAAGATATAGTCGTAGCGGAAGGAACTCCCGTAGTTCAGGGAGAACACGCGAGGATCGAGTATTATTTCGAGACCGACTTAAGCACCAAACCTACTCTTTCCGAAGACGGTTCGGTGGATTTCTTTAATCTTAAAACATTTACCCAGTGCAAGAAAGGTGATATACTTGCAAGGCTCATACCTCAGAAAGAGGGAACGCCCGGAACGACGGTATTCGGCGATTCCGTTAAGCCTCTTGATGTAAAGAGAGCCGCTCTTAAATACGGACGTAATATCGCCTGCTCCGAAGACGGAAAGGTACTTACCGCAGAGGTTAACGGACATGTTTCCCTGGTGGATGATAAGGTTTTCCTTTCCGATGTAATGGAACTTGATAATGTCGGTACCGCGACCGGAAACATCGAATATGAAGGAAGCGTCGTCGTACTCGGAAATGTTTGTGAGAACTTTTCCGTTAAGGCAAAAGGCAATATTGAAGTACGCGGTGTCGTTGAGGGCGCGTACATAGAATCCGAGAGTGATATCATAATCGCCCGCGGAATGAACGGAATGGGAAAGGGTGTTTTAAAGGCAGGAAACAACGTTATCGTTAAGTTCCTTGAAAATGCCGAAGTTTCTGCCGGCGGATATGTGGCTGCGGATTCGATCCTTCACTGTAAGGTAAATGCCGGGACCGAGATCACGGTTTCGGGTAAGAGAGGATTCATCACGGGCGGACACGTTTGTGCGAGAAGCCTGATCGCGGTTAAGACACTCGGTTCCGAGATGGGAGCCGATACCATAGTCGAAGTCGGAGTTGACCCCAAGATCAAAGCCAGGGTACAGGAGATCCAGAAAAAGGTTCAGGACAACAAAAAATCACTTGAACAGTCTGAACCCGTACTGGCCAATTTCATCAAAAAGATGCAGAGCGGGGTACCCCTTTCGAAAGACCAGAAGATGTACATGCAGACTCTTCTGGAGGAGAGTAAGATTAAGAAAGCGGAGCTTGAGGAACTGACTACGGAATATGATTCGTATCAGGATATCCTTGAAGGCTCGAACGATGCAAGGATCCAGGTTACCGGGGATGTTTATGCCGGTACCAAGATCGTTATTTCCGATGCATCGATGGTAGTTAAGTCAACAATGAAATACTGTCAGTTCAAGAAGGTTGCCGGAGACGTAAAGATGACGGCTCTGTAAGGGGGTAAACTTATGACTATTTCCAGGGTTGAACTTCAGGGGCAGATAATGCATGCCCAGGATTATACCAACATCAAGCATCATGAAGACCACCATTCCACAGTGGTTCAGGGACAGTTGACCGATATAAACGATAAAGCTGCAGAGCTTAAGCTTCATCAGGTAAACGACCCCGAACAGGCGGAGAACAGGCGTGGTAATTTTGATGCCAAGGATGAGGGTTCCAATCAGTATGCCGGAGACGGCGGTGCAAAACGTCACAAAAAGGAAGAAAGCGACGGGAAGGTTATATTAAAAGCCCCCGAGCACGGGTTTGATCTGAAGATATGACTATAGGATATATTTTATTAGTGCTGGGTATCATTGTGTTTGTTCTGAGTTTTCTGATACCCGTAAAATCACAGGATGAAAAAGCTGCAGAATTCAGCGAGGATATGATAAGGGATATGGTCGGTAAGGAGGTAGAATCCGCCAAGGGCCATATCAATGATATCGTCGATGAGACAATAAACTATTCCGTGGAGAAGACGGAACGCTCAATGGACAGGATAACCAACGAAAAGATGCTGGCCATCAATGAGTATTCCGACACGGTACTCCAGGAGATAAACAAGAACCACCAGGAAGTGGTTTTTCTTTATGATATGCTCAATGACAAGCATGAGAATCTGAAGAATACCGTTTCCGAGGTTGAAAAGACCGCTTCAGAGGTCAAGCAGGCCGTTAAGGATGCGGAGCTTACCGCCAAGGAAACCAGCCGTCATGCCATGGAAGCGAAAGAAGCGGCGATGGAAGCAAACGCAAATGCCGTAAAAGCGGCCGATGCGAGTGCCAATTATGCCGACTTAAAGCTTGATGACGGATTTGTTCCGGGGATCGCAACCCTTGTTGCGGAAACCGCGAATATAGGCTCCGACAGAACGGAAGATGAAGCACCTGCACAGAACGGCAGGATCTCTGCGATCGACAGGCTTAAAATGGTACAGGCTTCGCAGGAGGAACCCGAAGAGCCTGCTGCGGAAGATAATGAATCAAAGCCTCAGCGTAAAAAGCGCACCACCAAACCCAGGGTTCGTGAAGAAGCCGTTATTTTGGGAAGTGATGACAATGATGAGCAGGGACTTTGGAATAACGGACTTGAGATAGTCAAATCCGAAGAAAACGAAGAGAACTTTGCGCCGAGGGATCCTTCCGAAGTGCCTAATCTGAATCTCGGGGAAAATCCCGTCGGAAGAAGCGGCGGAAGAAATAAGAACGAACAGATACTTGAACTTCACAGTGCGGGAAAATCCAACATGGCAATAGCCAAGGAACTTGGGCTCGGCATAGGTGAAGTAAAACTGGTAATAGACCTTTTTGAAGGAATGTAAATGAATCTTAAGTTTTATTTGAGGGGCTTGGGTATCGGGATCATAGTCACGGCAGTGATCATGCTTGTGATCGCCGGACGTCTTAACAAGCCCTTAAGTGATGAAGAAATCAAAAAAAAGGCCGGACTTCTCGGAATGGTAGAATCTGACGGCTTGCTCACGGAAGTAGTTCCTGCGGACCAGAACGGACAGGTGACGGACGACGGGACAGGAAGCGTAACGGACAGCTCCGAAGGAGATACTGCATCCAACGATAAACTCGATGAGATAGAGCAGCTCGTTGACGAAGCCGATGCTTATCTTGAAGAGAAGAACGGTGAAGAAAACGGGGAGATCTCCGATACGGAGAGTGAGGAAACATCAGAGCCGGAAGCAACTCCCGAGCCCACTCCCGAACCGACTCCCGAGCCTACACCGGAACCGACCCCCGAACCCGTTAAAGAAGTCGAGGAGACCGTTTCTCCTTCAAACGGACCGTCTTTGACATTTGTTATCAACAAGGGAGAGAGTTCTTATACGATAGCAAAAAATCTTGAAGATAAGGGATTTGTCTCATCCGCCAGAGAGTTTGATACATACCTTTGCGATAAAGGTCTGGACAGATATCTGAGCGCGGGAACATACGAACTGTCTTCGGGAATGACATACGAAGAACTGGCCAAAAAGATATCGAATCGTTAGTATATAAAATAAAAAAAGAATCCTGAAACAGGATTCTTTTTAGTCGGAGTGACAAGACTTGAACTTGCGGCCTCTTCGTCCCTAACGAAGCGCTCTACCACCTGAGCCACACCCCGAAACGCAAGTTACATTATATATGTATGTCTGATAAAATGCAACTACTTTTTAAAAGGAGATAAAAAAATGGATTACGGAAAGATCGCTCTTGAGAAACATAAGGAATGGAAGGGAAAGCTCGAGATCAAGTGCAGAGCCGATGTAGACAGCTCGGAAGCCCTCAGTATAGCTTATACTCCGGGTGTTGCGACTCCCTGTCTTGAGATACAGAAAGATGTTGACTTAAGTTACGAACTGACAAGAAGGTGGAACACGGTCGCTGTCGTAACGGACGGAACCGCGGTCCTCGGGCTCGGTGATATAGGACCGGAGGCGGGAATGCCCGTCATGGAAGGAAAATGCGTCCTATTTAAGGCTTTCGGCGATGTTGATGCCATCCCTCTTTGCATAAGGTCAAAGGATGTTGACGAGATAGTAAATACCGTAAAACTTCTTGCGGGCTCTTTCGGAGGAGTAAATCTTGAGGATATTTCGGCACCCAGATGCTTTGAGATAGAAAAGAAACTCAAGGAATGCTGCGATATTCCCATTTTCCATGACGACCAGCACGGAACCGCTGTAATAACCCTTGCCGGTCTTATGAATGCCCTTAAGGTAGTAGGAAAGAAGATCGAAGACATCAAGATCGTCACATCAGGTGCGGGTGCCGCAGGTATCGCGATCATAAAGCTCCTTATGTCCATGGGACTTAAGAACGTGATCATGACCGACAGGAAGGGTGCGATCTACGAAGGCAGGGAAGGCCTTAATCCCATAAAGGAAGAAATGGCCAGGATAACCAATCCCGGAAAAGAATCGGGAACTTTGGCCGATGTCATAAAAGGTGCCGATGTATTCATTGGTGTTTCGGCGCCCGGAACACTCACAAAGGATATGGTAAGGAGCATGGCAAAGGATCCGATCGTCTTTGCATGTGCAAATCCGACTCCCGAGATATTCCCGGATGAAGCCAAAGAAGCGGGTGCCGCCGTGGTTTCGACCGGAAGGAGCGATTATCCGAACCAGGTAAATAACGTACTCTGTTTCCCCGGTATCTTCAGGGGAGCGCTAGATGTCCGTGCAAGAGATATAAATGACGAGATGAAGATAGCGGCCGCCAAGGCGCTGGCCGGACTAATCCCGGATGATGAGCTTTCTGCGGATAATATCCTGCCCAAGGCATTCGACCCGAGGGTAAAGGATGCGGTAGCGAAGGCTGCGGCTGAGGCTGCAATAAAGAGTGGAGTAGCTAGGATCTGACAGAAACAGGGTACTTTTAGATGGAATCTACGATAAATATGACAGCCGTATTTGTTGCGGATTATATAGGCGTACTTTTCTTGAGCATAGTTCTCCTTACCAAAGGATGGAACCTTCCGACCAGGCGTAAGGAGAGCATCATTCTGTGCGTTCTTATCTCGGCTACTTTGTTCGATTGCGCGATCGACCCTTTTGTATTTCTGGTAGACGGAAAGCCCGGAATGTTCAACCGTATGGTCGGTCTTTTGGGGAATTCGGCCCTATACATCTACAACCTGATAGTCGGTACGGGCATGCTCGCACTTATCGTAATGCACATAAACAAAAGCATATCCAGGTTCCAGTATGTGGTCGTTTGGATCATAACGATAATGGAATCGGTTCTTCTTTTGATCAATTTCTTTTACCCCATCGTATTTTCGATCGACGAAAACAATGTATATAAGCGCGGACCCGGGTATGCGGTATATATAATCGCCGCTTTCTATCTTCTCGGTTATGCTCTTTTTGTGTACGGGATCGCCAAGTTCAGGGATGATTCGGTAAGGTATTTTCCGGTCTGGGAATTTGTCATCCCGATATCGCTCGGTGTTACGATACAGACGGCTTTCTATGGCCTTTCGGTCCAGCCTGTCAGTTTTGCGGTGGCCTTCTGTGTCCTTCTCATAAGTCTTCAGAATGAGTGTATCTTTATCGATAAGCTGACCGGGGTTTATAACCGGTATGAGCTTGAGAAGATCCTCCGCCAGTATTCGGGAAGACGGATCAAAAGGATCGGAGCGATAATGATCGATATGAACGACTTCAAATCGATAAACGACAATTATTCGCATGAAGAGGGCGATAACGCACTGGTGGCTGTCGCCAATATCCTGACAGAGGTCATCCAGAACAAGGGGACGATCATAAGATACGCCGGAGACGAGTTCGTGGTCATAATAAGCAAGGCCGGAGAAGAATCCCTTAAGAACTGCTGTGAGGGTATATGCCGGAAGATGGAAGAATATAACGCGACTTCGGATAAGCCTTATAAGCTTTCCGCGGCTCTGGGATCCGATGTTTTTGAACTGGGAGGGGAAAAGGGCACGGACTTCCTTACGAGGATAGACCGGCTGATGTACGAGAACAAAAGAGAATACTACACGATGCATGACAGAAGAAACATATCAAGAGGCAATACGTGATAATAGAAAAAGAAAAATTCAACATTCTTAATTTCATAAAAAAGGATGACTATACCGGATCATATTCTGGCATGAGATATCTCATCCGATCTGCGGGTAAAGAAGAAATGAAGGTCTATATATGGCCGGAGCCTTACTCTTTTTCAAAAACGGATAAGGAACTCATCATAGAGAAGACCTTTCCGCTTAATATGGACGGACTTGAAGAAGCGAGGGTTTATCTCAACGATCAGTACGAAGCTCAGAAGGCACTTTGGGGGCTTTCTTTGGGCAAGCACATTGTCTGACGGGATAAAAAATCAAAAAAAATATTTGTTTTTGTTTGGATTTGTTGTAAAATATCTTCGTTGGAGGTGAAAGATGTCTTCTTTGGATATTGGAGTAGTTAACAGAGAGGTTGCCTTTTGCAGGGTATACAGCAAAGAGGCTAAGGAGAAGCTCGAAAAGCTTTTCTTAAAGAACCAGATCTCATATTTCGTTGAATGTCAGGAAAAATCTTTATTATCGAAGCTTATGGGCAAAGGAGACAGGAATGTCTTTACGATAAAGATCAATGATGCCGATCTCGGAAAAGCCACGGCTCTGGTACAGGGTATAGATTCCGTTAAGGTAAGGAAGCCCAGACCTTAGTTTACAGTCATCCAAAATAAAAACAGTGAGAAAAGTCCTTGCAAACAGGGACTTTTTTTGATAAAATCGTTTAGTGCGTCGATAAAAGCCTGTATTTACAGGAGGGAGGCGCAAGGAAACCAATAAACACGCGTGTTTCCGGGGCGGGTGCCCTTGCTCGGGGTTGGCTCCATACGCGGTACTGTCAGATAAAGACAGACAGCGGGAGATATGCGGAAGTTCAAACCGAAACGGAGGTAGAAAAATGAGCGTTATTGCAATGAAACAGTTATTGGAAGCAGGTGTTCATTTCGGACATCAGACCAGAAGATGGAACCCTAAAATGGCTCCCTACATCTTCACTGAAAGAAACGGTATCCACATCATCGATCTTCAGAAGACGGTAGGAAAAGTTGACGAAGCCTACAGAGCGGTTTTCGAGATCGCACAGCAGGGTGGAACGATCCTCTTCGTAGGAACAAAGAAGCAGGCTCAGGACGCTGTTAAGGCAGAGGCGGAGCGTTGCGGAATGTACTATGTAAATGAAAGATGGCTCGGTGGTATGCTTACAAACTTCAAGACCATCCAGTCTCGTATCGACAGACTTAAGAAGATCGAAAAGATGTCTGAGGACGGAACATTTGATGTACTTCCCAAGAAAGAAGTAATCGCACTCAGAAAAGAATGGGAGAAGCTCGAGAAGAACCTTGGCGGTATCAAGGAAATGAGAAGGATCCCCGATGCTATATTCGTTGTAGATCCCAAGAAGGAAAGGATCTGCGTTCAGGAAGCACGTTCACTCGGTATCACTCTTATCGGTATCGGTGATACGAACTGCGATCCCGAAGAACTTGATTTCATCATCCCCGGTAACGATGATGCTATAAGAGCCGTTAAACTCATAGCAGGTAAGATGGCTGATGCGGTCATCGAAGCCAAAGAAGGTGAAGAGGCAGTAACGGCTGAAGATGCCAATGCTGACGCACAGGCTGAAGCAACCGATGTTGAAGAGGTTGCAGCTGAGGAAGCATAAAGATTTTTAGATAAGAACCGGAATTATTACAGGAGGAAATAAAATGGCAGATATAACAGCTTCTATGGTCAAGGAATTAAGAGAGATGACCGGTGCCGGAATGATGGACTGTAAGAAGGCTCTTGCAGAGACAGACGGCGATATGCAGGCAGCAGTTGACGTTCTTAAGAAGTCAGGTGCGGCAAAGGCTGAAAAGAAAGCAGCAAGGATCGCTGCGGAAGGTATTACCAGAGTAGCGATAAATGATAAGAAGGCAGTTGTTGTCGAGGTTAATGCCGAGACAGACTTCGTTGCCAAGAATGAGGTTTTCCAGGAGTTCGTACAGTCAGTAGCCGATCTGGCTTTAAAGTCAGGGCTTAAGGGCGGTAAGGACGGAGAAGATATAGACAAGCTTCTTGAGACAGATAACTTAAAGGATACACTGGTTGAAAAGACAGCTACTATCGGTGAGAAGCTTTCCGTAAGAAGATTCGAGACCATCGAGGCGGATATGGTAGTTTCATATCTCCACGGCGGCGGAAGGATCGGAGTTCTTGTCGGAGCTGAAGGTGCTTCATCTGATGCAGCCAAGGAAGCTCTTACGAACGTAGCAATGCAGGTTGCGGCTATGAATCCCCAGTATATCAGCAAGACTGATATCTCTGAAGGCGAGCGTGCTAAGATTAGAGAAATCACGATAGACAGTGCTCTTAACGATCCCGCTTCTTTACCCAAGCCCATCCTTAATGCTCTCATCGAAAAGGCTCTTGCAGGAAAACTCTGGAGCGATGAAGATGTTGCCATCTATGAAGAGAAGAAGAGCAATATGAACTATCTGTTCAACTTCCTTTCAGATGCAGCCAGAGCAGCTCTTGCACAGCTCGGTCTCGAGAACAAGGCTTCTTATATCGAGGATAAGATCTTCAAGGGTCTTGTTGACGGACGTATCGCAAAGAACGAAAAAGAAATCTGCCTTCTTGAGCAGGTTTATGTTAAGGCTGAAGACGGAAAGCAGACAGTTGCTGCTTACCTTAAGTCAGTAGATCCTTCGATCGTTATCAAGAAGATCGTAAGATTCGAAGTCGGCGAAGGAATGGAGAAGAAGAACGAGGACTTTGCGGCAGAAGTTGCAGCTCAGCTCGGTTAATTCATTCGCTTGGCGGATCATTCAATTCTATTTGTATTTACGGAGCAGGTCATACGACCTGCTCCTTTTTTCTGTCTGACTTCTATCTGTCTGACGGAGGCGGCGCGTCTGCTGTATCCCGGTAATTCAGTCTTCCGCAGACAGGTATCTCTAAATATTCCCGTTCACGTTTTCAAAACGTACGCAACCGACCCTCATAAACATCCTGTTTGTCGGGTCTTTTCGCGACATCCGTGTCGCGAAATTGCTGACTGATCATGGGAATATTAAGAGCTGCCGGTCTGCTCCACATTCATTACCGGGATACAGCAGACGCGCCGCCTCACCATAGACAGAAGGACCGCGAGGCAGCCATATCCCGAACAACGATTATGAGCCACGAAGGCGAGACCACAAAAACATCGAAATGCCTATATGTGAGATGTTTTTGGCTTTGGGCTCGCCGGAGTGTCAGGCTCAACGAGTTGGAGAGATATGGCTGCCTCGCGGTCCTTCGTGCCTCATGGTATAAACCGCAACAGTTGACAAGTAAATAACAATGGATAGTGAGTTTGTGTTCGGCGTGACGGGTATACTACATACCATGAGAAAAAATGAGCGCGACATAAACCCCATAATAAGGTCTGACTATCCGGATCCCGATGTGATCAGGGTAGGAGATACCTATTATATGATAAGCACCACCATGCATTTCATGCCCGGCGGTGTTATTTTGCGTTCTTACGATCTTGTAAACTGGGAGATCGCATCGTACATATTTGACACTCTCGATGATTCTCCCGACGAACGTCTTGAACTTGAGAGCACCAACTATGCCGGGGGCATGTGGGCCGGAAGTTTAAGATATCATGACGGACTTTTCCATGCGGTATTCATTTCGCATTTTTCGGAGAAAACTTATCTTTTCACCGCAAAGGATGTATGTGACAAATGGGAAAAGCATACTATAGACGGATATTTCCACGATCCTTCGCTGTTCTTTGATGATGACGGCAGAAAATACATAATTTACGGAAATACAGAGATCTATCTGACCGAGCTTTCGGATGATCTTAGCGGCCCAAAAGAGGGCGGGATCCACAGGATCATCCTGGTGGATAATACCGAAAGGATACTCGGATATGAAGGATCCCATTTTTATAAGATCAACGGAAAATATTATCTTTTCGTAATAAACTGGCCCAAGGACGAATTCACGAGAAGGACGGAGAGCTGTTTTGTTTCCGACAGCATTGATGGAGAATTCAGGGGCGGAGTAGTGCTCAGCGATGACAGAGGCTTCTTCGGTCAGGGAGTTGCACAGGGCGGTATCGTGGATACTCCGGGCGGCAAATGGTATTCCGTTATGTTCCAGGACAGCGGAGCTGTTGGAAGGATGCCGGTCCTTTGCCCGATAACCTTTAAGGACGGATTCCCGGTATTCGGCGTTAACGGGCGTGTGCCGAATGATTTTGAAGTCGCCAGTTCAAGACCGTATTACAGATATGAACCACTGAACATTTCGGATGATTTTGTAAAGGAAGATCCTTCATCCGATGATTACAGTCAGATAAAGAAACAGTGGCAGTGGAATCACGTTCCGGACAGGGAACTTTTCTACCTGCGACCCGAAGGCGGACTCACGGTACGTACCGGCAAGCTCTGCAGCAATCTGACTCATGCTCCGAACACACTGACACAGAGGATGATATATCCCAGATGTGAGGCTGAAGTTACCGTTGATGCATCGGCCTTAAAGAACGGAGACAGAGCCGGAATATGTGCGCTTCAGGGCTGCTACGGATATCTGGCGGTGACGAAGGAACTTGGGGTTTATTACCTTATAAAGGTCGTAAGAAACCTGACTTCCGAACCTCATAAGGTGGGAGTCGCCGTGGATTTTATGCCGGGGGATATCGTCGAGAAGATAAGACTTAAGGAGAGTACGGTAACTCTCTGCCTGAAAGCAAATTTTGAAGAACTTACCGATAAACTCGATTTTTATTACTTAAAGGATAACAAATACGTCAGGATAGGAGATACGCATCAGCTTAAATTCCGTCTGGATCATTTTGCGGGTGCGAGGTTCGGCCTTTTCCTTTACGCGACCGAGGAAACCGGCGGGGAAGCAACATTTACGAAGTTCGTTTTCAGGTCATGAGTAAACCTGATTCTTGGCCCTGTATTCGCGCGGGGTACACCCGAGCTGCTGCTTAAAGAGTCTGTTGAATGTTGAGATGCTGGGAAATCCCGAATTAAGTGCAACTTCGGTTATGGATAGATCGCTCATTCCGAGAAGCTCGGAAGCTGCTTTTATCCTGCGGTAGCACAGATAATCACAGAATGTGAAATCGGTGTACTGCTTAAACAACCTTGAAAAATGAAACTTTGAAAACCCGGCCATGGAAGCGATGCTTTCCAAAGTCAGTTCATCCATGTAATGTTCGTCTATGTACTCGAGCAGCTGATTGAACTTGGCTACATATTCCTTCTGCTTTCCGAGCTTGACGTTGGGGAAGAGCTCATCGGCGTTATTATGATGTTCTCCGAGTTTAACGAACATGTTTAGTATCAGAGACTGGATCATCAGCTCCGCATATTCGCTGTTAGAGAAATATTCGTTCCTCATCTTGATGAGAACCTGATATATATCGTCAAAAATAAGAGGGTAGCTCTGCCTGGTAAGGAGTATCGGATGGGCCATGAGAGCCTGTATTCCGACAAATCCCTTGAGCACGCTTATGCTTGAGATGTCCAGGATGAATATGAAACGCTGGCCCCATGACGGAGCGTCGATGGAATGCAGCATACCGGGAGGTATGATGAGGATGTTTTCGGGCATCAGATGAAAGTCGGTATTTCCGACAGTTACGTCATAATGGTTTTCAACAGGCATGATGATCTCAAGTGCCTGATGCCAATGGGTGGGGAAGTCATCGGTCTGGTCGTTGAGCCAGATCCTGCAGGAGGAATTCTGATGATATTCGACAAGCTCCTGCGTACCGGATAACTTACGGTATCCGGCAAAATCCCAGTTTATGCTGTTTAATGATCTGTCTTTTATGGGGTCACCCAAAACACTCATCGATAACCTCGGTCAAACGAAAAACAAAAAATAGCAATATTCGGGAAAAATTATAGCATATTTTGCGTAATTCAGCAATATTTGAGGAATTATAACAAACTATCCGGATTGGAGAGATCAATGAAGAAAAATCTTAAACTTTCAGCCCTTGTGCTTGCTTTAACACTGATACTTTCAGGGTGCGGCGCTTCAGATTTACAGAGCGTGAACCAGGATGTTAAGCCGGCCGATACGACGGGCGAAGCGACATCGGTCGAAACAGCCGAGACCACTGAAGATACCGAAGCGGATGTCACTGAGGATACCGCAGAGGATGAAAAGGAGAATGAAATGAGCAACATGGAAGTGCCTGCATTGAGGGACTGCGTGCCGAAGGATATGGACGGGACGTTCATAGGATGTGCGGTAACATATGATGAGATAAATGATCCCAAGGTATTTGAGATCATGACGACTCACTTTAATGCCGTTACGTTCGGAAATGAATTAAAACCGGATTGCCTGTTCGGATATCATAACAGTGCATGTCCCGGAACGGTAGAGGACGAGCTGAACGGTCAGACGATCATCGTTCCCGTAATGGATTTTTCAAGAGCCGAGGCGATGCTCGATAAGATATACGAATATAACGAGCAGAACCCTGACCGGCAGATAAAGGTCAGAGGTCATGTCCTTGTATGGCATTCCCAGACTCCCGAATGGTTCTTCCACGAGGATTACGATAAATCAAAAGACTATGTTGATAAAAAGACCATGGACATGCGCCTTGAGTGGTACATCAAGACTGTCCTTGAGCATTTTACCGGACCCGACAGCAAGTATAAGGACATGTTCTACGGATGGGATGTGGTCAATGAGGCTGTATCCGACAACGCGGGAAAGATCCGTACTGATGCGGAAAAGGCCGATGAGGCCCTCTCTTCGGATACTCACGGAAGCAACTCAAGCTGGTACCACGTATACGGCAGCGAAGAATTCATAATCAATGCGTTCAGGTATGCGAACAAGTATGCTCCGGAAACGCTTGAACTTTACTATAACGATTACAACGAGACCAATCTGGCCAAGAGGAACGGTATAGTTGCACTTCTTACGGCCATTAAGGAAAATGAAGGACCTGCGGGAGAAGGAACCAGGATCTCGGCCATGGGAATGCAGGGACATTATAATATGGACCAGCCTTCAGCCAATGATGTTGAGGTATCCGCAAAGGCATATGCGGCTGTTGTGGGTTCAGTACAGATCACCGAGCTCGATATCAGGGCGTCGGACGGTTATGACGGTACCGAAGCTACGAAAGAAGAAGAAAACGAGAAACTCCGCAAGAGATACAACGTTCTTTACTATACCCTTAAATCGCTTAAGAACACGGGCGGAGTGGATGTGACAGGGATAACTTTCTGGGGTACCGTGGATAAATACTCGTGGCTTCAGTATGTTTCGAACGTAGGCGGAGGAAGCACCAAAAAGAAGCCTCAGATGCCGCTCCTTTTTGACGACAACTACGAGCCCAAACCGGCCTTTTACGTGTTTGCCCAGGCCGCAAGCAATGAATGAACATTAATTAGCATTATTTGACAAGTATCTTTTTTTGACGGGTTATAGAATTAATACTAAAGTCACGGATCGTGTGTTTTAGCCCGTGACATCAGATTTATACGGAGACCGATATGAACGATACCCTTAAGAAACTCATCATAGTTTTTTCAGTCCTGGCAGGAATAGCAGTACTGTGCGTACTGCTTTCGTTAAGAGGAGTAGATAATTTTTCTGATAAGTATGCCGGAGTGGACCTGACAGCGGATGTCAGCGGACTTGAGAGGATCGGAACATATGAAGGATATTTAAGGGAACATGAAGGAGCATCGGAGCCTTCTTCGGATATCGATATCGATATCTTCAACTATACCTCGGAAGGCGATGTAAAGGTTGAAGATAATTACGAAGGCGCTTCCGGTTCTTACAAAGCACTTTATACCGCGAACGATTCGGTGGTAACATTCAAAGTCAATGCCCCTGAAGCGGGATTCTATAATCTTTATGTCGAATATCTCATTCCCGAATCAAGAGGAGTGGCCGCAGAAAGAGCGGTATATATAAACGGCGAGATGCCTTTTGAAGATGCAAGGAACATCACTTTTACCAGAATATGGACTGACGGAGGAGAAGTCAGGGTTGATAATCAGGGCAACCAGATCCGTCCTTCACAGGTTGAGCGCTTCGACTGGCAGAATGCATATTTCACGGATGACATGGGTTACGTTGTGGAGCCTTATAAGTTCTATCTTGAAAAGGGAAGCAACGAGATCACGCTCGAAGCCGAGAATGAACCCATGCTCATAAAGACCCTTTCTTTAAAGGGTATTACTTCAGACAGATCATATGAGGAATATCAGGCCTCATGTCCGAAGGATGCAGGATCGGCCGCAGACAGTTATCTTTACACCGTTCAGGGTGAAGAATCAACGTTCAGATCAGAATCATCATTATATGCTAAATATGACAGGTCTTCTCCGACCACAGTTCCGAACAGTGTGACCTACACTGTCCTTAACTATGTCGGCGGTGAGACATGGCGTGATAACGGACAGTGGATAGAGTGGGACTTTGAAGTTCCCGAAGACGGACTTTATCACATCACGATCAAGGGCCGCCAGAACTATAACAGAGGCTCGGTTTCCAACAGGACTGTCTATATAGACGGCGAAGTTCCGTTCAAAGAACTCCGTGAGGTTTCGTTCGCTTATGCAAATGACTGGGAGTGCAAGACGCTTTCCGATGAGAACGGTACACCGCTTGATTTCTATCTTACAAAGGGTGTTCATACCATCAGGATGGAAGCAACACTCGGCGGTATGGGACCGATCCTTGAGGAACTTGAGAACTCCACATACAGACTTAATCAGGTCTATCGTAAACTGCTTGTTTATACCGGAGCCAATCCCGACCAGTACAGAGACTATCATATAGATACGACTTACCCCGAGATCATGCAGGCCATGGATCTCGAGTCAAAGAGACTTTATAAGATAGTTGATGACATGGTCGCATATTCGGGACAGAAGGCCGATCAGATCGCAACTGCCCAGACTGTGGCAACGCAGCTTGAGCGTTTCTGCAAGAAGCCCAATAAGATCACTACGGAATTCGTTTCGTTCAAGGATAATATAACGGCACTCGGTACCGCTTCACTTAACCTTTCGCAGACAAAGCTTGATATCGACTACATCACGGTATCCGGAAAGAACGTAAAGGTTAAGAAGGACAAGGCCAATTTTGCGACCAAAACATGGCATGAAGCCAAGTCGTTCGTTGCATCATTCTTCGTGGACTACAATTCGGTCGGAGATGTATATGATGAGAACGCTACGGATATAGTAAAGGTATGGGTGCTTACCGGACGCGATCAGGGAACCATATTAAAGGCCATGATCGATGACGACTTTACACCGAATACAAATATCAAGGTCAACGTTGAGATAGTTGATCCTTCTGCACTCCTTAATGCGGTTCTTGCCGGAAGAGGACCGAACGTGGTCCTTTCGGTGGGTGCCGATCAGCCGGTCAACTACGCTCTTCGTAAAGCATCCGAAGATATCACCCAGTTTGAAGGATGGGAGGATGTGCTTTCGCATTATTCGGCAAGCTCTTACGAGCAGTACAGACTGGATGAGCATATTTACGGAGTTCCGGAGACACAGACATTCAACGTTATGTTCTACAGAAAGGACGTACTTGAGGAACTCGGACTCACACCTCCGAATACATGGAAGGAACTCATAGAGATGCTTCCTACCATTCAGGGTAACAACCTCTCTGTCGGAATCCCGACGGCAGCAGGTTCTTCTACGGTCGCAACCGCATCAACAGCTGTAATGAGTAACGTACCGGATCTTTCGATGTACTTCTCACTGCTGTTCCAGTATGGTGGAGACATGTATAACGAAGCAGGCACTAAGACCCGCGTTGATGATGAGGCAGGTGTCAGCGCATTCGATGATTACATCAGATACTTCAATGATTACGGACTTCCTACCGTTTATGATTCGGTCAGCCGTTTCAGGTCTGGAGAGATGCCGATAATCATAGGACCTTACAGCACATATAATACGTTGATGGTATCGGCTCCCGAAATAAGAGGACTTTGGGACTTCACCCTTATCCCCGGTACGGAGTATACGAATGCTGACGGCAGCACCTATATCGACAGATCTGACTTTATCACAGGGTCCGCAACGATGATGATCGCTTCCGATGATGAACAGATCAAGAAGCTTTCGTGGGAATTCATGAAGTGGTGGGCAACGCCCGATACGCAGGTCAGATTCGGTAGGGAGATAGAAGCACTGCTCGGATCATCAGCCCGTTATGCGACAGCCAACAGGGATGCGTTCTCTAACCTCTCATGGAGCAGTGACGATATCGAGGTGCTCAATGCACAGTGGGATGAGACCACCGGTATCAGGGAAGTTCCCGGAGGATACTTTACCGGTCGTCATATCTCGAACGCCATACGTAAGGTTATAAACAAGAAAGAAGACTCGCGAGAGACGATCATAGATTACTCGATAAAGATAGACGAAGAGATCACAAAGAAACGTAAGGAGTTCGGTATGCCTGTATATGAGGACGATACCGTTAAGCAATAAGCGGAAGGATCAGCATGAAAGAATTTTTCGACAAGTATGTCAAGTTAAGAAAACATAATGCGAAGATAGCGTGGAAAAAGGCCAAGCGCGCCAAGATGTGTTATGCATTCCTGGCACCGTATGCCATACTGTTTGCCATGTTCTTCATCTTCCCCGTAGTAGCGTCGATCTATTTCAGTTTCACCTACTACAACATCCTCGAGAGCCCGAGGTTCATAGGGCTTCAGAACTACATCTCGCTGGTGCTTGAAGATGATATCTTCCTGACGAGTATAAAGAACACGTTCATGATAGCCATCATAACGGGTCCCCTGGGATATATCATGTCATTCCTTTTTGCATGGCTCATCAACGAGCTTCCCAGATGGGTACGTTCGGTAGCGGTCATCGTATTCTATGCTCCTTCGATCGCAGGTAACTGTTACGTTATCTTCTCGGTATTCTTCAGAGGAGATGCATACGGATACGTTAACGCGATACTGATGAACATGGGTATCATAGATGCCCCGATCCTCTGGCTCATCAATCCCACATACATGCTTCCGATCTGTATGCTGGTTATACTGTGGATGAGTCTCGGAACAGGATTCCTTTCATTCGTTGCCGGACTTCAGGGTGTAGATAAGGCCCAGTTCGAAGCAGGTTACATGGACGGTATCAAGAACAGATGGCAGGAGCTTTGGTACATCACGCTTCCCAATATGAAGCCCATGCTGATGTTCGGTGCGGTAATGAGCATAACCCAGGCATTCGGTGTCTGCGACGTCACGATGGCGCTGTGCGGATATCCCAGTACGGACTATGCGGCAAGAACGATCGTCACGCACCTTTTCGACTATGGTTATTCCAGATTTGAGATGGGATATGCCTGTGCGATAGCTACGGTATTATTCCTGATCATGATCTTATGTAATAAAGCCATTCAGGCACTGTTAAGAAGAGTAGGAACGTAAGGATGAGCAAAAAAGCAAAAAAAGAAGTACAGGAAAAAGAATATCGTAAGCCGCTGATCAAGAAAAGGAAGCCCAACCGCTCTATAGGAGGCGACATTGCTTTGTATGTGTTCCTTGCGCTGGTTGCCTTTGTCATGGCTTTCCCGATCATATATGCGGTGAGTTCCGCATTGAAGCCGTTGGACGAACTGTTCAAGTTCCCGCCCACGATCTTTGCACAGCACCCGACACTTGATAACTTCTCCGATCTGTTCATAACCATGGGCAAATCATGGGTAACGTTCTCAAGATACCTGTTCAATACCGTATTTATCACGGCGGTAGGAACAGCGGGACATCTGATCATAGCATCAATGGGAGCTTTCGTTCTGGCCAAGTATGAATTCCCCGGTGCGCAGGGATTCTTCAAAGTCGTAACCGTAGCCATGATGTTCACGGGATATGCAACAGCGATCCCCAACTACATCATCCTCAACAAACTCGGCTGGATAGATACATACTGGGCTATAATAATCCCCGCATTTGCTTCACCCATGGGATTCTTCCTTATGAAGCAGTTCATGGAAGGACTTCCGACCTCTCTTATCGAGGCTGCCAAGATAGACGGCGCCAATGAGTGGAAGGTATTCTCGGGAATAGTAATGCCCAACGTTAAGCCTGCATGGATGACACTTATCATCTTCTCCGTTCAGGCTCTGTGGAACAACAAGGCTTCCACATACATCTATTCCGAAGAAAGAAAAACTCTTGTCTATGCACTTCAGCAGATCCAGGCAGGAGGTATCGCCAGAACCGGACAGGGAGCTGCGGTACTGGTAGTGGTAATGATAGTTCCGATCGCTATATTTATTTTCTCTGAGAGCCAGATCCTTGAGACGATGGCAAGCTCAGGATTAAAAGACTAAAGAGGTTGTTGTATGAAGAAAGTCTTTAAAAGATTATTTGCAATCGTATTAAGCACGGTGATCGCAACGGGTATACCGCTTTGCGCGTTCGCGGAAGATCCCGCAACGGGTGAGATAAGTTATACCTACAATCTCGATTACTGGGGAGACGTTCAGGATTCGCCCGATTTTTACACAGTATGCAAGGTCTTCACATCATCCGATCTGGGTCTTGAAGTAAAACTCAAGAATCCCGAAGGTCTTTTCGTGAGCGGGGATCTTCTCTACTTATGCGATACCGGTAATAACAGGATAATAGAGATCAAGAGGATTTCTTCGGAAAAACTCGAGGTCGTAAGGATAATAGACAGTTTTAAGGGTGCCGACAACAATACGTTCAGCGGACCTACGGACATAGCGATTTCCGAAGACGGCAATTTCTTTATCGCCGACAAGGGAAATGCCAGGGTGTTAAAACTCGATCCCGATTTCAACTTCCTGCTCGAGTTTGTAAAGCCCGTCGATAATACGCTCGATCCCAAGCTTACGTTCCAGCCCAGCAAGCTTGCCGTCGACACGGCCGAGAGAGTTTACTGTATAGCGACGGGTATCAACAAAGGTCTTATAAAGTATGAGCCCGACGGAACATTTTCGGGATTTGTCGGTGCGACAAAGGTTACATTTGATTTCATGGATTACCTCTGGAAGAAATTTGCGACACAGGCACAGAGAGCCCAGATGGAATCCTTTGTTCCCACCGAGTATGACAATATCTACATGGACCATGAAGGTTTTGTGTACGCATGTACGGGTGCCGTTACAAGGGAAGATCTAAGGGCTGATAAAGCAGATGCCATAAGAAAGATCAACCTCATGGGTAACGATATCATGGTACGCAACGGTGAGTGGCCGATCTACGGTGATATCCATATGGGATCCGGCGGAGGATATGAAGGCCCTTCATATTTCTCGGATGTTACGGTGTTCCCCAACGATATTTTCGTATGTCTTGACAGGAACAGGGGACGTTGCTTCGGATACGACGATCAGGGACATCTTGTCTTTGCTTTCGGAGGAAACGGAAACATGGACGGATATTTCAGACGCCCCGTTGCGATAGAACACTTTGATCACGATCTTCTCGTGCTTGATACCCTTGATTGTGCGATCACGGTATTCGTTCCGACCCATTTCGGAGGACTTGTTTACAATGCCATCGAGGAATTCGACGAAGGCCGATATATAGAGTCCGGTAAAGCCTGGGAAGAGGTGATGAAACTCAACGGAAACTATGACCTGGCTTATATTGGCATAGGAAGATCACTGCTCCGTCAGGAAAGATATAAAGAAGCTATGGATTACTTCGAAGTTAAATACGATGATGAAAACTACTCAAAAGCCTTCAAACAGTATCGTAAGGAATGGGTGGAAGAGCATATAGTCATCATAGTCATCGTTCTGATCGCATTGTTCCTTATTCCCATGGGAATAGGAAAGATCAAGTCGATCAAGCATGAGATTGACATAGCGGATATAGATTGGGAGAAATCATGATCACAGCATTGACCAGAAAAGAAACATGGAACAGATATTTTGATTCGCTCAAGTTTGCGTTGTACATAATGACGCATCCGCTTGACGGATTTTGGGATCTTACGCACGAAAAGCGCGGAACCTATGCGGCGGCAAATACCATCCTCATCCTGACCATCATGGCCAGGCTCATGAGACTCAGGTTCACGAGCTTTATATTCGTACAGGTATACTGGGAGGAAGTAAATATCTTCCTTTATATCGGAAGTATCCTTTTTCCGCTGGCTTTATGGGTCATCGGAAACTGGGCGCTCACAACGCTCTTTGACGGAAAGGGAAGACTTGGACAGGTATATATGGCCACCTGTTACGGACTTGCTCCTTATCCGATCATCCAGTTCCCGCTCATGATCTTCAGTAATTTTGTAACTGTGGAAGAAGGGCAGTTCTATTCGGTACTCAGCGTGATCTCACTCATATACTGCGCCGTATGGATCGTTGTCGGAATGGGTCAGATACATGAGTTCTCGGCCGGTAAGAACCTTTTGTTCACGGTGGCTTCGCTTTTTGCGATGCTGGTAATGATATTCATCCTGATGATCTTCTTCAGCATGGTATCGCAGGGAGTATTCTACATCATCTCCCTTGTGAGGGAATTCCTTTTCAGGCTATAGCGCCTTCGGGCTTTCATAAAGTTTAGTTATTTTGGAGCGGACATGAAAAAAGAAAAGCATGTAAATATTGAAAAGCAGACTGAACGCAACAATAAGATAAAGGAATTTCTAAAGAGCCTTATCTTTCCTGTTATCCTGACGGCGATAATACTCACGGGAGTTTTTGTCGTTATAAATTACCAGAATGCACCGGTGGAAGAGGAGATCATAGAGATCCATGCATTTGCGGGCGATGACAAACCCATCGTCATGGAAAACGATGCGATCAAGTTTACCATGGATCCCACCAGCACCCAGTTTTCGGTTGAAGTGAAGGATTCGCATAAGATATGGTATTCGAATCCCGAAGGAGCCGAGAACGATTCATCGGCACTTCCCGAGGAGAAGAACAAGCTTCAGTCGCCCCTGCTTATTTCCTATGCGGTCGAGACGGGACTTGAAACTTCGTTCAATGCTTATGAGCAGAGTATCCTTAACGGTATCTACGAGATAGAGCAGGGCGATGATTATATCAGGGTCAATTATTCGCTCGGTAACGTTGAGAAGGAATACGTGATCCCTCCCGTACTTACGGTGGACAACTATAAGAAATGGACATCGGGTATGGACAATAAGGATTCCGACACGGTTTCACAGTATTACAAAAAATACGACATCAATAAGCTCGGCAAAAAGGACAACAAGGAAGAGCTTCTGGAGAATTATCCGGAACTTGCCAATCAGGTATTATACGTTCTTCGTTCCAACACCAAGGAACAGATGCGTAAGAAGCTGCAGGGGATCTTCGAAGGTGTCGGTTATACTTATGAAGATTATGTAGCCGATAAGGAATTTGACTTTTCCGAGAGATCTTCGGACAAGCCGATCTTCAATGCGAGCATAATATACAGACTTGACGGGGATGACCTCGTTGTGGAGGTTCCGTTCGATTCTCTCGAGTACAAAAAGGATTATCCTATATATACACTTACTCCGCTTCCTTATTTCGGAGCGGGAGGCAAGTCTGACGAAGGATATCTTTTCGTTCCGGAAGGTGGCGGAAGCCTCATTAACTTTAATAACGGCAAGACATCACAGGCCACCTATTACGCTAATGTATACGGATGGGATATGTGTCTTTCGCGTGATGCGGTCGTTCACAACACGAGAGCATATTACGGAGTATACGGAGTTGCGAGCGGAGATGATTCCTTCATCTGCATACTCGAGGACGGAAGAACATATGCTTCGATCCAGGCCGATATAGCCGGAAAGAACCATTCATATAATTTTGTAAACGCGATCTATTCGATCTCACAGAGAGAACAGTACGATGTCGGAGACATAGCAAATTCCGATATCTACAAATACATTGAAAAGCTTCCCCAGGAATCCATCGTACAAAGATACAGTTTTGTATCTTCAAACAGCTATGTGGATATGGCGAAGGATTACGGCGATTATCTCAAGGATAAGTACGGCGATTATCTGAAACTCAATACGGATTCAAATGTTCCCGTCAACATCGAGGTGATAGGAGCCATAGACAAGATCAAGCAGATCGTCGGAGTACCCGTGAGACGTCCCTTAAAGCTTACGACCTTTAAGGAAACAGCTTCAATACTCAGCACGCTTCATGATGAAGGTTTGAGCAATATGTCGGTCAAGCTGCTCGGATGGTGTAACGGAGGAGTAAGACAGCAGATATTAAAGAGTATAAAGCTCAATTCGTCACTCGGCTCCAAGAAGGATCTTAAAAACCTGTGCGATACGGCCAATTCACTCGGGATAAACCTTTACCTTAACGGTATTACCCAGTACGCCTTTGATTCAAATCTGCTCGACGGATTCTTCTCATATACCGATGCGGCCAAGTTCATCAGTAAGGAAAGAGCCCAGCTGATGGAATACTCGCGTACCACTTATTCCGAAAGAGACGATCTGGATCCTTATTATCTGCTCCATACCGAAGTTGCCGCAAAGATGTCTGACAACCTGGTAAAATATGCACAGGATCTCGGTGTCGGCGCAGCTTTTGAAAATGACGGACGCGATGTTTCATCGGATTTCTACAAAAAGAAGTCCTATTCAAGAGAAGCGGTATCAAGGCTTCATGAAGACAGGTTCAAGAGCCTTGACTCAACCAAGGTGATGATCAATATGGGTAACGACTATGCGATACCATACGTTGATTTTGTTACAGGCATGGACCTTCGCGGAAGCGAATACACGATCATCGATGAGTGTGTTCCCTTCTATCAGCTGGCGATCCACGGCTATATAGATTATGCCGGACGTCCGCTCAATATCTGCGGTAACGCGGAGGATGCACTGCTTTACAGCGCTGAATACGGTGCAGGACTTTCGTTCTCGATAATGAAGGAAAGTGCATTTGCGCTGCAGAAGACGCTTTATACCGAATACTACGGTTCGAACTTTGATTCCTGCCATCAGTATATAGTAGACACTTATAACAGATACAATTCCGAACTCGGACATACCTTCTGTCAAGAGATGACTGGTCATGACAATCTGACGGAAACGGTTTCCCTCACCGAATACGAAGACGGGACAAAGGTATATGTCAATTACGGATACGAAGATTATACGGAAGGTTCCGTTACGGTTCCTGCCAGAGACTATAAAGTAGTCAGATAGAGCGATCTTTTCGGAGGAAGATGATGAAGAAAAAGAAGAACAAACTTGCAGGTCTGCAAAAGAGAAAGGCCATAGCGGGATATATGTTCATATCGCCGTTCCTGATAGGCTTCCTGGTTTTCATGGTCAAGCCCTTCTTTCAGTCGGCATATATGAGCTTCAGTACGGTTGAACTCGGATCCGCCACGTTTTCACAGACCTGGGTGGGATTGATGAACTACAAGCAGGCATTCCTGGTAGATCCCGAGTTTAACAGATTCCTTGTTGAAGAGATCTCGAGGATGATAATCTATTCGCTGGCTATCATAGTTTTCAGCTTCTTTGTATCGCTGATACTTAACCAGACTTTCAAAGGAAGAGCTTTGGTCCGTGCCGTTTTCTTCCTTCCCGTTATCCTTTCTTCGGGAGTTATCCTCGGCCTTGAAACGGATAACCAGCTGATGGCCACCCTTGCCCAGCAGATAGAGGTAACGACCACGGGCGTGAGCATCACGGACGGTCTCGAAACGATCCTTACCACTGCCGGAGTAGGTACGAGAGCTCTTGAGACACTGTTTGAGATCATCGACAATATCTATGATGTGGCGATAGCTTCGGGAATTCAGATCATCATATTCCTTTCGGGACTTCAGACGATATCTTCGAGCATGTACGAAGCAGCCGATATAGAGGGATGCACGAAGTGGGAGAGTCTGTGGAAGATCACATTCCCCATGATAAGCTCACTGTTCCTTGTTAACTGGATATACACCGTAATAGATTTCTGCATGCGTTCGGACAACCAGGTAATAGAAAAGATCCAGACTGTCATGATCGATCAGCTGAATTACGGAGCGGCATCAGCCATGTCGTGGGTATATTTCCTTATTATCCTTGCCTTTGTAGGAATAACCTCAGGCTTGATCTCTAGGGGGGTTTACTACTATGAATGATAAGATGAAGGTAAAGAAGAATAAAAGTGAATTCTGGGAAAGAAACCGGAAGTCGGGCGGATATCTCCTTAAGAGGAAGATAATGAACGTATGCATAAGCATAGCCAGGTTCATCCTGCTTTTCGGTCTGTGCTTCCTCATACTTCAGCCCATACTTAACAAGATCTCGGTAAGCTTCATGACGGAACAGGATCTTTACAATCCGATCGTCATTTCGATACCCGAGCACTTTACTACCGATAACTACAAGCTGGCGGCGGAACTCATGACTTATTCCAAGTCATTGAAGAATTCGATAGTCATATCGCTGACGATAGCGGTGCTCCAGATATTTGTCTGCACGCTGGTCGGATATGGATTTGCTAGATTCGAATTCCCGTTAAAGAAATTCTGGTTTGCCTGTGTTATCCTTGTTATCCTGATACCGCCGCAGACCATATCGAGTTCGCTGCATCTGCACTTTAAGTTCTTTGACATACTGGGGCTGTTTAAGCTGATAAAAGGGCAGACCGTTAACCTCAGAGGTTCGATCCTTCCTTATTATCTGATGAGTGCGGGATGTATGGGTCTTAAGAACGGACTTTATATCTTTATGATAAGACAGTTCTTCCGCAATATACCCGGAGATCTTGAGGAAGCTGCTTACGTTGACGGATGCGGAACACTGAAGACCTTCTTCAGGATCATGCTTCCCGAAGCCAAGCCCATCATCACATCGTGCTTCCTGTTCTCTTTCGTATGGCAGTGGACCGACGGATTTTATTCAAAGATGTTCCTCGGCGGAACGCCTCTCGTAAGTACTTCACTTGCCAGGATCGTGGATTCGCTCGGCGCGTATATCCAGAGAATAACGGGAGTTAAGACCACCATATCGATCGCTTATTCAAACTGTATCCTTGCAACGGGAACGCTGATGATCATCATGCCGCTCATCATCCTTTATCTCTTTGCCCAGAGACAGTTCGTGGAAAGTATCAGCTCTACCGGTATTAAAATGTAAGTTTGAATATGCATATAAATGTGGTATAATTGAGTCTGTATTGGTCATCCGACCCGGAAAATTCGGAAGACCCGTATATAGATTGGTGAATCAATAGTGATCCATCAACATCTTTTAAGGAGGAAAAAATATGAAAAAGCCTATGGCAAAGAAAGCTTTAGCAGCAGCAACAGCAGCAGCTATGGCTATGAGCGCCGTTGCTTGTGGTGCTGCAAATCAGGCAGCAGCTCCTGCAGCAGATCAGCCCGCTGCAGACACAGCAACAGAGACAACGGATACGGCTTCTACCGAGACTGAAGCAGAACCCGCTGAAGAAGAGGAAGTTAGCCCTTACACAGTGCTGACAGACGCAGACGGTAATGTTTATGACCTCGGCGGAATGGAGATCATTATCCGTAACTGGTGGTCACCCGATGAGCCCGCTGAACCTGCCAACGAGTATGAAGAAGCTCGTCAGGAGTGGAGAGACTGGGCACAGGAGACCTATAACTTCACCATCAAGGAACAGGCTATCTCTGACTGGGGCAGCGCTCCTCAGGATTTCGTAGACTACTGTACAACAGGTGGCGACGATGTTAACTATGTATTCACACTTCGTGATGACCCGGCTGTAACATCAGCTATGGCTAACGGACTTATGTATGACCTTGCTACTCTTGATTGCCTTGATTTCTCTCAGGACAAGTTCCAGAACAACATGCTTCACGAGCAGTACGCTAAGGGTGATTCAATTTATTGTATGTATGCAGGACTTTCTGAAGCACGTACAGGTGTATACTTCAACAAGAGAGTTCTTACAGACGCAGGTATCGATCCCGAGTCACTTTATGACATGCAGGCTGACGGCACATGGACATGGGATAAGTTCGACGAGCTTATGGGTCAGTGCCAGAGAGATACCGATAACGACGGTGTAGATGATGTTTACGGTCTTACCGTTAACGAAGGTAACATGACAACAGCTGCCATCTTCTCTAACGGCGGTTCTTATGTTGGTAAGGATGCTAACGGTTACTTCTATAACCTTGAGTCTCCTGAGACAACAGAAGCCCTTGAGTGGACTGTTGATATGTTCACAAAGTATGACCAGCATGATCCCGAGGGAGCAGAATGGGATTACTACAAGGAAGAGTTTATCAACGGATCTGTAGCATTCATGGTTGATGATGAGTACTGCGGAACACCCGGTAACTTCCTTCAGGATATGCAGGATGAAGTCGGATTCGTAATGTTCCCTAAGGGACCTCACGGAACAGACTATGTCAACGTTTGGTCTAACAACCCTGCTTGTATCCCTGCTTGCTACGATGCTGACAGAGCTTGGAAGATCGCATTCGCTTGGAACCTCTTTACCGACGATCCCGTTGGTTACGAGAACTACAACGGATTCCTTTCAACAGCACGTGAAGGTATCTTCGACTCAAGAGCAGTTGATGAGACTATCACAATGATGTCAGAACCCAAGTACGGAACGATCGCATTCCACGGTCTTATTCCTAACCTCAACTTAGGACCTGACTTCGTATGGGGCATCGGACCTAACTCTGTTGTATCAGAAGCTCAGGAAGCTATCAGAGATACATGGAAGTCTTACATAGACGATGCCAATAAGTAAGAGTTAAGATATTAACTTACTGAAATGAAATTTTAGGGTGGTGTTTTCCGGGCACCACCCTTTTTATGAGCTCAAAACGAAAAGGATATTTATGTGAATGCAGGATAATCATGTATAGTGCGGTTATACATAGTGTGATATACTGTTATCCTGATAATCTATTTGATCACGGAATATTTCGATCGGTCTTGGAGAGATATGATGGGGAATAAAGATTCCAAAAAACGTCTTATAAAAGAATTCACGGTTCTTCCTAAGCCGGGAGAGCCTTCTGTCGTATTCTATTTTCTGCTGCTCGTACTTTATCTGTTGTCGTATTTTATGACAGCAAGAGCAGCAAAGATGGACGGAGTTTACATGATAATGGGTCATCCGGTCCCGATTGCTTCTTTTACCGGAGTTTTTTCTTCGTTTGCCAATATCTGTGTCATGTTCCTTGCAGTCTTTTATAAAAAGCGCGGCTATATTACCGCCCTTGTTCTTTTGCTCTTCCAGTTACCGTGGATCTTCAGGAACATAATCGTCAGCGGGGAACTGGCAAGCATACAGGGAATCTTCAGTGATCTTTTCACGATAGTAGCCATAACTATCATCCATCTGAGTAACAAGAAGATAGATAATTTCAGATCCGTTGAGATCGAATATCTGAAGGATCAGCAGAAATTCTCACAGCATCTGTTCGAACAGACCGCGACCGCGCTCGTAAACGCAATAGATGCAAAGGACACTTATTCGCACGGTCATTCGCTGAGAGTTGCAGAGTATTCCGAAAGGATAGCAAGGGCAATGGGTCGTTCTGCCGAAGAATGTTACAAGATCTACTATACCGCCCTGCTTCACGATGTCGGAAAGATAGGTATCGATGACAGTATCATAAACAAAAAAGGAAAACTCACTCCCGAGGAGTATGAAATCATAAAACAGCACCCTGCCATGGGTAATCAGATTCTTTCAAGTATCAATGAATATCCCTACCTCAGCATAGGAGCGCATTTCCATCATGAAAGATATGACGGAAAGGGTTATCCCGTAGGATTGAAGGGAGACGATATCCCGGAGATAGCAAGGATCATTTCCGTTGCCGATGCATATGATGCGATGTCTTCAAACCGAAGCTACAGGGATGCGATCCCCCAACAGCTGGTCCGTGAAGAGATCGTTAAGGGTGCGGGAACCCAGTTCGATCCCGAAATATCCAAGGTCATGCAGCATCTTATAGATATGGATACGGAATACCGGATGAAAGAAAGAGCTGCGGTCAGAGAGCTTGCGGGAAATAACGAACTGCATTGCGGTGAATACAGGAGCGTGACATCAGACGGTGTTCTGTTAAGCCCCAGACCGACCAGGATCCATCTTAAGTATTCATCTGTCGCGAAGACGTCCTCGGAATCACGGCCGCCTGCGATGATCATTTTTGATTCGCTTGACGGACGTGTCCATGAAGATGAGAGGACCATCGGCGAGCTGAATTACTTCGAATATTGTGAGCTTTGGTTTGACGGTCACTCGACCGAGACCGGAGCCAGGAAACTTAAAACAGGTATCATAGATCATGAACCTACAAGGCAGATAAAACAGGTTTCTTCGGAAGAGATCGAATATGATGTCGAGGCGGTAAAATGCAAGGACCATATCCTCATAAGGATAGATGACGGATTAAGAACGGTAGAGGCTACGATCGCGCTTCCCGACAGTTCCCGTTTTGCGTATTTTTCGCTCACCGGTGAAGAGTGCGATATCTTCGATGTCAGCATAACCGAAGCCGATGAAGAGGTTCCGATCGACTATATACCGAGAATAGCCGAGGAGATCAGCTATATTAAAAATGTTCCCGAAGGAGATATTCCGAATATCCAGATCGACGGGCAAAGGACCGACGCGACCGAAGGCATTCCCGTAATAGACGGGATGAGAGTTTCTTTCCATACGATGAGTCTTCCTACCGCAAGGCTTATCTGGCATTGTCCCTACTTTGTGCTGTTTTATTCCGATGATAAAAAAGTCAGAGGTGAAGGCTACAGGGAATATGCACTCGTAAGGCTTGACGGAGAAAAGATCGGAACGGTAGAACTTTCGGAGAACAGGACCGTGGCAAGTCAGGAAGAGAACTTTGCAGGCTGGGATGCGTGGAAGAAGGCCAATAAAGAGGGCTTTGACTGTGTCGTAAGGTTCGAGAGGAAAAATAACAGGATAACGATGATCACCGAAAATCTCGGTATGTCCGTAAAGAGTGTGACCACCATAAACGACGGAATCGAAGATATTTATTTTTCACTTACCGGAGACCAGGTTGCGCTTACGGGAATAAGGATAGTCAAGTGATCTTTTAACGCTCATAAGATCCGCACGCTTTGTGCGGATCTTTTTTACATGTCGGATATGTCCGTATAAGCCCAAAATGCAAAAAACGCTAGATAATTCCGCAATATATGAGAAGTATATGTTATGCAAAGGAATTATTATACTTTAGAGTATGAGGAAATACGTTCACTTTAATGGAAACAACAGAATAATACCTGCCTTCGGAAGGATGCTATTAACATCCGTTCTTTTTGCGTGCTTAACTCTTTCGGGATGCAGCAAGCCGGAGGAGGAGAACATCGTTGTCATAGAACCCGAGGAAGAAAGCATACCATACGGACTTATCGCAGTTACCAGGGATGATGTCATCCTTTCAAAGTCCGTTACCTGTACATATACGCAGACCAGGGAACAGACGGTTTCATTCCCCGTCGGCGGAAAGAGGGTCTCAAAGGTACATGTAAATGTGGGTGACTCGGTAAATACCGGTGACCTTCTGATCGAGCTTTCGGAAGACAATCTGGGCGCTCAGATCGATGAACTCGAATATAAGATAGCAAAGAACACCCTCCTTCTTGGTTATCTGGACAAGGCTGAGGAGTTTGACAAAGAAAGCGCCTATAACAGCTTTGTTTACTATACGGATAAAGAAGAGGACGACATCAAGAAATATGATAAGAACATTGAATCCATAGAACGCGACTATGATTACAGGCGCGAAGATTACAACGATGAGATAGAGTTTGATAAGAAGAAGCTGCAGAAACTCAAGGGTGAACAATCGGGTAGTAAGATATGTGCCACGATGAGCGGGACCGTATACTCCGTAAAGGACCACCTCGAAGGATCCACATCAAAGAAGGATGAGGTAGTCATGAAGATAGTGGACAGCAGATCTGGATTCTTTGAATCTTCTGATGAAGACTGTCTGAAACGCTTTAAGGACGGTGACGTGATCGAGATGAGCATCGTTTACGGAAACGCTTCCGGAGATTACGAGCTTACTCCTTACAACATCTCTTCCTGGGGTGAGATCCAGAGATTTGATATCCTTAGCGGCCCCGAAAACGAAGGCATTGATGTCGGTACCACGGGTACGTTGAAGATCATACTCGAGAAGAGGGAAAATGTCCTGAGCCTTCCGCTCGGTGCGATCTATTATGCCGACGAAAAGCCTTATGTTTATGTACTGGATGAAAATAATTTCAGGCAGATGGTTTGGATAGAAACCGGACTTACCGGCGACGATAAAGTAGAGATAACCGGAGGATTATCCGAAGGTGATAAGGTAGTATATAAATGATGAAACGCAGGATGATCGCCAATTTAACAGCGTTTTCCCTGCTCGTGCTCACTCTTTCGGGGTGCTCTTCTTCAGCGGACGGTGCGACTGAGGATGTAATGCCTGTCGTGGAGCTTATCGAGCCCGTGGGTACCGTACAGGGGTATGAAAAAGCGGCTTTCAGAGATATAGACATGGTAAGTACTTATTCGGGAGTGATATGTCCCGACACCGTGGAATATACCTATGAATCGTCTCAGCCTTTCAGTTCATATGCCGTTCTTCCCGGTGAGAGCATATCATCGGGGGATCCCATCTTTTACTCAAGATCCGAGAGCATAGAGGATGACGTGGAGAAGATAGAGGAAGAAAATGCGGAACTGGTAGAGTCTTTTGCGGACTATCTTGAGGATTACGTCTACGATCTTTCGAAGTCAAAAAAGGCTGAATACAAGGCTTCTGTCGCTTATCAGGATATGAAGAACTGGGAACCCGAGAACGAAGAAGATCAGATGTATGCCATGTGGGCAAAATCGGTGATGCCGTCCGAGAGCTCTTATAAGCAGGCGGTAATGTCAAGGGAAAAACTCGAGCAGTCATACATAGAGAAACAGGAACTTTTCGAACTTGAATATAATTACAATCTTCAGAGGATAAAAAGACTTCAGGAAAAAGAACACGAGGGCAGCGTCAGTTCGACAATGGACGGTGTTGTAGTTGCCACGAGCTATTATAATCCCGGAGATACGATCCCGCAGGGTACGGTCGTAAGTGCGGTCGGTAATCCTTCGGACAAGGAGATAAGGTGTGAATTCGTCAGCAAATCGATCGCGAATAAAGCCGTCGATCTTTATGCGATCGTAGACGGTAAGAGATATGAGATCGTATACGAGAACATGGAACCCGAGGAATACAGACGTCTTCTTCAGAAAAACGATGCGGTTTATTCAACGTTCAAGATCGCCGATCCTGACGATGAAGTTAAGATGGGTCAGTTTGCCGTTGTTGTAATAGTCGAAAGGCAGATCACCAATGCACTCTGTGTCCCCAAGGATGCGGTAAACAAGGATGAAGCGGGCTTTTTCGTATATGTCCTTAACGGAGAAGAGAGCGTATATACTCCTGTCCAGACCGGTGTGTCCGACGGCAGCTATACGCAGATAACTTACGGCGTCAATGAAGGCGATAAGATCCTTTATGATGCTCCTTACGATCTCGGTACAAAGACCGAAAAGATCAAGACGGGCAGCGTTGCAAACGATTTCCAGACCGACGGATACCTGTTCTATCCTTCGGCAGAGTGGATCAGCAATCCCGCAAAGAACGGCACATGCTACATCAAGGAGATGTGCGTTGACCGCTACGAACAGGTGAGCGCGGGACAGCTGCTTTGCAGGATAGAGGTAACGAGTGACGATGTTGAGTCGGGAAGGATCAGTCGAAAGATCCAAAGACAGCAGGAGAGGCTGGTCGATCTATATGCTCAGAAGACCGAAACAAACGATGAGGATGAACTCAATTCTCTTGACCGTGCGATAAGGGAAAGAGAGCGTTCGATAGAGCATCTGCAAAAACAGCTTGATAAGCTTACAAAGTATACGGGTATCATAGATATAAAGGCACCTTATGACGGTCTTGTGACCGATATGAGTGACCTTAAGGACGGAGAACTCATAGCATACGACACCAGGCTTTTACAGGTTTCACCAAATGTATCAAGTTATATAGTTGTCGAGGATAAGGGCCTGCTTTCATACGGTAATGATGCAACGGTAACGATAAAGGCCCAGAACGGTGACAGAACGGATCTTCAGGGAAAGGTTGTCACGCTTAACCCCTACGGGATCACTTCCAAGGACCTTAATACGGGATATGCCCTGGTCAAGATAAACGACGAAGATATGGAAAAACTGGTTGAATCCGGCTCCAATATGCAGAACGGATACTGGAGCAGGAGCAGATATACGGTCAGCGTCATGGCTAAAGACATGAACAACGTTCTTCTTGTCCCGAAGAATGCGGTATACAAAGCAGGAAATGACACTTATGTCATAACAAAGGGGCAGGACGGAGATGTCAGACTCGTCAAGTTTTATGCAGGCGGGGCCGACGCGGCCAATTACTGGGTAGCATACGGAGATATCACGGAGGGTATGGAAATATGCTTGGAATAATGCTGCAAAAAATGTGGCAGAAAAAGTGGATGAACCTGAGCCTCCTTTTGGGATGTGTTCTCCTTATAGCGACAACCGTGAGCTTCCCTCTTTATCAGAAGGCGGCTTATGACCGCATGCTTCAGGACGAGTTTACCAAGTATACGGCATCCGAAGGCAGATGGCCTATGCTGATCCGTATGGGAGCAAACTGCAACAAGGATAAAAAGGGAACCCTCGGCAAGATAGAGAACTATTCAAAGGAAATATATCAGGTACTCGGCGTTAAGGAATATATGTCGGTATATTCTTACAGTATCTTCAGAGCTGTGGCAAAGTCCGACATAAACAGGGCCGATGCGGATTCCATTGACCTTTCGCTTTCTATGATGACCGACCTCGATCAGCACGCGAAAATGATAAGCGGTGAGATGTATTCCGAAAAAGGAGTCGACGAGGAAGGCAATATCGAAGTAGTCGTACCGCAGGCAACACTGGTATCAAGGGGTCTTCTTGTGGGAGAAACGCTTAAGTTCGACAGGATGAGAACTCCCGACGACAAGGAGATAAAAGTAAAGGTTGTCGGTGTGTTTACCAAGGATGAACAGGATAAGTTTTATTTCCAGGACAATCCGGAGACCCTTTTCGAAAACTGTTTCATGAATCCGGATCTTTTCAGGGAGATATTCCTCGGGGATAATGCCGTCGGATATAACATCACGATAAACGTGTTCGATCTGATCGATTATGAGAGTGTTTCTGCTTCGATGGTCGAGAATATCAATACACAGACAGAATATCTTTGCAATAAGAGCGCATATAAGAGCGTAATAAGACAACCGGGCTATCAGAGCATACTGGAAGAATACGAGATCAAGAGAGTCAGGATCTCGGCGACACTCCTCATACTGCAGATACCGGTCCTGGTGCTGCTTGCGGCATTCCTTCTTATGATCTCGGGACAGATGTATGAGATGGAACGTAACGAGATATCGGTAATAAAGAGCCGCGGAAGCTTCAGAGGACAGATACTGCTCCTGTACATCTATCAGGGACTGTTCCTTACGGTAGTCGGCGCTCTGATCGGTATCCCGCTCGGGGGCGTGTTTGCCCGCATACTGGGTTCTACCAGGAATTTCCTTGAGTTTGACCTCAGTTCTTCGCTTGATGTCAGATATACGACCGAATCGCTTATCTATGCTCTCGTTGCGATGTTCATAACTCTGCTCAGCATTTCGCTGCCTGCTGTAAAACACAGCAAGGTTTCGATCGTTCACTTAAAACAGCAGAAGGCAGTAAAGAAGAAGAGCCTTTGGGAGATCCTTTTCCTGGATATCGTTCTCATAGGTATTTCCATCTATGGATTTTACACATTCAACAAAAGGATGCAGGATATATCGACGACCGTTCTTTCGGGACAGAAACTCGATCCCCTGTTGTATATCAGTTCTTCACTGTTCATAGTTGGAATGGGTCTGTTCTTCTTAAGGATACAGCCGTTTTTGGTAAAGCTCATATATCTTTGCCTTAAAAAGCTTTGCGGACCTGCCGGATATATCTCGTTTATGGAGAATATCAAGAACGGACGCAAGATGCAGCTCATCATGCTCTTCCTTATCATGACGGTCTCTCTGGGAATGTTCCATGCGACCGTGGCAAGAACGATCCTTGAAAACGCAGTCGAGAATACGGATTACAGGGACGGTGCCGATCTTATCATAAAGGAATACTGGCCCGCGATCACCGATTCATCCGGTGTACCTACCGGTCAGTATATGGAGCCCGATTTCAATAAATATGCGTCGATGGATTTCGCTTCTTCATATACCAAAGTCTTTTATGATGACAAGGCTTTTATCAAACAGGGTAAGACAGGACGGCTGTCCCTTACGCTGATGGGTATCCATACGAAGGAATTCGGAAATATGACATCCCTTCGAAGGGGTATAAACGAAAAGCAGTATTACGAATACCTTAACGAACTTGCCGTTGTTGAAGACGGTGTGCTCCTTTCGGATAATTTCAGGACCAAATATGATTACAAGATCGGTGACACCATCACTTTCACTAATTCGGACGGAACTTCGATAAGCGGAACGATAGTCGATTTTGTTAACTTCTTCCCGGGTTATTCACCTACCCTGACGGTCATCAATCCTGACGGAAATGCCACGACCGAGGATAACTTCCTCGTCGTTGCCCAATATGCCCGTCTTAAGAAGCAATGGGGCATAAAGCCGTATGAGATATGGGCCGATCTAAAGGAAGACGCTTCCGGGGAAGCGGTATATGATTTCATAGAAAAAAACAACATGAAGATAAAGCGCTATGTCAACAAATCCGAGGATATCGAGGATACGCTCACCGATCCGCTGCTTCAGGGAACCAACGGCGTCCTTACGATGGGATTTGTAGTAACGCTGCTGCTCTGCGGGGTGGGATATCTCATATACTGGATAATGTCAATCAGGGAAAGAGAGCTCATTTTCGGTGTCTTAAGGGCCTGCGGTCTTCATAAGAACGAGATAGTCCATCTTCTTATAAATGAGCAGATATTCTCGGGACTCTTTTCGATACTGGCCGGTATCGGTATAGGCTTCCTGACTTCAAAGATGTTCGTTCCGATGCTCCAGACATCCTATGCAACATCCGAACAGGTGCTTCCGATGAGACTCATCACAAAAGCATCGGATCTGTACAGGCTGTACGGTATCATTGCGGCAGTTATGTTCATCTGTATCTTCGTTCTGATATTCATACTGTTCAGGATGAATGTTACGAAAGCTCTTAAACTGGGTGAAGAATAATGAGCGATATAATAATAAAGACTAACGGAATAAAGAGGGCTTTCCAGACCCCTGCCGGACTCTTCTGGGCACTCAAGGGTATCGATATGGAGATACCCGCGGGTACGTTTGCGATCTTAAAGGGGCGTTCCGGTTCGGGTAAGACGACCCTTATGAACATAATCAATTCACTCGACGATCCCACCGAAGGAGATGCGTTTATAGACGGTGTAAACCTTAAGCAGCTTTCGGATAAGGAAAGAGAGAACCTTCGAAGGACCAGGATGGGATTCGTTTTCCAGTCAGTATCTTTGATCCCTTCGCTTAACGCATTTCAGAATGTCGAATTTTCGATGAGGATGGCGGGGATAAAAATAAACCGCGAGAGCGAAAAACGTGTTGAGGAATGTCTTAAACTCGTCGGACTGGGAAACAGAATGAACCATATGAGTGCGGAAATGTCCGGAGGAGAACAACAGAGGGTTGCGATAGCCAGAGCTCTTGCACACCGTCCGGGGATAATCTTTGCCGATGAGCCCACGGCAGAACTTGATTCCGCCATGGCTGCGAAGGTTACGGAGATATTTAAGGAAATGACAAGAAGAGAGGGCATCACGGTGCTAATGACCACTCATGACGTAGGTCTTATGGGTGCCGCCGATATGCTCATAGAACTTGAGAACGGAGAGAGGGTCAATGTCTGAAGAAGAAGTAATGGTTCAGGCCGACGGCCTGGTAAAGATCTATAAATCCAAGGAGACTGAGGTCCTCGCACTTCAGGGACTCGATCTTACCGTGAACAAGGGAGAACTCACCGCCCTCATCGGGAACAGCGGATCGGGTAAATCCACCTTTCTTAATATGATCGGAGGACTGGACAGACCCAGTGCCGGATCGCTTAAGGTGGACGGAAAGAACCTATTTACGATGAGCGAGAAAGAACTGGTCCTTTACAAAAGGGAGACGGTAGGTTTCGTGTGGCAGAACAACGGAAGAAACATGCTTCCTTACCTTACCGTGCTTGAAAACATCATGCTCCCCATGAACCTTTCTTCCACAAGGCATAAAAAGGATAAGGCTTTGGGCCTTCTTGAAATGGTTGGCCTTGCAAATAAAAAGTACAGCAAGATGAATATGCTCTCGGGCGGTGAACAGCAGAGGATCGCGATCGCTATTGCACTTGCCAATTCACCCAAGCTTCTACTTGCGGATGAGCCCACGGGTTCGGTGGATACCAAGACCGCGGATTACATCTTCGATCTTTTTACCGAACTTAACAATAACGGTCAGACGATACTCATTGTTACGCATGATACGGCTCTGTCCAAAAAGGTTAAGAGAGTCGTAGCCATAAGAGACGGAAAGATAAGCTCGGAGAGAGTGCTGAAAGAAGAGTTCGTGGACAGGATCGGAGAGAGCAATATAGACTGGAGAGCGGAAGAGACTCAGGATGAGTATGTGGTAATGGATAAAGCCCATCGCCTTCAGATCCCGCAGGAACTCGTGGATGAGCTTTCACTCGATGACAACAAAGTTAAGCTTTCGTTTAAGGACGGAAGCATAATCATAACGAAACCTTAAATATAACACCATAACAATATACGGTGAAAAGGCCGTAAAAAGGAGGAATCATGTCAGTAAAGGCAGTTAACCCGATCCTTTCGGGATTTTATCCGGACCCTTCGGTCTGTGCAGTGGGAGATGACTATTACATCGTCAACTCTTCTTTTGCATACTTTCCGGGTCTTCCCATCATGCACAGTAAGGATATGGCACATTGGGAACAGATAGGAAATGTTCTGACGCGTGAGTCACAATTGCCCCTTAAGGGAGCCGAAACCTCACAGGGACTCTTTGCTCCCACGATGAGATATCATGACGGTACATATTACGTTATTTGTACCAATGTCACATACGGCGGAAATTTTATAGTGACCTCGGACAAGCCCGAAGGACCTTACTCGGATCCTCATTATATCGAAGGCGCCGACGGCATAGATCCCAGCCTTTTCTTCGATGATGACGGAAAATGCTATTACATAGGTACGCATCCGAATCCCGAAGGCTGCAAATATAACGGAGACTGGTATATCTATATCCAGGAGATCGACATAGAAAACTTCAAACTTGTCGGTGAGCATAAGAATGTATGGAACGGTGCTTTAAAGGGCGTGCATTGGCCCGAAGGACCGCATCTCTATCACATAGGCGAGTATTATTACATCCTCCATGCCGAAGGCGGAACGGGTCCCGAGCATGCCGTCAGCGTTGCCAGGTCAAAGGATGTGTTCGGACCTTACGAAAACAACTTCTGCAATCCCATATTTACACACCGTCATCTCGGAGAAAGGTATCCGATCAAGTATGTCGGACACGCCGATCTTGTTCAGCTTTCAAACGGTGACTGGTATATGGTCATGCTTGCGGTAAGGCCTCTCAACAGCTTTACCACCATGGGCAGGGAAACTTTCCTTGCACGCGTCATATGGGAAAAGGACTGGCCGGTAGTCAATCCCGGTCTCGGAATGCTCTCGGCGGAGCTCGTGATCGACCTTCCCGAGTACGATAGGGAGAAGGGCAATACCTCGCTTCCCGGAGTGAACAAGCTTTACGATTTTACCAACATGGCTTCGTTCGGGCCCGAGTGGCTCTTCCTTCGCAACCCCAAAGATGATATGTATGAATTCAGGCAGAGTGAGGGACTTTTCCTTACGTGCGATAAGGATTCATTTACGGAAAAAGTCTCTCCTTCGTTTGTTGCCCTGCGCCAGGACTGCCACTGTTTTGAAGCGGCCGTGACACTTAAGGGAGACGATCTTTTTGACGGAGCATGTGCGGGACTTGTCCTTTATCAGAGCCAGGATTACAACCTGAGACTTGAATATTCCGGATGCAGGGGAAATGTCATTTTCAGGAAGAACGGTGAGGACGAAAAACTCGCTTCCCTTCTTCTTGCTTCAAATATCGTTACCCTGGTCATCAGTGTAATCGGACTCAAGGCTTCTCTCTTCATGGTAGAGGGCAAGGAGATCAGGGAACTCGTTAAAGATATAGACATCAGCGCACTTTCGACCGAAGTCGCCGGAGGTTTTGTCGGCTGCACGGTCGGCATATATGCACAGGATTCGGAAGAAAGAGACGAAAAGGCAAAGGCATGCTTCAAATCCTTCTCATACAAGAGAACGGTACCCGTCAGGGCTCCGAAAAAAACGGAAGATAAAGAGTAGTTTTTCCGAAACATACCGTTTGGGATTCGACCGAAAGGAATGAGTATGACGGAAGCAAGATTTCATCTGCCGGGATTAAGGTATAACTATCCCCTTAATATGTTCTGGATAAGTCTTCAGGAGGAACGCCCCCATTTTTTCAGGGAGGGTGTTAAGATCGCATCGGTTTTCGGATGCTTTCCGATGTCAATGTGGAACGGAGGAAGGCTCATTACCAACGACCAGTGCGATTCGAAATTCGTTGAGAGCGTTATAAGGAACATCAACGCAAAGGGGATACCGGTAAGGTATACGTTCAACAATACCATTGTGGAAAGAAGCGAGCTTGACGATCCCTTCTGTAATTTCTGCATGGACGTTGCAAATAACGGGATGAACGAGGTCATAGTCGCATCACCCGTTCTTGAGGAGTACCTGAGGGACAGGTATCCGGATTTCAAATACAACAGTTCCACCTGCAAGGAGATAAGAAATGCGGATCAGATAAATGAGGAGCTGAAAAGTGACTATGAGACCGTCGTGCTTGATTACAACATGAACGGCCAGTGGGACCAGATCGACAGGATCACGGATAAATCCCGCCTCGAGGTGCTGGTAAATGCGGTCTGTCATCCGAACTGCAAACGCCGCGGAGAGCATTATAAGAACATAGCCCGCAACCAGCGCATCATCAAAAAGAATAAGAACATGCCTCCGGATAAGCAGATCCCGCTTGAAGGATGGCAATGCGAGTACGGAGACCACAACACCTTATATACGATCATGGACTACTGCACGTTCGTAAGCACAGATGATATCTGGGGAGAGTATCTTCCCCGGGGGATCAGGAACTTCAAGATAGAAGGAAGAACGGCATATCTTTTCTCGCTCATAGAAACATATTGTTATTACATGATAAAGCCCGAATATATCGGGCAGGCGAGACTTCTCCTTATCAAGAATCTGGAAAGCATGCATGTATTTACGATTAACAAGCCCCGGCCGTCGACCTGGCCCTGACCGACTGTGAGGAGTATTGAAAACGAAAAGGATGAATAAAAAGATAGTTGTATCTTTGATAGCGGCTCTTGCTTTTACATTGAGTGCGTGTTCAAAAGCTCCTGACAGTAATGCGGCCGTAACGGGATCAGACGCAAAAGATGCCAACGCATCGGATGAGATGTATGCTTCGAATGAAGAGATCAAAGATCCCGAAGAGTGGCTTTTAAACCTGGAGGCCGCTAAGGACTCAAACAATAAGCAGCTCTTTGTTGTGGCCGCTATGGGAACGGATACTACCACCGCTACGATCTTTATGCTCGAGCGGGATGCTAAGGGTACCTGGAAGCAGATATTATCGACACCGGGGTTCGTCGGAAAGAACGGACTGTGCCCCGACGGGGATCATAAAGAAGGCTGCGGACAGACCCCGATAGGAACATATAAGTTCAATAAGGCTTTCGGCATAGCCGATGATCCGGGCTGTGCGATCCCTTATGTTAAAGTGACCGACGACACATACTGGTCGGGGGATACAAGAGAGGGAATGCATTATAACGAGATGGTCGATATAAAAGACTATCCGGATCTTGAGATGGAAGACAGCGAGCATATCGTTGATTACGTTTACCAGTATCAGTATTGCCTCAACATCAGTTTCAACGAGGACGGGACACCGGGAAGAGGATCTGCGATATTCCTTCACTGTTTCGGACCCGAGAAACCCTATACCGGAGGATGCGTTGCGGTTCCCGAGTATGTGATGAAGACCATCATGCGTAAGGTCGATCCCGATTGCACTGTGGTCATAGACACCATGGACTCACTGAAGAAATGATAGAATAAACTGTATTTCGGAGATGATATGAGCGATAAGAAGATATACTGGCATCTGCCCGGGTTCTGTGTTTTTTTCTATATGAACCAGGTCATCATAAATCTTATGAAAGAGTATCCGGATAAGTTCAATGACGGATATGCCGTAGGCAGCGTATACGGAACTTTCCCGGGCGCGATCTGGAACGGCGGAAGAGCCGTGTTCGGGATTACCTCCCGCGGTGACATGCAAAAGATCATAAAGACCTATAATGACTTCGGTGTTCCGGTAAGGTTCACGTGGACGAATTCCCTGATCGAGGAGAAGCATCTTAACGATACATACTGTAATCTCATAATGGAGACTGCGGATAACGGAAAGAACCAGGTCCTCGTTAACCGCATCGTGCTTGAGGACTATCTGAGAGAAAAGTATCCCGGTTTTAAGTTCATTTCGTCAACAACAAAGAGGATAACGGATCCTTCTAAACTCATAATGGAATACGAAAAGGATTATGAACTCGTTGTTCTGGATTATGATCTCAATCATGACACGGATGTCATAAATTCCCTCAAGGAATATGCATCCCGTACCGAGATCCTCGTCGACGAGATCTGCTTCCCGAACTGTCCGAAAAGAAAAGCTCATTATGCGGACGAATCACGTGCGCAACTTTTGTTTGAAAAGGGCACATCCTATGACTGCCCCAATACAAAAACGATACCTTCGTTCAATGAGTGTAAGAAACGTCCGGCATTTATCTCCCGCGAAGAACTGCCGGAGTATATAGATAAGGGATTCGTAAACTTTAAACTGGTCGGAAGGGGCCTTCCCCGCAATATGGTGGAAGATTCATATATCTATTATCTGGTCAAGGAAGAACACGCGGATTTTATCAGAAAAAAACTTGACGATACCTTGGTCAAACTTACAGGTGGCAGACGTTGAAACTGATCGTTAATCTTGAAAATGAAACAGAGTTTGATCCCGGTTTCGATATCCTTAAGACCGCCGAAGAGGTGGCAGGAACGATCCTTGAAAAGGAGAATTTTTCAAAGGATGCGGAAGTTGAATTACTCATAACCGATCCCGAAACCGTAAAGGAGATCAATTCGGAATACCGTGATATCAAAAAAACGACGGACGTTCTTTCCTTTCCCAATACCGAGTGGGACGCTCCGGCTGATTATGAATGCGAAGGGTTCTCCGATGAGAGCCTTATCGATCCGGAGAACGGCTGTTATATGCTCGGACAGATCGTATTAAATGACCGGAGGATAATCTCACAGGCTGAAGAATACGGACACAGCATAAAGCGCGAATATGCTTTTCTCATCGCTCACAGCATACTACACCTGCTCGGATATGATCATATGGAAGAGGATGATGCGAAGGTCATGGAAGAAAAGCAGAAAAAATATCTGGATGTTCTGGGAATAACCAGATGATCTTCAAAGGGTTAGTTTGGAAAACAATGTGATCATATGCCTGAATACGAAAAGGGAATGACGCGCTCCGATCTTGCGCGGATGATACATACATATATAAAAAACGATAAAGGCATCGGGGACCTTAACGATATATCCCAAGCCGGTGTGCTTAAAGATCTTTACGACTGTCGGGTCTGTGTGGATCACATAGCGCAGGTATATCTTCGCGGTCTTATGGATGCTTTTTTTATACCCTCGGAACCTGAGGGGTTTTACATATTCGATCCGCGGCGCACTGTGGATGAGGAAGAATTCAACTCAGTCATATCCCGCGTTGAAAACTTATGATAACCGAACCGTAAGGCCTGAACGATCAACGGGCAGATATCAAAGATAAGGAGACAGAACATGAAGGGACCTTCAAAGATCGAGGATTCTAAATACAGGTTTGACAGTTTTAAAAACGGTGAGACTTTCCCGGGCAAGAAGAACGGACGCCTCCCCATGATGGGATGGAACAGCTGGAACGCGTTCGGAAGCGGCAATACCGAAGCTCTGACTAAAGCGATGGCTGATGCCATTGTTGATCTCGGGCTTGATAAACTAGGATATTCCTATATCGTACTCGATGACGGATGCTACAAGGAAGAGAGGGTCGACGGTCTTTTGGCTAACGAAGAAGTCAAGTTCCCTTCCGGATTCAGGGCTCTTTCGGACTATATACATTCAAAGGGACTTAAGTTCGGAATGTATAACGATATAGGGACCAATCTCTGTGCGGGCGCGGCAGTCGGAACATGCGGACATGAAAATGAGGATGCGAAGAGCTATCTTGAATGGGGCGTCGATTTCATAAAGGTGGATAACTGCTATTATCCCTGGGATAACGCAACCTTTTCGGATGCAAGGAATGCAAGCTTTACCTATGCTCCGCAGATTAGCAGGATAAGGATCGAAGGCAACGGTCTCATAAAGGAATATGATGCCGTAAGGGACGGAAGGATTCAGGGCAGCGGACCGAAGAAAGTTGACGAAGACGGGCTTTCATTCGTGGAAAATATAGGAACATTTGACGGCACGGGTCCCGAACAGACACCGATAGGAGACCTCAGCGGAGAGCTTTGCTTTGATATCGATGATTTTCCCGAAGGAGAGTACGAACTTAAGGTTCTGTATCGGGCGGGATTAATGTCCGGATGCGGAGCCTGGCTTCAGGTCGCGACCGGCACATCAGACGATATCAGTTATTATTATGATGACTTTATCTGTGATCGGGATGAGCTCCTTAAAGAGTATGAAAAAGTGAAGAAAGAACTTGGCGTACCGGATGAAGACAGGGTATCGCCCGAAGCGGATGAAAGATTCATGAAACGGGAATTTACCTGGAGTGAGCCCATAAAGATAGGTCTTAAGAAAGGCAGCAATACCATTAGGCTCATGAACCATCGAAGGCAGGAAAACACACTTTGTTCATATGCGAGACTGCTTAAAGGTTTTTATGAAGCAGACAAAGATAACGATATCGTAATGTCTCTTTGCGAGTGGGGCAAGACACAGCCTCAGAACTGGGGATATAAGGTAGGTTCTTCATGGCGTATCCTTAATGATATAACATTCCGTGTCGGCTCCGACGGTGATCCCGGGTTTGGGGAATGGCAGAGCGATTATACACCCGGAGTGGCAACACAATACAACAAGGCTGTCATAATGGATGAATTCGCGGGCCTTGATAAGGGATGGAACGATCCCGACATGCTGATGATCGGAATGAACGGACTTGATGAGACCCAGTGCAAAACTCATTTTGCGATGTGGTGTATGATGAATTCTCCGCTGATGCTGGGACTAGACTTAAGAAGGGTTAAAAAGGGAGATCCGATCCACAGGATCATCTCCAACGAGGATCTTATCGCACTTAACCGGGATACCCTCGGGATACAGGCCAAAAGGATCTTTTCGACCAAAGCAAAGGAAGCTCCGGACAAAGAATATATCAGGGATAACGACAGAGTCGATGTGCTTGCAAAGTCTCTTAGTGACGGAAGTGTCGCATTGGCGTTTTTTAACCTTGCCGATAAGGACTTCACGGAAGAGATCAGCATGGATCTTAAGCGCATAACTTCAATGCTGAAAGATAAGATGATATCACCGGAAAGATTCCTTGATGCATCTTCGCATACCGTTAAAGACCTTTGGGATAAGAGCGAATATTCGACAGATAAAAAGCATATCACGGTAAAATCTATACCCGCATTCGGAAGCGTTGTTTTAAGGATCTCGTGATCGGACCATACGGATATAAAGATCCCCGAGCAATCTTCAAAAATAAAAAGGAATGGACAGGATGTCCATTCCTTAATTTTTTTCTTATGAAATTATCGAACTTTGATCAGCGGATCATTTGAAATAACGCTCGAGCAATCCCTTGAAAGCCTTTCCGTGACGGGCTTCATCCCTTGCCATTTCATGAACGGTATCATGGATGGCATCAAGACCCAGATCCTTTGCTCTCTTTGCAAGATCCGTTTTACCCATTGTGGCTCCGTTTTCGGCTTCAACTCTCATCTCGAGGTTCTTCTTGGTAGAATCGGTAACAACTTCTCCGAGGAGCTCTGCAAACTTGGCAGCGTGTTCAGCCTCTTCAAAAGCTGCCTTTTCCCAATAAAGACCTATCTCGGGATAACCCTCTCTGAAAGCAACTCTTGACATTGCAAGATACATACCTACTTCAGAACATTCTCCGTTAAAGTTTGAACGAAGATCCTTTATGATATCTTCGGGAGCACCCTTTGCAACACCTACAACGTGTTCCGATGCCCATGTCATATCATCGGACTGAGCAACGAATTTCTCCTTGGGAGCCTGACACTGGGGGCACTTCTCCGGAGGCTCGTTTCCTTCATGAACGTAACCGCAGATAGAACATACATATTTCATAGCTTTTCTCCTTTCGAAATAAATATCTTATATACCTACTGATTATACCTTATGCCACCGGCAAATAAAATACCTGTTGTAGGTCTTTTTTTTGTCATTTATAATCGATATTAGCGGTATGCCCGCAGTGTATCCAAATACAAAGGACGGGGAAGATGCTTAAAGTCATAGTCGGAATGTCGGGCGGAGTTGACAGTGCCGTGGCGGCCCTCCTTCTTAAAAAAGAAGGATATGAAGTCGTCGGCCTTACTCTCAGGACCTGGGATGCTTCCGAAGGGGAAGTGAGCAGGTGCTGTGAGATCGACGATGCAAGGAGCATAGCCAGAAAGATAGACATTCCTTTTCACGTTTTCAACTGCACATCGGATTTTAAATGCAGGGTCACTGAACCCTTTGTGGACGATTATATTAACGGACTGACACCGAATCCCTGCATAGGCTGCAACAGATATGTCAAGTGGGAAGGCATGATATACAACGCAAAGGTCATGCGCGCGGACTGTGTGGCGACAGGTCATTATGCTTCGATCGTCAGAAAAGAGAACGGAAGATACACGGTCCGGAAAGCCGCACATGATGCCAAGGACCAGACATACATGCTTTATAAGCTCACGCAGGAACAGCTTGCGATGACGCTGATGCCGCTGGGCGGCCTTTCAAAGGAAGAGGTCAGGGATATCGCAAGGAAAGAAGGACTACAGGTGGCCGAAAAATCCGATTCCCAGGAGATATGCTTTGTGAACGAAGGCCATTATGCGGAGTATGTAAGGGAGAATGCAAAGACAGCCGTACCGGGTGAAGGTAATTTCGTCGATGAAGAAGGCAATATCCTCGGTAAGCATAAAGGGATAATAAATTACACCGTGGGACAAAGGAGAGGCCTGGGCCTTCCGCTCGGATATCATGCTTATATCAGGAAGATAGACACTCTGAAAAACGAGATCGTTCTCTGTACCGAAGATGCGATCTATGCGAAAAAGATCATCTGTGACGATGTTTCTTTTATGAGCATAGAACCACCGAAAAAGGGAGAAACGATAAAATGTGCGGTCAAGGTGCGTTATCACCATAGGGCACAGAGCGCCGAGATAACCGTTCTTGACGACGACCGTGTCAGCATAGCGTTTGAAGAGGGCGCCAGAGCCCCGGCTCCCGGACAGTCGGCCGTTTTTTACGATGACGAAGACTGCGTGCTCGGAGGCGGTGTGATCAAAGACGTGATGTATGATTAGAGTTGACACGGGAAAGAGCAGATGTGAAAATCTAATTATATGAATACGCGGCTTAAGCCGTAGGCAGCGACCGTAATTCAGACCGCGCCATACAGAGAAAAGAGGGAAAAAGTGAAAGAAACCGTTAAGAACGAAGAGATAGATCATATAGTAAAAAAAATATTTGAAGATTACGAAGGAAAAAAGAATATCGATGAAATGGATCTTTTCAGCAAACCCGACAAGGAAGAAGTCCAGGAGCTTGTCACGAGCCTTTTCAGGATAATCTATCCGGGATTTTTCAGGGATCGTTCATATAAGATATATAATCCGATGAATTCTTTTGCGGTCACGATCGAAGATACCTTCTATCATCTGAACAAGCAGGTATACCTTGCACTTGGGTTCAGGAAGAACTCAGAAGAGATCTCTTCGGAAGAGGAGAGAAAAGAGACCAGTTACCGGATATGCAAGAACTTTTTTGACAGGGTTCCCCTCATACGTGAGTACATAGAGACCGATCTTCTCGCGACCTTTGACGGCGACCCAGCTGCGGGAAGCCTTGAAGAAATAATACTTGCTTATCCCGGCCTTATGGCGATCACCGTATACAGGATAGCGCATGAACTTTATAAAGAGGACGTCCCCGTGCTCCCGAGACTCATGACGGAATACGCACATTCTCTTACCGGAATAGATATCCATCCCGGTGCAACGATAGGAAAATACTTCTTTATCGATCACGGAACGGGTATCGTTATAGGTGAGACATCTATCATAGGACAGAATGTCAAGATATATCAGGGTGTTACGATAGGAGCTCTTTCAACGCGAGGAGGACAGAAACTTTCGGGCAAGAAGAGACATCCCACCATATGCGATAATGTGACGATATATGCCAACGCTTCGATACTGGGCGGCGATACCGTGATCGGAGAGAACACCGTCATCGGAGGCAACTCATTCATCACATGTTCGATAGACGCAAATACCAGAGTCAGCATGAAGAACCTCGAGATGGAATACAAGAACGGAGATCACGAGGGTAAGAGCGAAGAAGTAAGACAGAGCGACGAATGGTATTACATGATTTGATTGGAGGATAAGATGGCATCGGAAAAAAAGTTTTCGCTTAACGATACATATCAGCTTGATGAACTCAGAAAGTGCATGGAAAGCGAATCGGATAATCTTTCCGTCAGCATTAAGATATGCGAAAAGGGTAAGAATACATTAAGGTACGGACTTGAAGGAGTGATGTCTCCCGAAGATATCGTTAACTTTGTTGATGCAAGAAAGACATCCATACACAACAATTCCCAGAAGGATGAACTGACCGGTCTTTATAACGCCGATTATTTCGATAAGAGGATATCGACCATAGACCGTTCGGAGGTCCTTCCGGTCGCTGTTATAAACTTCAACATAAACAGCTGGAAGTTTGTAAACGATAATTTCGGAGATGACGAATCCGACAGGCTCATCAAGATCATATCCGATATCATCGTCGGTGAATCAAAGCCTTATTTCGTGATAGGAAGAATGGACGGTGACATATTCGGAGTTCTCATTCCGATGGCACTTGAAGGGGAAGCGGAACAATACGTGGAAAGCGTTACAAGACGCTGCAACGAATATGAGGACAGGATTCTTGCACCCTCAGTGGCAGCAGGGATCGCATATAAGACCAATATCGAGCAGAAGATAGGAGATCTTATGTCCGATGCGGAATATGAGATGTTCGCTCATAAATATGAAATGAAGAATACACCCGAATATCAGAAGCGCCTCGAGCACGGGCTTAAGACCGAGGAATAGATGCAGGAAAAAACTTACGAGATCATTTCGGAAATAAAAAAGGTAATACACGGCAAAGACGGGATAATCAAAATGATGCTCTCCGGTATTCTTGCAAAGGGACATGTTCTCCTTGAGGACATCCCCGGGGTCGGCAAAACGACTCTTGCTCTTGCGATGAGCAGGGCACTTTCCCTGAAATACGGAAGGGTGCAGTTTACCCCGGATGTAATGCCCGGAGATCTGCTGGGATTTAATATGTATGACCCTTCAAGTTCGTCGTTTAAGTTTGTCGAAGGCTCGGTATACGTCAATCTTTTTCTTGCTGATGAGATAAACCGTACTTCACCCAAGACACAGTCAGCGCTTTTGGAGGTCATGGAAGAAGGGAGGGCAACTGTTGAAGGGAAGACCAGAAACATGCCGGATCCTTTTTTTGTGATAGCGACACAGAATCCTTTCGGTTCATCCGGAACGCAGAAGCTTCCCGAGTCACAGCTTGACCGGTTTATGATCTGCCTTACGATGGGATATCCCGACAGAAAGAGTGCGATAGATGTCCTAAAGGGGGATTCCAAGGCGGATATCGAAGAAGTAAGACCGGTAGTCAGCGCCGAAGATATCCTGGTGATGCAAAAGGAAGCCGGCTCGGTCTTCGTTGATGACTCGCTGTATGACTATATAGTCAGGATCTGCGAGCAGACAAGAGACGGAAGGTTTTTCGAAATGGGATTAAGCCCGAGGGCGAGCATCGCTCTTATGAAGATGGCCATGGCTAATGCCTATCTGAGAGGCTCCGACCATGTCATTCCCGAGGATATACATGAGGTGTTCTTTCCCGTAAGCTGTCACAGACTTAAGTTAAACCCGCTTTGCAGGGCAGACGGGACCGATCTTAAGAGCGCGCTTGACAGGATCCTCGATGAGGTCTGCATTCCAAAGATCAACTGAACCGACATGGACAAAAAGAATCTTTTTAACATACCCTATATCTTAACTTACATTTTGGGCATTTTGCTCATTCTGTCGGCTGCCGTGTTTTACAGGCAGCCTCTTTTATCAGTTCTTTTTATTACGCTCATAGTAATGATACCGCTGTCACTTCTTCTGCTTGAGGTATTTTCAAAACGGCTTCGGGTGGATGTGAGGTTTGCGGGCAATGAATGCGTTCTTCCTTGTGAAGCGAGGATAGAGATTAATGTCAGAAATCCGGTTTTATTCCCTTTATTGAACTGTGTGCTTGTATATGAACTGGAAAATCTGTTCCTTCCGTGCGATACAGTTAAGGAGCTTTGCTTTGCCGCGGAGGCACGCTGCGATAAAAAGATAACCGTTCCGGTAGCTTTATCCATGCCCGGCATGCTCGTTCTAAGGACAAGGTGTATCTATATAACGGACCTTTTTCACTTAAGAACAAAAAAGATCATGATGGAAAAAAGGATCGAGCTCCCGGTCTACCCTGCCGATACCCCGATAGATATCCCTGTGCTTAAGAAGAGCCTTGCAGGAGATGAAGATGTTGAGTGGAGCCATGAAGGAGAGTACACGAGGGACTTAAAGCAGTTAAGGGAATACAGGGACGGCGACAGGATAAAGGATATCCATTGGAAGATCACCGCTAAAAAGGGTGAGCTTACAGTAAAGGAATATGAAAAGGCCAGAGAATTATATTATCTGGTGCTTCCGAAGATACAAAGAGATGACCTAAAGGAAACGCTTGAAGCTCTTTATGCTTTTTCAAAGTATCTGATAGATCAAAAAGAAATATTTAAATGCGGGATCCGTAATGCCGATACCGGACTTAATGAGTTTTTCAGGATAAACAATGAAGACGATCTTAATACCATGATGATCCGGATATTCAGGATGAGCATTCCTCAAACGGCAGCGGATGAAGACGTTACGGGATCCGGAGAAGGCGGCGCCCTGCATGTTATCAGGATCAGCGGTCACAGTATAAAGGCGGATTAGATATGCTGTTTCGCAAAAAAGAAGAAAACAGGATAAATGAACAGCTGTCCGAATTCGGGTACGCAGTAAGGGAACCCTATAGTGAAAACTACAGGGGCAGGGGATTTCTTTGCCTTATCAGGGGACTGCTGGTCTTTCTGGGGACATACGGGACCATAGGAGGACTCACCGGATCGTTCGGTCTTCATTTTAACCCTCTGACGGTCGGCCTGTGTCTTTTTGCGATATCGGTCATCATAGCCTATACCTATTACAACAAGGTAACGTTCTATGTCGGATACGTTATCATGTTTCTTGTTTTTCTTTTCCTTTATGTGAGTGCATATGCATACATCAATTCGGGGTTCCAGGCATTCCTTAATGAGGTATACAAAGCATACAGCGATTTTTTTGCCCTGCCGTCTACCAGGGAGACGACGGAATATATCGCTGACAGGACAGTCACGGTCCCTGCCGCTATGCTCTTTACGGGAGCGGGATTTGCCATACTTCTCAACATTTCGATATCCGCATACATGGATATCTTCACGACTTTTCTGCTGACATTTCTTCCGCTTCAGGTTGCTTTTTACATAGATATAATTCCGGCGGTCCCGTATCTTTTCATGCTGATAACCGTCTATATAACCGTGGCTGTCTTAGGGAAGTCGGGCAGCTTTAAGCTTCCGTACAGATATAAAAAGGGGCAGCAGTATTCTTACAACCCCAAAGCAAAAAAAGAAAGATACGAATACCTATCGAGCGGGACGGGAATGCTTCAGCTTTCACTGATCTCCGCAGTGCTTGCGGCTTTTATAATGCTTATTGCCGTTATCATGTTCATGGGAACCTTTTCTACGAAGTTCGTTTCGAACAGGGTGAAGGATAAGACAGATGGGTATGTAAAGATACTTGCCCAGAGCGGTTTCCTTTCGCTGTTTAACAGGTATGAGGCAAAGGGAGGCCTTTCTCAGGGGAAACTCGGAGGTATAAGTTCGGTCTCACCCGATTACGAGACCGACATCGTTGTCAGGATGGTACCGACATTTTCAGGTGAAAACTCATATATGGACGAGGTTTATCTAAAGGCCTATACGGGTGTGTCTTATTCCGATAACAGATTTTCTCCGCGCCGCCCGGGTGAAAACGGCACTGATCCTTCGATATCCGACAGCTACATTCCTATGGGAGCCGATTACATGGATACCGGGGAAGAAGCGTATTTTAAGATGTTCCTGCTCAATAAGGATGCGGACAATACATATGATTACAGACCGTATTTTTCACTTTATTCCGGAAGCGGACGCAATGAAGCCCAGAAAGGTATCTCCGAGGAGGTGTCCGGGTATGCACAGGACGAGTTCGATGCATCGGGCGAGGTGTTAAGAGATTCAGGAAGGATATCCGACTGGGCAAATGGCTATATCGAAGAAGGCACTCACGCTTCATATTACGAGCTGATATATACGCCTTTTACTTTCAGAAATGCTTATGAGACAAATCCGACCGTAAGCGAAGAATATGAAAAGCAGGTTTATGAAAACTATATGGATATTCCCGAAGACCTGGAGGATATTCTTGTAAAGACTGCTGAAGAAGCAGGATTGTTCGAGGTTAACATAACAACAGAAAAGGCAAAAGCACTGAAGAGGTATTTTGAGGATGAATTTACATACAGCATGCTTCCGGGAGCAACCCCTTTGGGCAGGGACGCTATAGGATATTTCCTTACAGACCAGAAAAAGGGATTCTGTGTCCATTTTGCCGCATCGGGTGCCCTGATCCTGAGGGCGGCGGGTGTCCCGACCAGATATATTGAAGGATATGTCGTGACTCAGAATGATGTATCGGAAGGTTCGGTAACTCTGGAAAAGTCGGGAGATTGGGTGATCTCATCGGCGGAAGAGAGGGATATCGCAGTGACGGATGTGGAGATCCCCGATGCCAATGCCCATGCATGGATAGAGATATATATCGACGGATTCGGATGGGTGCCTTTTGAACTTACGCCTCCTTCGGAAGAAGACGAGATCGTAAACTTCGGATTTGCCGAATTCTTTGCAATGCTTTTCAGTCCGACGGACAGAAACGCGGGTGCGGATACTACATCCGGCGCAGTCTTAAATGACGGTAATTTCAACGGCCTAACCGGACGCATACGGAACAGCGGGATGTTTAAGGCGCTCGGAAGCGTGTCGTTTCTCCTTAAGCCGCTTCTCTTAACTGCTTTTATCATTGCGTTTATCGTATCTGCCGTATATATTGCCGGTTATCTGAGATTCAGGTCGCGCATCCGAAAGTACTTAAATGAAGGGGATTATGACAACGCGATACTTGCGGAATATCTGCGTTTCCTTTCTTCATACAGGGATAAGGGGATCATAAAGGATGACCATCCGACGATAAGCGATGTTCATGCGTCTGTGAAGTCCCATATATTAAGATACAATGAAGCAAACGAAGACCGGAAGAAAAAATACCTGTATCCCGACACGGGAAAACTTGAGAATTTATTTGAAACCGTTTCCTTCGCGGCTTTTAACGAAAAGAAGACAGGTGAGGATTCATACGTCTTTGTTTCGACGGAACTTAAACATCTCATGCAACCGAAAAAGCGATAAAATGACCGCAGCATAAACAATTATAAAAAAAATATAAACTGTATTGCATTAGGAAAGTCGTAGTGCTAATATACCCTTTGTGAGGTTAGCACTCGTAGATTAAGAGTGCTAACAGATGGTAGAAATACAGGCCGGATCTTCCGGCCATACATAAAAAGGAGGCAGTTAAAATGAAGTTATTACCTTTGGGCGACAGAGTTGTACTTAAGCAGCTCGAAGCAGAAGAGACAACAAAGTCAGGTATAATCCTTACCAGCCAGAGCCAGGAAAAGCCCCAGCAGGCAGAAGTTGTTGCCGTAGGCCCCGGCGGAATGGTAGACGGAAAGGAAGTTGCAATGCAGGTTAAAGTCGGTGATCAGGTTATTTATTCAAAGTACGCCGGAACCGATGTTAAACTTGACGGCGAAGAATATATCATAGTACGTCAGAGCGATGTACTTGCGGTTGTACAGTAAATATTAAGGAGATGAAATAATATGGCAAAAGATCTTAAATACGGTGCAGATGCACGTGCAGCTTTGGAAGCAGGTGTAAATAAGCTTGCGGATACGGTAAGGGTCACACTCGGACCTAAAGGAAGAAACGTTGTGCTTGATAAGAGTTACGGCGCTCCCCTCATAACCAACGATGGTGTTACGATAGCGAAGGAGATCGAGCTTGAGGACGGATTTGAGAACATGGGTGCCCAGCTCGTTAAGGAAGTTGCCACCAAGACAAACGATGTTGCAGGTGACGGTACAACGACCGCAACGGTCCTTGCTCAGGCAATGATAAGTAACGGAATAAAGAACCTCGCAGCAGGTGCCAATCCGATCATCCTTCGTAAGGGTATGAAAAAGGCCACCGACTGTGCAGTTGAAAATATCAAGAAGCTTTCCGCTCCCGTTAACGGAAAGGATCACATCGCAAGAGTTGCAGCAATCTCTGCAGGGGATGACGAAGTAGGTCAGCTCGTTGCGGATGCTATGGATAAGGTTTCTAAGGACGGCGTCATCACCATCGAAGAATCAAAGACCATGCTCACAGAGCTCGACCTCGTTGAAGGAATGCAGTTCGACAGAGGTTACATCTCAGCTTACATGGCTACTGATATGGAAAAGATGGAAGCTGTTCTCGATAATCCCTACATCCTTATCACCGATAAGAAGATAAGCAATATCCAGGATATACTTCCTTTGCTCGAGCAGATCGTTCAGTCAGGGTCAAAGCTCCTTATCATCGCAGAGGATGTTGAAGGCGAAGCACTTACGACACTCATCGTTAACAAACTCCGTGGAACATTCAATGTTGTTGCTGTCAAGGCTCCCGGATACGGTGACAGACGTAAGGCAATGCTCGAGGATATCGCGATCCTTACAGGCGGTACAGTTATAAGTTCAGATCTCGGCCTTGAACTCAAGGATACGACTATCGACCAGCTCGGTAAGGCTAAGTCCGTAAAGGTTCAGAAAGAGAACACGATAATAGTTGACGGTGAAGGCAACAAGGAAGCCATCAGCGGACGTATAGCTCAGATCAAGTCTCAGATCGAGACCACGACATCTGATTTCGATAAAGAAAAGCTTCAGGAAAGACTCGCCAAGTTATCGGGCGGCGTAGCAGTCATCAGAGTCGGTGCCGCTACCGAAACAGAGATGAAGGAAGCCAAGCTCCGTCTTGAGGATGCTCTTGCGGCAACCAAGGCAGCCGTAGAAGAAGGTATCATTTGCGGAGGAGGTTCTGCATACATCCACGCAGCCAAGGAAGTCAGCAAACTTGCCGATTCACTTGAAGGAGACGAAAAGACAGGTGCACAGATCGTTCTTAAGGCCCTTGAGGCACCTTTGTTCTACATCGCAGAAAACGCAGGACTTGACGGATCCGTTATCGTTAACAAGGTTCGTGAATCAGAGATCGGTGTCGGATTTGATGCTCTCAAGAATGAGTATGTTGATATGGTAAAGGCCGGTATCCTTGATCCTGCGAAGGTTACACGTTCGGCTCTTCAGAACGCCACATCAGTTGCTTCAACCCTGCTCACCACTGAGGCAGTAGTCTCTACCATCAAGGAAGATACACCTCCGATGCCTGCAGGCGGCGGAATGGGCGGAATGTACTAAACCGTCGTTCGGTCAAGAATAAGCAGTAAATAATTATAACCGCTCAACCGATGAGGATTGGGCGGTTATTTTTTTCCGGGGTACTGTAAAAATCCGTTTATTATGTTAAAATATAATATTATGTAAATTATCATGATACATACAAAACAAAGCTAAGGGGAGAAACAATGAGTGAAGAAAA
>JAIKZO010000077.1 GCA_024682115.1 Lachnospiraceae bacterium
GATATCAGGGAACACGGCTCGGGTAACGCCGGTACCACCAATACGATGAGGGTATTGGGGACCAAAGCCGGATTACTCGTATTCCTGGGGGACTGTATCAAATGCGTTGTGGCGGTCCTGGTCTGCCTTGCCATATGCAAGGCCGTTTTGGGCGCCGACTACGATAACTACAAATACCTCATAAAGCTTTATGCGGGAATGGGAACTATCCTCGGACATAACTTTCCTTTTTATATGAATTTCAAGGGAGGAAAAGGTATTGCCTGCACGGCCGGGCTCATGTTTTCGTTCGATCCCTGGTTCACGCTTGTGGGACTGATCGAATTCTTCAGTATATTTTTCATCACACACTATGTATCGCTGGGTTCACTGATGGCTTATCCTTATATAATCATCATGGAACTGATACTTGGAAAAGAATATTTTAAATGCGATCAGAATGTTTTCATCGAGATGGTCGCAGTTACCGTCGTGCTCTGTCTTCTTACCACGTTCATGCACAGAGCCAATATAAAAAGACTTCTTACTCATTCGGAGAAGAAGACTTATCTGACAAAAAAAAGTGATCTATGATAAACGGAGGAAATATCCATGGCTAAAGTATCTGTTATAGGAGCGGGAAGCTGGGGCTGTGCGCTCGCACATCTTTTGGAGAATAACGCACAGGAAGTTACCGTATGGTCCTGTATAGAAGATGAGATAAAGATGCTCAAAGAGTTTCATGAGCAGAAGGATAAACTTCCTGGGGTAAAGTTATCCGATAAGACAGCTTTTACCGGCGATCTTGAAAGCGCGATAAAAGACAAAGACGTTCTTATCCTTGCGGTTCCGTCACCGTTTACCAGATCCACTTCTAAAAGCATGGCTTCTTTCGTAAAGGAAGGACAGATAATAGTAAATGTTGCAAAAGGTATAGAGGAAGCAACGCTGATGACGCTTTCACAGGTCATCGAAGAAGAGATACCTCAGGCGGAGGTATGTGTGCTTTCCGGACCTTCACATGCCGAGGAAGTCGGCAAACTGCTTCCGACGACCATCGTTGTCGGGACGAAGAAAAAAGAAACCGCAGTTTATCTGCAGAACATCTTTATGTCGGACGTGTTCAGAGTTTATATCAGCTCCGACATGATCGGTATAGAACTCGGAGCGGCATTGAAGAATGTAGTCGCTCTTGCGGCCGGTATCGCAGACGGTCTCGGATACGGAGACAACACCAAAGCGGCTCTTATCACTCGCGGAATGGCAGAGATAACGAGACTCGGTATCGTAATGGGCGGAAGGATCGAAACCTTCTACGGACTGAGCGGTATAGGAGATCTTATCGTCACCTGTGCTTCAATGCATTCACGGAACAGAAGGGCAGGCATCCTTATCGGCAAAGGCGCTTCGTATGAAGAAGCGATGAAGGAAGTGAACCAGGTCGTTGAGGGTGTTTATGCAGCAAAAGCAGGCCTTAAGCTTGCTCAAAAACATAATGTAACGATGCCTATTATCGAACAGGTAAACAGGGTCCTTTTTGAAGGAGTTTCACCCAGGGAAGCTGTCGGAGAACTGATGGTAAGAGAGAAAAAGGTAGAGAATCTCGATATCAGGACACTTTATCAGAATTCTGCCAATGTCGCCTGGTAGGTACCTGACTTTTAGAGCATTTGAGGAGGAAATATGTCAGAGAGTTTTAATTCAACAAAAGAATATGTGGCTTCCCCCGAACTCATGAGCGCCGTTAACGTTGCGGTAGCATTGAAAAAGCCGCTTCTTATAAAGGGAGAACCCGGTACGGGCAAGACCATGCTGGCGGAAGCGGTATCAAAGAGTCTGGGAAAAGACCTTATCATATGGAACATCAAATCAACGACCAAGGCTCAGGACGGTCTTTATATGTATGACACGATCCAGAGATTATATGACGGACAGTTCGGAGAAGAAGGTGTTGACGATATCGGCCATTATATAAAGCTCGGAAAACTCGGAGAAGCTTTTACCCATGAAGAACAGGTCGTTCTTCTTATTGACGAGATTGATAAAGCCGATCTTGAATTTCCCAATGATCTGCTCTGGGAGCTCGATCAGATGGAATTCTATATCCATGAGACCAAGGAAACGATAACGGCCAAACACAGACCTATCGTTATAATCACATCAAATGCCGAAAAAGAACTGCCGGATGCATTTTTGAGAAGGTGTATTTTCCACTATATCGATTTTCCGGGTGAGGAACTCATGAAGGAGATCGTCAAAGTTCATTATCCCGATGTCGAAGAAAATCTCTTAAAGAATGCGATGGATGTTTTCTACGATATAAGGAGTATGAAGGATATAAGGAAAAAGCCCTCGACTTCCGAACTCATTGACTGGATAAATGCGCTTCAGATCGGCGGTATCAGTGCCGACAGAATAAGGAGCGAACTGCCTTTTGTAGGTGTCATAGTAAAAAAAGACGAAGATCTTGAAACTGTAAGGAATAATGTTCATTAAGTTTTTTTACACATGTAAAGCCAAGGGGCTTAATATAACTCTTAAAGAATGGCTCTCGTTGATCGATGCGCTCGACAAGGGTCTGTGTCTTTCGAGCCTTACCGAGTTTTACTATGTATCAAGGATGATCCTCGTCAAATCCGAGACGGATTATGATAAATTTGACAGGGCTTTTGAGGAAACGTTCAAAGGCATAAGATCCGAAAACGAGATCACCAAAGCAATGCTTAGGTGGCTTGATAAATCCGAACTTGTAGACATGGTTTCCGAACAGGACCGATACCGCATGAACGAACAGGACGGTCTTTTCCATGATCTGGATAAAGACGACGTGGAATCCAAGTTCAAACAAAGACTGAGAGATCAGGATTCGGAACATAACGGAGGTTCTTTCTGGATCGGTTCAATGGGTAAGACCTATTTCGGAAACATGGGTGGAAACGCCGGCGGTATAAGAGTCGGCGGGTCGACAGGTTATCAGACGGCATTCCAGGTTATCGGTGCCAAAAAGTATGCAGACTTCAGGGATGACCGTATCATAGATAACAGACAGTTCCAGATGGCGCTGCGGAAGCTTCGGCAGTTCAGTTCAAAACTTGATATACCCAAGACGGAACTGGATATCAACGGGACGATCGACAAGACATGCAATAACGGCGGATGCCTGCAGATAGTAATGGAAAAACCGCGAAAGAATGCCGTGAAACTCCTGCTCCTCATGGATTCGGGCGGGACGATGATCCCGTACAGCACGCTTCTTAATGAGCTTTTCCAGTCTGTTCACAGATCGAACCATTATAAAGACGTAAAAACATATTATTTTCATAACTGTATCTATTCTCATCTTTATAAAACACCTGAATGTGAAAACGGTGAATGGATAGAAACGGAATGGATGTTCCGAAATCTTGATTCCGATTACAAGGTGATAATAGTGGGAGATGCCGCAATGGCTCCCGAGGAGCTTTATTCCGATACCGGAAATTACCGTGGCCCCAATAACGGCCTTTCGGGATATGAATGGCTTCTCCTTATGAAAAAGCATTATAAAAAGATAGTATGGATGAATCCCAAGATGGCGCCGGGTCATGCTCCTTGGCGTGAGGCCGAGACTGCCGTTAAGGAATTATTCCCTATGTATAAACTGACCGTAAAGGGCTTAAATCAGGCAATGAGCACCCTGATGGTCAATAAATAATCAACCGGAGGTTAGAAACAACATGACAATTTTTGACGAATTAAAGGAACGCGGCCTTTTGGCCCAGCTGACCGATGAGGAAGAGATAAAGGAACTTATCAATAACGGTAAGGCAACATTTTACATTGGCTTTGATCCTACGGCCGATTCGCTTCATGTCGGTCATTTCATGGCTCTTTGTCTTATGAAGAGACTTCAGGAAGCCGGAAACAAACCCATCGCCCTTGTCGGCGGCGGCACCGGAATGATCGGAGATCCTTCGGGAAGATCGGATCTTCGTCAGGTAATGACAAAAGAGACCATTGAGCACAACTGCGAATGTTTTAAAAAACAGATGGAAAAGTTCATCGATTTCAGTGACGGCAAGGCGATGATGGTCAATAACGCCGACTGGCTCCTGGATCTTAATTATGTTGAGTTCATCAGAGATATAGGTCCTCATTTTTCCGTAAACAACATGCTTCGCGCCGAGTGTTACAAGCAGCGTATGGAAAAGGGACTAACATTCCTTGAGTTCAACTACATGCTCATGCAGAGCTACGATTTCTACGAGCTCTTCCAAAGATACGGATGTAATATGCAGTTCGGCGGAGACGACCAGTGGTCAAACATGCTCGGAGGAACCGAACTCATAAGAAGAAAGCTCGGTAAAGACGCTTATGCGATGACGATCACCCTTCTTTTGAATTCCGAAGGAAAGAAGATGGGTAAGACCCAGAAAGGGGCCGTTTGGCTCGATCCCGAGAAGACATCTCCTTTTGAGTTCTACCAGTACTGGAGAAACGTCGATGATGCCGATGTCATAAGATGCATCAAGATGCTGACATTCCTTCCGCTCGAAGAGATAAGAAAGATGGAAAGCTGGGAAGGAGCAGAGCTCAATAAAGCAAAAGAGATCCTTGCTTACGAGCTTACTTCTCTTGTTCACGGAAAGGAAGAAGCTTCCAAAGCACAGGAATCCGCCAAAGCTCTGTTCAGTCAGGGATTTGCTGCGAACATGCCTGAAAGCGCCCTTAAGGATACGGATTTTAACGAAGAAGGCAATATCGACATCTGCGGACTCATGGTTGCCACAGGCCTTGTGAGCAGCCGCTCCGAAGGCAGAAGAGCCGTAGAACAGGGCGGTGTTACCGTTAACGACGAGAAGATAACCGATTTCAAGGCCCAGTTTAAGAAAGCGGATTTTGAAGGTGACGGGATCGTCCTTAAAAAGGGCAAAAAGAATTTCAGGAAAGTATTTCTCGGATAGATCTTCGGATCGGAAAGGCAGGTAAATATATGAATGAAGTATTTGCAAAACTTACGGATTGCTATGAATCGATAAAGTCGAAGATCCCTTTCGAGCCTAAAGTAGGACTTGTTCTCGGATCCGGTCTCGGCAACTATGCCGACTCGATGAAAGTCGTATCCGAGATAGAATACTCGGATATAAAGGGTTTCCCCGTATCGACGGTTCCGGGTCATGCCGGAAAGTTCATCTTCGGGCATGTTGATTCCGTTCCTGTTGTATGCATGAAGGGAAGGATACATTACTATGAAGGATACCCGATAAGCGATGTCGTACTCCCGACAAGACTTATGAAGATGATGGGAATAAGCATCCTTTTCCTGACAAATGCTTCAGGCGGTATCAATCCTTCGTTCAAGGCGGGAGATTTTATGATGATCACGGATCATATATCTTCTTTTGCACCGAATCCGCTCGTCGGACAGAATATAGACGAACTCGGGACAAGGTTCCCTGATATGTCCAGTGTATATGATAAGGAATTACAGGATGTCATCAGACAGGCTGCAAAGGATAACAATATAGCATTAAAAGAGGGTGTTTACCTCCAGACTACCGGGCCTTCTTTTGAATCCCCCGCGGAGATAAGGATGTTCAAGGGAATGGGAGCCGATTGCGTCGGGATGTCAACCGTTGTCGAGGCGATCGCCGCCAATCATATGGGACTTCGGATATGCGGGATATCCTGTGTCTGCAATCTGGCGGCCGGAATATCGCCCACACCGCTCACTCACGAAGAAGTACAGCAGGCCGGACGCGATGCTGCGCCTTTATTCGAAAAACTTGTTACGGAAGCCATTATCAGGTTTTGAGGTGACTGATGAAAAGAGAGTTTATTCAGGACGACAATGAAGAAATGAACAACAGGCTGGTTCAGCTTCTTAAAGCCGTTCCGGTAAGGGATCTTATTGCAAGGGCAATAGAAGCAAGAGATTACTCTTATTGCCCATATTCGGGATATGCGGTAGGAGCAGCACTGCTTGCGAAGGACGGCAAGACGATCACCGGCTGCAATATCGAGAATGCCGCTTACGGACCGAGCAACTGCGCGGAAAGGACAGCTTTTTTCAAAGCGGTATCCGAAGGTGTCAGATCTTTTAAAGCGATAGCTATAGTAGGATCTCCCAAGGGAAAGAAGATTGATCAGTTTGCTTTTCCGTGCGGAGTATGCCGGCAGGTCATGATGGAATTCTGTGATCCCGGATCGTTCATCGTAATTGTTGCAAAGTCAGAGACGGATTATAAAGTTTTTGCACTCGAAGAATTACTGCCCGAAGGTTTCGGGCCTGCAAATCTTGACGCGGAGGCCAAGTAATGAGACTTAGGTTTTATAATGCGAGGATATTGTCACTGAAGGACGGTTTTGATATAAGCGAAGGCGAGATCGTCGTAGAAGATGACAGGATAGTATATCTCGGACAGGAAAAGGATAGGGAAGGTGAAGCCTTTGACAGACAGATCGACTGTAAGAAGAATCTTCTGATGCCCGGATTTAAAAACGCGCATACTCATTCGGGGATGAGCGTTTTAAGATCACTGGCCGATGACCTTCCGCTTTCCGAGTGGCTTAATACCAGAATATTCCCGATAGAGGCGAAGATGACGGAAGAAGATATCTATACCATGTCAAAACTTTCGGTCCTTGAATATCTTACTTCAGGGATAACAGCCTGTTTTGATATGTACCTTACTCCCGGATCGATCGCAGCTTCCATGGATGATGCCGGTTTCAGGTGCGTACAGGTTGGAGCGGTCAATAATTTCTCGCAGTCACCGGCTCTCGTTGAAAAAATGTATACGGAACTGAACAGACCCGGGTCTTTGCAGAGTTATATAATGGGTTGCCATGCGGAATATACCACAAGCCTTGAACTCCTTAAAGAACTTTCGGGGCTCGTGCACAAGTATAAGGCTCCGTTCTTTTTACATCTTGCGGAGACCAAAGCGGAAGTTGAAGGATGCATCGAAAGATACGGAAAAGGTCCATTAAAAGTCGCTGACGAGATCGGACTTTTTGATTTCGGAGGAGGCATCTATCACGGGATATACCTTGATGAAGATGATTTCGGGATAATGAAGAAACGGGGATTGTATGTTGTGACCAATCCCGCATCAAACTTAAAGCTTTCTTCGGGGATCTGCCCGGTAGATGAATATATGAAAAGGGATATCCCCGTTGCGATAGGAACCGACGGACCCGCATCGAACAACTGCCTTGATATGTTCAGAGAGATGTTCCTTGTTGCCGGACTTACGAAATTCAGGACTATGGATGCTGCGGCAGCCGACGCAAATGAGATACTGAAGATGGCTACCGTTAACGGGGCACGTTGCATGGGGCTTGATGAATGCGATGTACTCGATACAGGCAAAAAAGCCGACATGATCATGCTGGATCTTAATATGCCGAACATGCAGCCGCTTAACAACATATCCAAGAATATCGTTTATTCGGGCTCGAAGATCAATGTAAAGATGACCATGATAAACGGAAAGATCCTGTATGAAAACGGAGAGTTTTTCATAGATGAAACTCCCGAGGAGATATACGACAAGGTTGAATCTATAAAGAAGAGAATCGTTAATGGATAATAATTCGGGAAGGATAATCGAATATTTCAATTCACATAAGGACGGGTTTTATATCGATGATATAACCTGCAATGATGTGGATCTTGATGCGGTCTTCGATGAGGTGAACAGGACATATTCTTCACTTGGAGACGAGATCCTTTATCATATGTTAAGGACTCCTTCCTTTGACAGGGAAAAGCTTAACGAACTTGAAGGATTTATCGAGCATTATTCCGAAGATTCTCCTTCAAGGAATAAGACGGTATCGATCCTTAAGGGCATCTCGAAGTTAAAGAAGATATCCGTTTTTGATTATCTTGATAAGATCGGTGAAGTAAAAAGCATCGGGAATATTGTTCTTTACATTCCTTTTGCGCTCATACTCATCGGAATAATCCTTTGTTTTTTCAATTCGCTTGCGGGTATCATTTTCCTGGTCCTTGCATTCGGAATCAATACGGTAAGGTATTTCAGGCTTCTTAAAGATGTTAAACCTTATCTGATATGTTTCGCCTATATTTTCAAAGCAATCTCGGTATCACCGGGGATCGAAGGGATCACTCCGGACGAGACGAAAGGACTTCTTTCTCTTACCAGAGGGAATTTCATACTCGGAAATCTTTCGGGAGTCAGCGCGAACGGCGGTGCCGGAAATCCGTTCGATCTTTTGCTCGATCTTTTGAGGATGTCGCTTCACCTTGATATCATCAGATTCTATCACCTTACGGACAGGGCGAAGAACGAAAAGGAGAGGATTGCATCACTCCTTGAACATATAGGCCGTATAGATTCATATATATCGATCGGTGAATTCAGAAAAGATGTCGCATATTATTCGCTTCCTGTGTTTACCGATGAAAAACACATAAAATGCGACGACCTTTATCATCCTTTACTGAAAGATCCCGTTCCCAATTCCATAGATACTCATAGAGGCGTACTCATAACGGGTTCGAACGCATCCGGAAAATCAACGTTTTTAAGAAGCCTTGCGATAAATATCCTTTTTGCGCAGACTATCAATACGGTCCTTGCCAGGAGCTATGAAGCTCCGTTATGCTCGCTCATAACCAGCATGTCCTTGAGAGACGACCTGCTCAAGGGAGACAGTTTTTATATGGCCGAGATCAAATCGGTAAGGAGGATACTTGATCCTTCTTATCGAGGTGATTCAAGGTATGTCATTTCTTTTGTCGACGAACTTCTCAAAGGGACGAATACGCTTGAGAGGATCGCTACTTCTTCTAAGATACTCAGTGAACTCGGAGCGGAAGATATCATATGTTTTGCGGCTACGCACGATATAGAACTCACATCGATACTAAAAGACAGATACGATAATTACCATTTCAGCGAAGATATGACGGAAAAGGATGATATTCATTTTTCCTATAAACTGATGGAAGGTCCTTCAACGACGACAAACGCGATCAAACTGCTCATAGCATTGGATTTTCCGGAAAGCATCATAGACGAAGCCATTGAAATGGTACAAAGATATAAGACGACCGGAGCTTGGCAGCTTTGACAAACACACTCCGATTTTGTAAAATTTTCTCAGGAGATTTTTATTTCAGGGGGCAATATGGAATCTAATTTGATCAACTTTATCAGAATGTTCCTTTCTTATCTTCTTGTAGTTGCAGTAGCGGCAGCTGTGATCGCGATCGCCGTATATATCGGGATCAGGCTTCGCAAGAGTAAGAACATGAAGGAAATGACCGAAAATGCCGAAGGAAGCAAAGCAGAAAGCTAAGCTGCTATATATTTGGGAAGCACTTCTTAAATATACGGATGAAAACAACTGCATGTCTTCGCAACAGCTCATCGATTATCTGGCCGAAAGAGACATTACCGTTGAACGCAAGACTATATTTTCGGATATAGCCACGCTCAAGGATTTCGGCGCCGATATCGTCCTTTCAAGATCCAAGGACCGAAAAGGGTATTATGTGGCCTCGAGGGATTTTGAACTTCCTGAGCTCAAGGTCATTACCGAAGCCATTCTTTCCAGCCGGTACATCACGGCAAAAAAATCCAAAGAACTCATTTCAAAACTCGAAAGCCTTGTAGGACCTTCGGAAAGAAAACAGCTTGACAGGGAAGTTTTTGTTTCGGGAAGGGTCAAGAGCGAAAACGAGAGCATATATTATAACGTTGATATTCTGCATAATGCCATACTCGACAACCGTCAGATAACGTTCAATTATCTTGAATGGACCGTTGAAAAGGAACTGGCATTAAGGCACGGCGGAAAGCTTTACCGCGTATCACCCTGGGCGCTTACCGTTAAGGATGAAAACTATTATCTAGTCGCATATGACGAGAGCTATTCCGAGATCAGGCATTATCGTGTCGATAAGATGAAAAACATCAAAGAAATCGGCAGATCCAAAAGAAAGGGCCTCGAGGAATTCGAACGTTTTGATGTCGGAAGATATACAACGCAGAATTTCGGAATGTTCAGAGGACAGATGGATGTTGTGGCCATATCACTTCCCGAGGACAAGATCGGAATATTCTTTGACCGTTTCGGAAAGGATATAGATGTCAGAAAACTTCCCGACAACAGGGTTTCGGTCCGTGTGAGCGTTTACGTTTCGAACCAGTTCTTCGGATGGCTGACCGGACTCGGCGAAGGATTTACGATCACCATGCCGCAGGACGTCAAAACACAATATGTAGATTTTTTGAGATCGATAGTATCAACATATAGCGAAAAAGAATAGGAATTTTTCACAAAGTTCCTGTTCTTTTTTTATGCAATTTTTTAAATTGGCCTCGTTGACATGAGTAATTTATAAAGATATACTGAATTAAGACACAATATATTGTGTCTATACTTTTGCGTTAACCACCAAATATTGAACGAGAGGCATGTCATGGGAAAAAAGGAATCTAAAGAGATCAATTACGGCGAAAAGTTCAAACCGTCAAAAGATATCAAGGTGATAAAAAAAGACGGATCACTTGAAAAATTCAATGTTCAGAAGGTCATAGACGCCGTCGGAAAATCGGCATACAGGGCTTTGACCAAATTTACCGAAGAAGAAAAAGAACATATCTGTCAGTATGTTATCGATAAGGTAGATGAACTCGACACACAGGAAGTTCCCATTCCTATCATGCACAATATAGTCGAATCCGCTCTTGAGGAAGTAAAACCGATCGTTGCAAAGTCGTATCGGGATTATCGTAATTACAAGCAGGATTTCGTAAGGATGATGGACGATGTATATAAGAAATCTCAGTCAATCATGTATATAGGCGATAAAGAAAACGCCAATACCGATTCGGCTCTCGTTTCCACAAAAAGATCGCTCATCTTTAACCAGTTCAATAAGGAACTGTATCAGAAATTCTTCATGACCACGGAAGAGATCCAGGCATGCAGGGACGGATATATCTATGTTCACGATATGTCTGCGAGACGTGATACCATGAACTGCTGCCTTTTTGATGTTTCGACGGTACTTTCCGGCGGGTTTGAGATGGGTAATATCTGGTATAACGAGCCCAAGAGCCTGGATGTGGCTTTTGATGTCATCGGCGATATCGTCCTTTCGGCCGCTTCCCAGCAGTATGGCGGTTTTACGGTTCCCGAAGTTGATAAGATACTTGAACCCTATGCGGAAAAAACATATAAAAAAGCTATTGAAAAGTATGAAAGACTCGGTATAGATCGTGAAACGGCCGAGGCTGAAGCATATGCCGATGTTAAAAGGGAATTTGAACAGGGATTTCAGGGATGGGAGTATAAGTTCAATACAGTTGCTTCTTCAAGAGGCGATTATCCCTTCATAACCGTTACCGCAGGTCTTGGAAAAGGCAGATTTGCGAAGCTCGGAACTATCTGCATGCTTAATGTCAGAAGAAAGGGACAGGGCAAGAAAGAGTGCAAGAAACCCGTTCTTTTCCCTAAGATAGTATTCCTTTATGATGAGAACCTTCACGGCCCCGGTTGCGAACTTGAGGATGTATTCGAGGCGGGTGTAAAGTGCTCCGCAAAGACGATGTATCCTGACTGGCTTTCGCTTACAGGCAAGGGTTATATCGCATCCATGTATAAGCAGTACGGAAAGGTAATATCTCCGATGGGCTGCCGTGCATTCCTTTCACCATGGTATGAAAGAGGCGGAATGCATCCGGCCGATGATGAAGATACACCTGTTTTCGTGGGCAGGTTCAACATAGGTGCGGTTTCGCTTCATCTACCGATGATACTTGCCAAATCAAGACAGGAATCCAAGGATTTTTATGAAGTTCTTGATTATTATCTGAATCTGATAAGGCAGCTGCATATCAGGACTTATGCTTATCTCGGCGAAATGAGAGCGTCGACAAACCCTCTTGCATATTGTGAAGGAGGATTCCTTGGCGGACATCTGAAACTTACGGATAAGATCAAGCCGATCCTTAAGACGGCTACGGCTTCTTTCGGAATCACTGCTTTCAATGAACTTCAGGAACTCTATAACGGAAAGAGTCTTGTTGAGGACGGTCAGTTTGCACTTGAGGTCCTTGAACATATCAACAAGAAGATACTTGAGTTTAAGGAAGAAGACGGAAATCTTTATGCGATCTACGGAACTCCGGCAGAATCTCTCTGCGGACTTCAGGTAAAGCAATTCAGGGCAAAATACGGGATAATTGAGGGAGTTTCCGACAGAGAGTATGTTTCAAATTCCTTCCATTGCCATGTTACCGAGGATATAACTCCTATCCAGAAACAGGATCTTGAATACAGATTCTGGGAACTCAGTAACGGAGGAAAGATCCAATATGTCAAGTATCCGATAGATTATAACGAAGAAGCGATAAAAACACTTATCAGAAGAGCCATGGAAATGGGATTCTATGAGGGCGTAAACCTTTCACTGGCATATTGTGACGATTGCGGACACCAGGAACTTGAAATGGATGTCTGCCCCAAGTGCGGATCCCGTAACCTTACAAAGATCGACAGAATGAACGGTTATCTTTCATATTCGAGAGTTCACGGAGATACCAGACTTAACGAGGCCAAGATGGCCGAGATCAAAGAGAGGAAGAGTATGTAAGCTATGAGATATCATAATATTACCAAGGATGATATGCTTAACGGCGATGGCTTACGTGTCGTACTCTGGGTAGCAGGATGTTCTCATTGCTGTAAGGACTGCCAGAATCCCGTCACCTGGGATCCTGCGGGCGGTCTGCCGTTCGACGATACGGCGAAACAGGAGATATTCGATCAGCTCGATAAGGACTATATATCAGGTATTACTTTTTCGGGCGGAGATCCTCTTCATGCAGCCAACCGTCTCGATGTTAGAAATCTGATGGCAGAGATAAAAGCCAAGTATCCCGATAAGACCGTCTGGCTTTATACCGGAGATTCGTGGGAGAACATAATGCATTATTCATGCATGCAATATGTCGATGTCCTGGTGGACGGAGAATTCGTTTCCGAACTTAAGGATGTCAAATTAAGATGGAAGGGTTCGTCGAATCAGAGGGTCATCGATGTTCAGAAAACCCTTAAGTCCACCGACCCTTCATCACCCATACTTCACTGTGAGGATTACTGATCATGCCGAATATTAAGATCAAATATTTTACCGATAAGATAGAAAAGCTTAAATACATTGACGGAAAGTCCGACTGGATTGACTTAAGAGCGGCTTCTGATGTAAAATTGGAAAAGGGTGAATTTAAACTTATCCCTCTCGGAGTGGCGATGCAACTCCCCGAAGGATACGAGGCCCACATAGTTCCGAGAAGTTCTACTTTTAAGAATTTCGGGATCATACAGACAAACCATCAGGGGGTTGTTGACAGTTCCTATTGTGGCGATGATGACCAATGGTTCATGCCTGTATATGCATTAAGAGATACCGAGATACATGTTAATGATCGTATCTGCCAGTTCAGGATAATGGAAAACCAGCCCAAGATAGAGTTTGAAGAGGTTGCATGCCTTGAAGGTGACAGCAGAGGGGGATTTGGCAGTACCGGTAAGCAGTAACAGGGGTAAATATGCTTACTAACAAAAAACTGGTTATTCTTTGTTTTTTACAGTATATAGTTGTTCTTTTATATCATATAATCTACAGTCTCATCAACTGCACGGCTAATCAGACCAGACTGATCTCCGTTTGGTCTGTTTGTATGTTGGTGGTTCTCGGAATCCTCGGAAATCTTTTTATAAATCGTACAGAGATAATCGTATATATAACCATGGCTTCGGTTCTGTTTACCGTTTCTTATGTCGGTTATATTTTGCATACCCTTGCGATGGGTATTCTCATATTCTTTATGGCCGGGATAATCTTGGCGATGTTCCTTAAAAAATCTTATGTTCTTATATGGTGGTTGATGTCTGTCGGCGCAGGTATCACATATTCGGTTCTCTGGCCGGATATAATACTTGAGATCATCCCTTCGCTGTTCCTTTATTACGGATATATCATCGTTTATATCATAGGCGGTATCAATCTGTATATCATGGTAAGGGCTGCCGGGGAATCGTTTGACAAACTTCGGAACAGGACCGAGACGTCCGAAAAAGAAAGTGCCCTTAAGAACATTTTCTGGGCCAATATCTCAAATGAGATACGTACTCCGATGAACGTGATCAACGGAATGAGTTCCCTTCTTAAGACGGAGAACCTGAACGTCAGGGCCAGAGAGTATACCGATCAGATAGAAAACGCATCCGGAATGCTGCTGAACATAGTAAATGACACGCTTGAACTTGCGAATATCGAATCGGGACTTTATACGTCTACCGAGACGACATACGATATATATTCCGAAGCCCATTATTCCGTTATGATAGCTTCGAATTATATCCATGACGAAAAGATAAACCTGCTTTACTGCATAAACCCGGCCGTTCCGGCAGCCTTGTTCGGTGACGGCTCTCTCATCAGGGAATGTCTGGTCAAGCTCCTTGTCGATACGGTCCTTTTCTCGAACAGAGGAGAGGTCAAACTTGATATCGATATGGATCAGCCCAAAAGCAATGATGAGGAGATCTTCTTGAACATAAAGATCTCCGGTTCAGATACGAACATTAAAGATCAGACTTTTGAAGATCTGTTCTCGGGATTTGATTCTTCGGAAAGCACCAGAACGACCGAACAGGAATCTATAGGTCTATCTCTCAAGCTCTGCAAAGCGATGATCGAGCTTATGGGAGGTAAGATCGATTTCCAAAAGACCGGGACCAACGGTGTTGAGTTTTCCGTTTTTCTTGTTCAGGCAGTCAGCTCCGAAAAGGAACTCATCAGGAAACTTGAAGAAGGCAGGGATTCGAAGAATAAAGGCTGGATCGCACCTCAGTCAAAAGTCCTGGTCGTTGATGATACTCCGACCAACCTGAAGCTGATCTCCGGAATGATAAGGCTTCACGGTATCGATCCGGATAATGCTCTGAGCGGCAGGGAAGCTCTTGCCATGATGGAAAACAAAAAATATGATCTTATATTCCTTGATTATATGATGCCGGATATGAACGGTGTTGAAACCTTCAAACAGATCATGTCCAGGGATGCATCACCCAACTTTAAGGATATTCCCATAATCGCACTCACTTCCAAGTCATTGCAGAGAGACAGAGGAAGATTTATGGATATGGGATTCGCAGAGTTTATCTCCAAACCCATTGATGACAGGGAACTTGAAAGCTTACTTAAGATGTTCCTTTTAAAAGAAGGAGAAGATGAAGATACCGGTGAGCCTTAACGGTATGTCCGAGGTGATCAGATGAGAGGTATTGATACACAGGTACGTAAAAATCGAAGAAGGATATTTAAAGAGGTCGCAAAGCTTGCTTATGAATCCGAAAACCTCAAAGACGATATCGAAGCGCTGCCTTATAAGATAGTCGATTACGAGGAGTCGCCTTTTCAGAGTGTGTACAGGGAAAGAGCGATAGTACGTGAAAGGATCAGACTGGCTATGGGACTTTCATTACGTCCGGAAAATGCGCCAAGCCATCTGACTCAGGGGCTTGAAGAGTCAAATATCGATGAGAAGTACTATGAACCGCCTCTTATGCAGGTTATCCCTTCTGCCTGCAATGCCTGCCCCGAGAACCAATATACGGTGACCGATAAGTGCATGGGCTGCGTAGCACACCCCTGCCGTGAAGTCTGTCCCAGGGGCGCCATTTCGATGAAGAACGGTAAATCCGTAATCGATCAGGAAAAATGCGTTAAGTGCGGTAAATGTAAAAGCGTTTGCCCTTATGATGCCATTTCCCATCAGGTAAGACCCTGTATCGCCAATTGCGGTGTAGGAGCCATAGTATCGGATAATAAGGGAAGGGCAGTCATAGATGATGAAAAATGCGTAAAATGCGGTCAGTGCATGGTCAGCTGCCCGTTCGGGGCCATCGCCGATAAATCGCAGATATTCCAGCTTATCAGGGCCATGCAGTCCGGAAGAAAGATAATAGCACAGGTCGCTCCAGCTTTTGTCGGACAGTTCGGACCGAACGTGACTCCCGATATGTTAAAGACAGCACTTAAAGAACTCGGATTCTTTGATGTCTATGAAACCGCTATAGGTGCCGATATGGGAGCCATTACCGAAGCGAAACACTATGTGGAGGAAGTAACGACAGGAAAGACACCGTTCCTTCTGACCAGCTGTTGTCCTTCATGGGCGGCACTTGCCAAGAAGTTCTTTCCGGAAACGATAGATAAGATATCAAATGCACTGACTCCGATGGTGGCAACAGCGCGTGTGATCAAAAAAGATCATCCCGATGCTTCCGTCGTGTTCATCGGGCCGTGTGCATCCAAAAAACTTGAAGCATCACGAAGAACGATAAGGTCCGATGTGGATTTTGTCATAACGTTCGAAGAACTTACCGGAATGTTTGAGGCAAAGGGGATACTGCTTGATGAGATCAAAGCCATGGACGAAGTAAAAGATGCCACAGCGGCCGGAAGAGGATACGGTGTTGCGGGAGGCGTCGCGGAAGCCATAGAAAACTGCATTAATGAATATTATCCCGGAACCGAAGTCCATATTGAACATGCGGAAAGCCTTACGGAGTGTAAAAAGATCCTGATGCTTGCAAAGGCGGGGAAGAAGAACGGCTGCCTGATCGAAGGCATGGCCTGCCCGGGAGGATGTGTCGCGGGTGCGGGAACGAATATCGCTATACAGACGGCTGCCAGCGAACTGGCTAAATTCAAGAATTCTTCTGAGATCAAAGTTCCTCCTTTGAAAGAAGGATGAGAGAATAGAAAGAAAGGTTATACAGATCATGGAAAAAATAAGAACAAGATATGCTCCTTCTCCTACCGGAAAGATGCATGTCGGAAACTTAAGGACGGCATTATATGAGTTCCTTATCGCTAAACATGAGAACGGAGACTTTATGCTCCGTATAGAAGATACGGATCAGGAGCGTTTTGTCGAAGGCGCTATCGATATCATCAACCGTACACTTGAAAAGACGGGATTATATCATGATGAAGGTCCCGATAAGGACGGAGGTTACGGGCCCTACGTTCAAAGCGAACGCGTAAAGACCGGGATATACATGAAATATGCCAAAGAACTCATTGATAAAGGTGAGGCATATTACTGTTTCTGTGATAAAGAAAGACTCTCTACGCTTAAGACCGAAGTGGTTGAAGGTAAAGAGATAAGTTTTTATGACAAACATTGCCTTTCTCTTTCAAAAGAGGAGATCGAAGCAAATCTTGCCGCCGGAAAACCTTTTGTAATCCGCCAGAATATCCCGAATGAAGGGAGCACGACATTTAAAGACGAGCTTTATGGCGATATTACCGTGGAAAATGCCGAACTCGATGACATGATCCTCATCAAATCGGACGGATTTCCGACTTATAACTTCGCCAATGTGGTTGATGATCATACCATGAACATTACGCATGTGGTAAGGGGTAACGAATATATTTCATCATCTCCCAAATATCAGAGATTATATGATGCTTTCGGATGGGAGAGCCCCAAATACATTCACCTGCCGCTCATTACAGATGAGAATCACAAGAAACTTTCAAAAAGAAGCGGACATTCTTCGTTTGAGGATCTTATCGAGCAGGGATTCGTTACCGAAGCCATAGTAAATTACGTTGCTCTTTTGGGATGGTCTCCCGAAGACAACAACGAGATCTTCTCGCTTGATGAACTCATAAGGGAATTCGATTATCACAGGATAAGCAAGTCGCCCGCGGTCTTTGATGTCGTAAAGCTTAAGTGGATGAACGGAGAGTATCTTAAGAAAATGGATTTTGATACTTTCTATGAGATGGCTTCTCCCTATCTTGACGAAGCTCTTACCAGACCGGGACTTGATAAAAAGCATATCGCGGCTCTTGTTAAGACGAGGATCGAAGTATTCCCCGACATAAAGGAAATGGTAGACTTCTTTAATGAACTTCCGGAATACGACACGGCTATGTATGAGCATAAAAAGATGAAATCGACTAAGGAGTCGTCATTGAAAGTCCTTAAGGATATGGTGACAGTTCTCGGCGACTGGGACGATTATTCAAATGATGCGCTCTATTCGATGCTTACCGGCTATGCCGAGAAGAATGAACTTAAGAACGGAGTTGTTTTATGGCCGTTAAGGACAGCCCTTTCGGGCAAACAGATGACTCCTGCGGGAGCGACTGAGATACTTGAGATCCTCGGGAAAGAAGAATCCGTCGCGCGTATAAAGAAAGGAATTGAATTGCTTGAAAACACCCAGCCGGATGCAGGCTGAGGCAATAGCCCATATTAGGGGGCCGGCATTTATCATCGCCGGCCCCGGGTCGGGCAAAACCTTTGTCATCATCCAAAGGATCATATCTTTGATCTCCAAACATCACGTCAAACCGGACCGGATCCTGGTCCTGACTTTTTCCAAAGCAGCAGCAAATGAAATGAAAACTCGTTATGAAAAGTCTCTCGATATCGAAGGGGTTAATTTTGGTACCTTTCATGCGGTCGCATACGGCATCTTAAGAAACCACATGGGGTTCAGGGATCTGAAGCTCATAAGTGATCAGCAGAAGGTTTCGGCTGTCAAAGTCCTTGTTGAAAACACCGGGATTATAAGTGAATGTGACAGGGATCTTGCATATGAGATCCTCGGCCTGATATCGAAGCATAAATGTGATCCGGACAGGGAAATGACCTATTCGATCCCCCAGTGCGTTTTATCGGACGAGTGTCTTAAGAATATCGTTTTTGAATATGAAAACTTTCTTAAGGACGAAAAACTCATTGATTTTGACGATATGATGACAGAATGTGTAAGGCAGCTTGAAAATGACGAATATACGCTGGAAAGTCTCAGAAACAGATTTGAATACATAATCATCGATGAATTTCAGGATATAAACGAACAACAATACAGGCTTGTCAAACTTCTCGAAGGCGAAGAAAAAAACGTTATGGCGGTAGGGGATGACGACCAGTCGATCTATGCCTTCAGGGGTTCTTCTCCCGGATATATCAGGAAATTCATAGACGATCATGAAGATACGGGATTATTCTATCTGACCGAAAATTACAGATCATGTGAAAGGATCGTGAAAGCTTCTTCCAAAGTGATCGAAAAAAATAAAGATCGAATGGGAAAAGAATTTGTTGCGGTAAAAGAAGGCGGTGATGTCAGTTTTTCACTTTTCGAACAAAGAAGAGATGAAGAAAAATATATGGTCTCGATGATAAGGAAGATCAGGGAGCTTTCAAACGTTGATGAAGATATCGCGATAATCGTGCGCACGAATGCCGAAGTGCTTTTATATGATATGATGCTAAAAAATAATGGTATAGATACGGTTAATTCCGGAACCGAAAAGAAGAAGCATGACAGAAGCTATATTTTTGACGATATGTGCGCTTTTTTATCGTTTATAGAAAACGGCCATAAACGGTCGGATCTTATCAGGTTCATGAATAAACCGATGAGATATATCCAACGCGATGCCCTGCTGAATGAGACTGTCTCCAAAGAAGATCTTTTGAACTATTATGCGAATAATCCCAATATGACAAAAAACATATCGGAGTTCTGGAAACGGATCGAACTCAGTTCAAAACTCGACATAAGAGGAAGGATCGATATCTTAAGAAGAGCTCTGGGTTATGATGAATACATAAGGGAAAAGAGCGTGACAAACGCGGAATACGAAATAAGCCTTAAAACTGCGGATGAGATACAGCAGATACTTTCGGATACAAAACAGAGAGGAAGGTATTTTGCGCCGCCCGATGAGTCCGTGATCAAAGATTATTTTAAAACCGTAAAAAAGAAAGAAAGCCTTAAACAAAAAAGCCATGGCATTTTTGTAATGACGATGCACATGGCCAAAGGGCTTGAGTTTGATAATGTTATCCTTCCGGACTTAAATGACGGAGTAATGCCCAAAAAGAACATTTCCGAAAAAGAAACGGAGGAGGAAAGAAGACTTTTATATGTTGCGATGACAAGAGCGAAAAAGAGACTCTTTTTGCTTGCCACGGAAGAAAGGAACAGGAAGATCAGCTCTTTTATCCGGGATCTGATAAATGACGATCAGATTATCTCATCGAATTCCGCATCGTCAAGAAATTCCTGAAATCTGTCTTCAACAGCTTCATATTCTTCGTCGTCTTCAATATAATCAAGGATGGGCTCATCGTTCGTATCATCGGGGTTTTCCGAATACCTGTAAAACCAGATGGTGCCTTCCTCATTGGGTTTTCCGTTTTCATCGAGCGGAAGAAGAACGATGTAATCGCGTTTGTTGACCTCAAAGATCGTGACTATCATACATTCCACGTCACCATCGTCAAGATTCAGAGTGACTGTCATTTCTTCTTCGGTGTTTTCAAATTCACTGAGTGTTTTAGGATCCATACTTTTGTCCCCCTTCCTGTTTGATTATACAACCGTTTGTGGTAAAATAGTAAAGAATTTTGCAGTTTGGAGGGCTAATGCAACCCGATCTTAAAGTAAAGTATTTCAAACCCGAAAAACCCGGTGTATATAAAAACAAAGACGGTTCGACCGTTTTTTGTTTTGATGCGGCCAAATATTTCGGCAAAGCGAAGAAACTCGGACTCATTCTGTATGACAGAAACGGACGTGAAGCAAGGATACCTTTCAAGGCTTCTTACGGAACGGGCTCTCTCTATGCGCTTTCGATAAGCAATCTTGATCTTTCGGATCATACATATAATTTCTATGTAGACGATGAAATAGTAAACGATCCCTACGGGAAGGCGTTTACACGTACGGAAAACTTCGGTGTTCCCGAGGATAAAAGTATCCGCGGACTTGTTGAAACTGCGGATTTTGACTGGGAGGACGATCAAAGACCGGAGATACCCTATGAGAATTCCGTTATGTACGGTCTTAACGTACGTGCATTTACCATGCATTCTTCGTCAAAAGTAAAGAATAAAGGCACATTTGAAGGTGTCATCCAGAAGCTTGATTACCTGAAGGATCTGGGGGTCACTTCCGTAGTCCTTATGCCTGTATATGAATTTGACGAGTGTCTTGCGATAAAGAACAGTAAAAATCCCAAAAACATCGATGAAATGACAAAATCGGCCGCCGGTGCCAGGGTAAACTGCTGGGGCTTTCAGGATGCTCTGTATTTTGCGCCTAAAGCACACTATTCTTCAAAGAACGATCCCACACTGAGTTTCAAGGAACTGGTTAAGGCCGCTCATAAAAAGGGGATGGAGATAATCCTTCATTTTTATTTTTCACCCGGCCTCAACCCTGCCTATATCATGGAAGCTTTGAAGTTCTGGACCGTTGAATATCATGTTGACGGCTTCAGGATAAGCGGGTTCGATATTCCTTTCAGGTTTATCTTAATGGAGAGTATCCTGATGTCATCAAAGCTCTGGTTTGCTTACATACCCGGTGAAGATGCATCGATGATCCCCGCAAAGCCTTATCTTAGGAACGTTTCCTGCGATAACGGGAACTACAGGAACACGATCAGGATGTTCAACAAAGCCGATGAAGGCTGTCTTAATGAATTCATCAGTCTTCAGAAGAATAATCCGTCAAATGTGGCTCTGATCAATTATGTCTGTGATTATGACGGTTTTTCGCTTCGTGATCTTTACACCTATGAAAGAAAACATAATGAAGATAACGGAGAAAACAATTTTGACGGAAACAACGCAAATCATTCCTGGAACTGCGGCCTGGAGGGTGAGACCAGGAAGAAACACATTAACGAAGCAAGGGCAAGACAGATAAAGAATATCCTTACCTTTGTTTTGCTGGGTGCCGGAACCCCTTATATCTTCAGCGGCGATGAATTCGGCAATTCCAGGTTTGGTAACAATAATGCCTATTGCATGGATAATGAAAAGGGCTATGTTGAATGGAAGGATAATTCATTTGCCAGGGATATACTATCTTACACCAAAAATATGATAAGCCTTCGAATGAGAAATCCCATTTTCCATATGAAGGATGAACTGAAAAACATAGATACGTTAAGCTGCGGTTATCCGGATCTTTCTTATCACGGATTTGAAGCATGGAGACCGGACCTCGGGTATAACTCCCGTGCTATAGGAATGTTTTATTACGGCCCTTGCTGCGGAAACCGTAATGCGGGATCGTATTATATAGGTATAAACATGCATTGGGAAAACCACAGACTTGCGGTCCCCAAATTACCCAAGGGCTATGTCTACAGCAAGATATTTGACACTTCGGGAAAAGACGGGATCTCCAAAGATAACGAGATACCGGTAAATGCCAGAAGTGTATGCATATACGAAGTTAGAGCAAAGGGCGATAACAAAAAATGAACTTCTTTGCACATCTGAAAACAGTAAACCGTCACAGAAGATTGGTAAGGCGCGGATGCTTTAAGATCGGCCTTTACTGGCAGGGACTTACTCACGACCTCTCAAAATACAGTCCTACCGAATTCTGGCCGGGCGTTAAATACTATCAGGGAGACCGTTCTCCGAACAATGCCCAGAGAGAAGACATAGGTTATTCCGCCTCATGGCTTCATCACAAAGGGCGCAACAAACACCATTACGAATACTGGATAGATTATTCCCTTGAGAACGCCGACGGTTCCATGTTCCCGGTAGCCATGCCCGATAAATACATTGCCGAGATGATGATGGACAGGATAGCGGCAGCCAAGGTGTATAAAGGTAAAGACTATACCGACAGGAGTCCTCTGAATTATTATCTGATCGGTGAGGACAGGATAATAATCCATCCCGAAACAAAACAAAAACTCAGTTTTCTGTTGAATTATCTGGCTGATAACGGAGAAAAAGAATTATACAGATATATTAAAAAGGAATTTTTGAAATAATATGAAAAAACTATTCGATCTATACAAAAAATACAGGGAAGGCATTGATTATCTCTTCTGGGGAGGAGTGGCTTTCTTACTTTCGATGTTCCTGTTCTGGCTGTTTGCGGCCAGGTTCGGTTGGAACGAGGTAATAGCGAATACGGTAAACTGGGTGATCTGCGTAATATTTACGTTCTTCACAAATAAGTTTTTTGTTTTTCGCAGCAAGACCGAAAACGCCAAAGGTTTCATCAGGGAATTCCTTTCGTTCACGGCGGCCAGATTATTTACGCTGGTATTGGAAGATATCATCATCTGGGTAGGATGCACACTGATGGGATACAACGAAGGAATACCTCAGATGGTTGTTAAGTTCATAGGTCAGTTTGTTGTGATCGTGACCAATTATATCCTTTCAAAACTCTGGATCTTTAAGAAGAAGGATGAAGGTGCCGATCCTATAGAGCAGGCGGCCGGGGAAACCGCAGATGAATAAAGACGAAATTATCCAGCAGAAATATATACAAAAGGCAAAGGCTTATGTTGAGGAGTACAAAAAGCTCATCGGACATGAGCCTTCATCTTGTGTTGTTACGTTCGGCTGCCAGATGAATGCAAGGGATTCCGAAAAACTTTGCGGTATCCTTGAAAAAGCCGGATTTATCCTTACAGATGATGAAAATGCGGATCTTGTCGTATATAATACCTGCACCGTAAGGGACAATGCCAATCAGAGGGTTTACGGCCGACTCGGCTTTCTTCATTCGATGAAAAAGAAAAATCCGAATAAGAAGATCGTTCTATGCGGCTGCATGACACAGGAAGAGAGCGTTGTTCAAAAGATCCGTGAGTCTTACGGCTTTGTGGATCTTGTTTTCGGAACACATAACATATTTAAATTTGCGGAGCTTTTATGCGATATGTTTTCTTCGGATGAAATGGTCGTTGATATCTGGGAGGACACGGATAAGATCGTCGAAGAGCTCCCGACCAAACGTAAGTTTTCGTATAAATCCGGCATTAATATCATGTTCGGATGCAATAACTTCTGTACTTATTGCATCGTCCCTTATGTCAGGGGAAGAGAAAGATCAAGAGAACCCGAAGATATCGTAAATGAGATCGAAAAGCTGTCAAAAGACGGGGTTAAAGAGATCATGCTCCTGGGGCAGAACGTGAATTCATACGGGAAGAATCTTGACAGGGATGTCACTTTTGCGGATCTTTTAAGGATGGTTGAAAAGATAGACGGTATAGAGCGTATCCGTTTTATGACGTCTCATCCAAAGGATCTTTCGGATGAACTTATAGAAGTCATGAAGGATTCTGAGAAGATCTGCAGGCATCTGCACCTTCCTCTTCAATCCGGATCCGACAGGATACTTAAAGCGATGAATCGCAGATATACAAAGGAAAGCTATATCGATCTTGCTCTGAGGATAAGGAAGGAGATTCCCGACATAGCGATCACGACCGATATCATAGTCGGATTTCCCGGGGAGACCGATGAGGATGTTGATGATACCATAGATGTTGTAAGGCGTGTTAAATTCGATAACGCCTTTACTTTCATATATTCAAAACGCACCGGCACTCCGGCCGCATCCATGGAACAGGTCGATGAACAGACAGTAAAACGTAATTTCGACAGGCTGCTCAGGGTAGTACAGGAAACCGCAAGGGAAGCCGTTTCAAAATATGAAGGACAGGTCATGGACGCGTTGTGCGAGGATGTGAACGAACACGATCCTGCTTTACTGAACGGAAGATTATCAAACAATACGATAGTGCATTTCCCGGGCAGTCCCGATCTTATAGGCAGCATCGTGCCGGTAAGACTTACGGAATGTCACGGATTTTATTATATAGGTGAACTATGTCGGAAATGATAAATGAAGTCACCCCGATGATGGCTCAATATCTTGAAACTAAAAAAGAGTATCCCGACTGCATTCTTTTTTACAGACTGGGTGATTTTTACGAAATGTTCTTTGATGATGCGAAGATAGCATCTAAAGAACTTGAACTTACCCTTACGGGAAAAAGCTGCGGACTTGAAGAACGTGCGCCGATGTGCGGCGTTCCTTATCATGCCGTGGATTCCTATCTTTCGCGTATGGTTGCCAAAGGCTATAAGGTTGCGATATGCGAGCAGGTGGAAGATCCGAAGCTGGCAAAAGGACTTGTAAAAAGAGAAGTGATAAGGATCGTTACACCGGGTACGAATATCACGCCCGGAGCGATCGATGAAAACAGGAACAACTATCTTATGTGCATAGCCTGCTTTGAAAACGGGACAGGCATTTCTCTTTGCGATGTTACGACAGGTGACTATTATCTTACTGAAGTTGAGGGTTCCGGCAGGATACTTGATGAGATCATGAAGTATAACCCGAGTGAGATTATCTGTAACGATGCTTTTTTGATGTCGGGGATCGATCTTGATAATCTCAAGGGCAGATACGGTATAAGCATAAGTGCTCTTGAAGCCAGGAGCTTTGATGATGAAAGATGTCAGAGAGCTCTTTTAAAGCACTTTAAGGTCAATACGCTCGCGGGAATGGGGCTTAACGATTTCCCGTTCGGCATTATCGCCTCGGGCGCTCTGATGCTTTATCTTAACGAGACACAGAAAACCTCGCTTGAGCACATCACTCATCTCTATCCTTATATTTCCAGCAAATACATGCTTCTTGACAGCTCGACCAGAAGAAATCTCGAGCTTACCGAGACCCTTCGCGATAAATCAAAAAGAGGATCTTTGCTCTGGGTTCTCGATAAGACAAAGACCGCGATGGGCGGGAGACTTTTAAGGTCATATATCGAACAGCCTCTGGTGGAAAGATCCCTTATCGAAGAAAGACTGGATGCAATTGAAGCTTTGAACCGATCTTCGATAAACCGCGACGAGATCAGAGAGTATCTTAACCCTGTTTATGATCTGGAGAGGCTTCTTGGCAGGATCAGCTATAAAACAGCCAATCCGCGTGATCTTATCGCGTTCAAAAGTTCGCTTGCGATGCTCCCGCACATTAAGACACTGTTAGCTGACTTTGAAGCTCCGATGCTTAAGAGCATTAATGAAAATTTAGATGACCTTCGCGATATCTGCGGACTGATCGAAGAAGCCATAATAGACGAACCTCCGATCACGATACATGAGGGAGGTATCATTAAAAACGGGTTTGACGAGAACATAGACAACCTGAAGAAAGCCAAGACCGAAGGGAAAAACTGGGTCGCGGCACTCGAGGAAGAAGACCGGGAAAGAACCGGAATAAAGAACCTCAGAGTCAAATATAATAAGGTTTTCGGATATTATTTTGAAGTTACGAATTCCTATAAGGATCTTGTTCCGGAGGATTATATCAGAAAGCAGACACTCACCAACGCGGAAAGATATACGACACCCAAATTGAAGGAACTGGAAGATACCATCCTTAATGCGGAAGATAAGCTATATGCACTTGAATATGAGACATTCGTCAATATCAGGGAGGCCATAGCAAACGAGACCGACAGGATACAGAAAACCGCCAAAGCAATTGCAAGGCTGGATGTAGCCTGTTCCCTTGCTGTCGTTTCGGAGCACAACAATTATGTCAGACCCAAACTTAATGAAAAAGGGATCATAGACCTTAAGGACGGAAGACATCCGGTCATTGAGCGAATGATCGATAATGATATGTTCATTTCCAATGACACATATCTCGATAACAAACAAAACTGCGTAAGTATAATAACGGGCCCGAATATGGCCGGAAAATCGACTTATATGCGTCAGGTTGCGCTTATCGTCCTGATGGCTCAGATAGGCTGCTTTGTTCCTTGCAGAAAAGCCGATATATCGATCGTTGACAGGATATTTACGAGAGTTGGAGCATCCGACGATCTAGCGTCCGGACAGTCTACATTTATGGTTGAGATGAACGAAGTTGCGAACATTTTAAGAAACGCCACTTCAGATTCGCTGCTCATACTTGACGAGATCGGAAGAGGAACATCGACATTTGACGGACTCGCTATAGCGTGGGCCGTCATAGAACATATAGCGAACAAACGCCTTCTTGGCGCGAAGACACTTTTTGCGACACATTATCATGAGCTTACCGAACTGGAAGGCAAGATGAACAATGTCAACAATTACTGTATCGCGGTTAAGGAACAGGGTGAAGATATTGTTTTCCTTCGCAAGATAATAAGAGGCGGGGCCGACAGATCTTACGGAATACAGGTGGCCAAACTTGCGGGCGTTCCCGATATGGTGACCGACAGGGCCAAAGAGATCGCTGCCGAACTTGCCGATAATGATATTTCTGAAAAGATCGAAAGCATCGCTGTAGACCAGAAAGACCAGAAGGTCAAAAAAGAGCATTTCGACGATGTGGATCTCGGACAGATGTCGCTTTTTGACACTTCGACCGATCAGGATATCATTGAGGAATTAAAAAACATCGATCTGGAATCGATGCGACCCATAGACGCACTGAACAGGTTATATAAACTGCAGAACATGTTAAAGAACAGATGGTGAAAAAATGGCAGGGATCAACATTCTTGATAAAGCCACAATAGAACAGATAGCGGCCGGTGAAGTTGTTGAAAGACCGTTCAACGTGGTAAAGGAGCTGGCAGAAAATTCCATCGATGCCGGGGCTTCAAACATTACGGTAGAGATAAAGGACGGCGGACTTTCTTCGATCAGGGTTACCGATGACGGTGAAGGCATAGCTGAGGAAGATATCAAAAAAGCTTTTATGCCTCATGCGACGAGTAAGATAATAGATATCAATGATCTTTTATCCATCAGCAGCCTGGGATTCAGGGGTGAGGCTCTTTCTTCGATAAGCGCCGTGAGTGATATAGAACTGATCACCAAGACCAAAGAAGAACTTCTCGGTTGTCATTTTATTCATGAAAAGGAGACCGATTCCGACATTGAAAAGATCGGTGCGCCGCAGGGCACGACCATGATCGTCAAGAATCTCTTTTACAATGTTCCTGCCAGAAAAAAGTTTTTAAAATCTCAGACCGGTGAAGGGAACATGGTGAACGATCTTATCGAGCATATCGCGTTATCCCATCCGGAGATCGGATTTAAGTTCATCTCAAATAACAGACCCGTATTCCAGACTTCGGGAAACGGAGATCTTAAGGAAGTCATTTACAGGATATACGGAAGAGAAACATCGGATAATCTAATCGGGATCACGGTCGAAGATGATATCATAAAGGCTAACGGTTTCCTTGGGAATCCTTCCCTTACCCGCTCGAACAGAAGCTTTGAGACTTTTTTCATGAACGGGAGATACGTACACTGCGATATCTTTTCCAAAGCCGTGGAAGAAGGTTACAGCGAATATCTGATGCAGCATAAATTTCCGTTTTGCGTGATCCATTTCGAATGCGATCCTTCGATGATCGATGTGAATGTTCATCCCGCCAAAATGGAGATCAGGATACACAGAAAAGAAGAAGTTTATTCCGTGATATCCGAAGCCGTAAGAGGGTGCATGAGTGAAAGGGAACATATAAGAGCTGTTCCGGTATATGAAAGCAAAGAGGAGATAAAAGAATTCAGATTACCTCCGGTTCCGCCCAAGGATTCGCCCGAACCTTTTGAAAAGAACCGAATCCTCAGCATCAGACATTACGATCCGATCGAGGAGTCCGAAGATGTCATAAAACAGGAAGTGCCTCCTGTAGTCAGCAATGTTTCTCAGATGGATCTTTTTGAAGAGAGATTCCTTTCAAAAGATTCGATGTCCGATTACAGGATCATAGGTCAGGTATTTAAAACATACTGGCTTATCGAATATCAGGATAAGCTCTATATGATGGATCAGCATGCCGCACATGAAAAAGTGAAGTATGAAAGACTGATGGAGCAATATCATAAAAAATCCGTTACTTCACAATCGCTCAATCCACCGATCATCGTGGATCTTTCGGCCAGGGAATCCGAAGCGGTCAGTGAATATATCGATGTTTTCGAAAAACTTGGAATGGAGATCGAAAATTTCGGAACCGGCTCGATCGCATTAAGATCCATGCCGCAGGATCTTTACGGTACCGATGAACTCGGGTTTTTTAAGGATATAGTCGACGAACTCATGGAAAATCCGTTAAAAGGTGATCCCGAAGTTATCCTTTCCAAGATAGCTTCAATGTCATGCAAGGCTGCGGTAAAGGGAAATACCGAAATGAACAGGGAAGGGATCCTTGCATTGCTTTCCGAACTCATGACACTTGATAATCCATACAACTGTCCTCACGGAAGGCCGACCCTTATTTCGGTCACCAAACAGGATATAGAAAAACGCTTCAGCAGGATAGTAACGTAAATGAAAAACAAACTCATTGTCATTACAGGACCGACGGCGGTCGGAAAAACATCACTGTCCATAAAACTGGCTCAAAAGATCAACGGAGAGATAATAAGTGCCGATTCAATGCAGGTATATAAAGGCATGGATATAGGGACCGCAAAAGTCACCAAAGAAGAAATGCGCGGAGTGCCTCATTATCTCATCGATGTACTTGAACCGACTCAGGATTTTAATGTCTTTGAGTTTAAAAAACTTGCCAAAGAAGCTGTTGATACCGTTACCGGAAAAGGAAAGATACCCATAATAGCCGGGGGAACGGGTTTTTATATCAGAGCTCTTTTGTATGATGCCGATTTTGACGAAATGGGTGATGTCGGCATAAGAAAGAAACTTGAGAAGGAAGCACATATTTACGGCAATGAGCATCTATACGAAAAACTCAAAGAGGTCGATCTCGATTATGCCGAAGGAGTTCATCCGAATAATCTGAAAAGAGTCATAAGGGCCATCGAATACTTTGAGCAGACCGGGGAGAAGTTTTCCGTTTATAATTCTAGACTCAGTTCAAAGGAATCACCTTATGATTTCAGGTATTATGTCCTGACCGATGACCGGGAGATAATGTATAAAAACATCGACAGAAGGGTTGATATGATGATCGAAAAAGGACTTGTGGACGAGGTCAGAGGGCTTCTTGATAAAGGCATAAGTCCGAGGAACACTTCAATGCAGGCGATAGGCTATAAGGAAATAACGGACTATCTGGACGGCCTTTGCTCGCTCGAAGAGGCTATAAACTGCATCAAGCAGAATACCCGTCATTATGCAAAAAGGCAGCTGACGTGGTTCAGAAAGGAAAAGACCGTTACATTTATAGATAAAAGGGATTTTGATTCGGATGACGAAAAGATCCTGGATCATATCATCGGAGATATGGAGCATGAATGAATCAAAGCAGATGTATCTGAATATGGGGATATCCGAAAAGGTCTTTGATCTGTCGGAAAAGATATGGTGTTCTCTTGAAGAAAGGTTTAAGAGAATAGATGCCGTATCCGAGTATTGCCAGCTTAAGGTCATAGATGCCATGCAGAAGAACAGGGTTTCGGAAGCGTGCCTCCTCGGAAGCACGGGCTACGGATATAATGACCTTGGCCGCGATACCCTGGAAAAGGTCTATGCCGATATCTTTCATACCGAGGATTCGCTTGTAAGACCGCAGATCACATGCGGGACACACGCGCTGGCACTTGCGCTCATGTCAAATCTGAGACCGGGGGACGAACTTTTAAGCCCTGTGGGGAAACCGTATGATACGCTTGAAAACGTGATAGGGATCCGACCCTCGAAGGGTTCGCTCGCAGAATACGGCATAACATATTCGCAGGTCGATCTTTGCAAAGACGGAAGTTTTGATCTTGAAGGGATCAAAAACGCAATAAATGAAAGGACCAGGCTCGTAACAATCCAAAGATCGAAAGGCTATCAGACAAGACCGACTCTGAGCGTTGAAAAGATCGGTGAACTGATAAGTTTTATCAGGTCGATAAAAAGCGATGTGATATGCATGGTCGATAACTGTTACGGCGAGTTTACCGAGATAAAGGAACCGACGGATGCCGGTGCCGATCTTGTGGTGGGGTCGCTTATCAAGAATCCGGGAGGCGGGCTTGCTCCGATCGGAGGATATCTTGCAGGGAAAAAAGAGTGCATCGAAAACGCCGCATCAAGGCTTACTTCGCCCGGACTTGCCAAGGAAGTGGGAGCGTCTTTAAACGCATTGCCACAGTTTTACCAGGGGTTGTTCCTGGCACCTTCCGTTACCGCCAATGCTCTTAAAAGCGCGATCTTTGCGGCTAATATATATAAAGGCCTGGGATTTGATGTATTTCCGGGCCCCGATGAAGAAAGATACGATATAATTCAATCGGTTACGCTCAAAAGCCCCGAGGCTCTTTGCGCGTTCTGCGAAGGCATACAGAAAGCCGCTCCGGTTGACGGCTTTGTAAGACCCGAACCGTGGGATATGCCCGGATACGATTCGGACGTGATCATGGCCGCGGGGGCGTTCATTTCCGGCTCTTCGATCGAACTGAGTGCCGACGGCCCGCTTAAGGAACCCTATAATGTATATTTCCAGGGCGGACTCACCTATCAGCACGGCAAGCTCGGAATCATGATGTCTTTACAGAGTCTTGTGGACAAAGATATAGTCAGACTTTAATTTTCAGGGCATTTGTGCTAAAATATATTGAATATTTTTTTGGAAAGGTAGATTTATGATCTCGGGAAATGCATTCGGTATCGATCTCGGTACCAGTAACATTAAGATATACAGTATGTCGGACGATTCGATACTTGTCGAAAAGAACATGGTAGCGATCGAAAACAGAAAGAATTTCCTGGCTTACGGAGATTCGGCTTATGACATGTATGAAAAGGCTCCGGCCAATATCGTGATATCTTTTCCGCTGTCAAACGGCGTAATAGCTGATATCAACAATATGGAGGAACTGGTACATTATTTCATCAATGACCTTTCAAGAAACAATATCAGACCTGCCGATTATTTCATAACCGTTCCGACGGATGTTACCGAAGTGGAAAAAAGAGCGTTCTATGATCTTATAAAAGAAGCTGATGTTAAGGCCAAACATATCTGGGTAGTCGAAAAAGCCGTAGCCGACGGCCTCGGCCTTGATGTTGACGTCAAAAACTCCCAGGGTGTGCTGGTCGTTGATGTCGGCTATGATACTACGGAGATCTCGATACTTTCTCTCGGGGGTATCGTAAGAAGCCGTCTTATTAAGGTCGGCGGATACAAATTTGATGAGGCTATCAGAAACGGTGTTAGAAAACAGTACAATCTCGTTATCGGACAGAAGACCGCTGAGATAGTAAAGAATGAACTTCGCGATACGGAAGAAGCCGGAAAGGGTGCTATCGTTTACGGACGTGATCTTGTAACAGGCCTTCCGGTTGAAAGAGAACTTCCGACAAAGATGATCTGTGAAGCAATGTCGGAACAGTTCAGAGTAGTAATAGATAATATCAAGGTGATACTTGAGCTCACACCTCCCGAGCTTGCGGCGGATATCTACCGTCACGGACTTTATCTAACCGGAGGTGCATCACAGACTTCACACCTTGCATCACTGATAAGCAAAAGTACCGGACTTAAGGTCAATGAGGCCGAGAACCCGATAACTTCAGTCGCTCTCGGACTTTCGAAGATCATGAAGGACAGTAATTACCGTACCGTTGCATATTCGATCGAAGGAAAATAAATCATGAGTCCCGTAATTCCGCAGAAAGGAGAAAGATTTACCATCCCGGGTAAGTATCTCCTTTTTGTTTTAACTATCATCTGCATAGCGCTGATCGTTATTTCGTTCAATACCGATATCCTTTCAAAGCCAATAAGTACCGTTAGCGGTTTTGTGATCACGCCTATCCAGAACGGCATCAGCAAAGCCGGTTCTTATCTTTCGGGAAGAAAGGAAGACCTTAAACAGTTAAGGACACTTCTCGAGGAAAACGAAAGCCTTAAAGCCAAACTCGATGAACTTACGATAGAAAACATCAAACTCCAGCAGGACAGGTATGAACTTGTTTCGTTAAGAGAGTTATATGAGCTTGACTCGCAGTATGATGATTATGAAAAAGTGGGCGCCAGGATAATCGCCAAGGATTCGGGAAACTGGTTCCACAGTTTTGTTATAAACAAAGGATCGAATGACGGACTTGAAGTTGACATGAATGTCATGGCCGGTTCAGGACTTGTGGGCAGGATCAGTGATGTCGGTCCGAACTGGGCAAAAGTACTGAGCATAATCGACGACAGTTCCAACACGTCCGGCATGGTTCTTTCCACATCGGATAACCTTATCGTGACCGGCGATCTTCAATGTTACAGCGATGGCGTTATCCCGTTTGAAAAGCTTGTTGATACGGCAGACAGAGTAGTTGAAGGAGATAAGATCGTCACATCGAATGTTTCCGACAAGTACCTTCCCGGCATCCTTATAGGTTATATTTCAAGTATCAATAAGGACTCGAACAATCTGACTAAATCGGGATATCTGACTCCGGCAGTGGATTTTGACCACCTCAACGAAGTCCTTGTCATCAAACAGTTAAAACAGATAGTCGAAGAAGAATAACGGAGTTTTGAATTGAAACCTAAGATAAAACGCTTTGCGGTTGCGTTTATACTTGTCATATTATCGTTTGTTCTGCAGACCACGGTGTTTTCGTGGCTTTCTTTTAGTGGGATCGTCCCCAATATTCTGATCATCCTGACTGCCACATACGGGATCATGAAAGGTGACCGTATAGGTATTCTGACGGGATTTTTCTGCGGCCTTTTATCCGATGTGTTTTTCGGTACTTTTATCGGCCTTAATGCGATCTTTTTCATGTGCATAGGTTTTTTCAACGGGAAATTTCATCAGGTCTTTTATGAAGACGACGTAAAGCTTCCGCTGGTTCTTATCTTTACTTCGGATCTGCTTTATGGTCTTTCCTATTATGTGATCATGTTCCTTTTGCGTTCAAGATTTGATTTTTCGTTCTATTTCCTTAAGATCATACTTCCCGAAGTCATATATACGATCGCGGTCACGCTGATATATTATCCGTTGCTCCTTTTGATCCACAAGCTTCTTGACAGGAGCGACAAGAAAGAGGGTATGAGATTTGTTTGAAGAATTTAAAGAAAAATTCATAGAGCTCATAACCTCCAGAAGTTTCGTTCTTATGATCGTACTTTCGATCGCGTTCGCTTCCTTGGTCTACAGGGTTTTTGACCTTCAGATAGTCCACGGTGAGGAATACATGGATTCTTTCGAGACCAGGATCAAGAAGGAGATCACCATAGACGGTACAAGGGGAAATATCTATGACAGGAACGGAAATCTTCTTGCATATAACGAACTCGCTCATGCAGTAAAGATAGAGGACGTTTATGAAAGCGGAAGATATAAAAACCTTAACCTTAACACGACTATCTATGAAACGATAAAGATAATTGAGGGAAATAAGGATAAAGTTGTTTCCGATTTTAAGATCGCCCTGGATAAGAACGGAGAATACTATTATACGGTTGAAGGTACGTCCCTTAGCAGGTTTCTTGCGGATGTATACGGTCACAGTTCGATAAACGATCTTACGGTCAAGGAAAAGACTTCAACACCCGAGGATGTTATCAACTATCTTTGCGGATGGGAAAGATTCAGGATCGGATTTTATAACGATAACACAAAAAAGGACGGATTCATCCCGGGTAACGGTTATTCGAGATCGGATCTTCTTAAGATACTCAATGTCAGATATGATATGAACAACAATTCATATCAGAAGTATATCTCGACTACCATCGCTTCGGATGTCAGCGAAGAGACAGTTGCCGTCATAATGGAAAACTATAATGAACTTCAGGGAGTTTCCATAGAAGAAGGCACCATAAGGAAATATGTCGATCCCGTATATATGTCAAACATCCTCGGATATACGGGTAAGGTTTCATCTACCGAGGAACTGAATAACCTTCTTGAGACCAATATGAGCTATACGATAAACGATACCGTAGGCAAACTCGGTGTCGAAAAATCCATGGAGAACTATCTTCAGGGTAAAAAAGGCTCGGAGACAATCTTTGTAAATTCGGTCGGAAAGACCACCGAAGTTGCGAACTATATAGAACCGATAGCAGGAAATGACATTTATCTGACGATAGATAAAGACCTGCAGGTAGCGGTATATAAGATGCTCGAGGAACATCTCGCGAGTATCCTGTACACAAAGATTATAAATGCCAAGGAATTTGATGCATCCGCGGTTTCGGCATCAAAGATCATGATCCCGATCTATGATGTTTATATAGCACTCATCAACAATAACGTTATTGATATCGATCACCTTTCGGATGAGGAAGCCAAGGACAACGAAAAGGCCGTTTACGCCAAATACATATCAAAAAGAGAGGCTGTTTTTGAAAAACTCAGAAACGAACTGTATGAAAAACGGACGGTCTATACGGATCTTAATAAAGAATACAAAGTTTACGAGAGCTATATAATCGATAAACTCTATCAGGAAGGGATCCTCAATAAAGATGCTATAGATCCGGAAGACAAGACATACATAGCCTGGACGACGGATGAGACGATCTCCGCATATGAATTCATAAATTACTGTATATCGATGAACTGGATAGATGTATCCAAACTGGATATAGATACTCAGTATTCGGATTCGGAAAAGATATACAATTATATGGTCAACTATATCCTTGACGAATTATACAAGGATAAAGGATTCATCAAGAAGATCTTTACCTATATGATCAAGAATGATGAGATAAGCGGCAGCGCCATCTGTAAGATTCTGATCGAACAGGATATCGTCGAACTGGATGAAAGTGAAGAAAACAAGATGCTTTCGGGCGTGACGACCGCATATGCCTTTATGATGGCAAGGATCAAAAATCTTGATATCACTCCCGCAATGTTAGCGCTGGATCCCTGCTCGGCTTCATGCGTCATCACGGATGTCCGCACCGGAGATGTCCTGGCTCTTGTATCATACCCGGGATTCGATAATAATATGCTCGCAAACGGAGTCGATCCCGAGTATTATGCTGCGTTGCAGGAAGATTACTCAACTCCGATGATAAACTATGCTACCAGACATAAGACCGCGCCCGGATCGACTTTCAAACCCGTTTCCGCGACAGCGGGACTTATGGAGGGTGTTATATCTACCGCTACGAGATTTACCTGTACCGGACTTTTTGACAAAGTCGCTCCGCCTGCCGCCTGCTGGATCTACGGACAGGGTGCCCACGGTTCGCTCAATGTTTCCGAAGCGATAAGGCATTCCTGCAATATGTTCTTTTATGAACTCGGATATCAGCTGGGTTCTTCACCGAACGGTTATTCCTCCGATTATGCGCTGAGCCGTCTTCAGGTCTATGCCGATGCTTATGGACTTACGGATCTTAGCGGTGTCGAGATAGAAGAGTCAATGCCCTCGTTCTCAAAGACTGACGGTGTAAGATCTGCGATCGGTCAGGGTTCCCATTCATATACGACCGTGGGTCTTGCAAGATATGTTACCGCGGTCGCTAATTCCGGAACCTGTTATAATCTGACATTGCTCGATAAGGTAACCGACAGATCCGGGAACCTTTTAAAAGACAATTCCGCTACTGTAAGGAATGAGATCAATATGGATCCTTCATACTGGAGAGCCATCCATCAGGGAATGAGGGAAGTGGTGGAATCAAGAAGCGATTATGCCGACATGAAGATAAAGGTAGCCGGTAAGACGGGAACTGCCGAGGAAAGCAGAAACCGGGCCAACCACGCACTCTTTATCTGTTATGCTCCTTACGACGATCCTCAGATTGCGATCGCCACGAGGATAGCATACGGATATTCTTCAACGTATGCGGCACAGACAACGAAGGACATCTTGAATTATTACTTCAAGATAGAAGATGAGGAAGAGCTGATCACCGGACAGGCTCAGGTGCTTGATAACGTGACCACGGTTACAGACTGATATGTTTTCAAAGTACAGATTAAGACAATATGATTTCAAACTTGTGATATTTGTCATCACGCTGGCGATAATCGGTATCATGGCGGTTTCTTCGGCTGATGAGACCCTTTACAGAAGGCAGATGTGGGGTGTGATAGCCGGAGTGGCGATCATGCTGATACTGTCTGTCTTTGATTACAATCTGCTGCTTAAATTCTACTGGTTTTATTATATTATCAACATAGCTTTGCTGCTTATGGTAATATTCCTCGGAGAAGAGACCAACGGTGCGCAGAGATGGATCGTAATCGCAGGTGTAAGATTCCAGCCTTCGGAGAGTGCGAAACTGTTGATAATACTGTTCTTTGCCATGTTCATAATGAAACATGAAGAAGAATTCAGTTCGTTCATTTATGTGCTCCTCAGCATTGTTCTTTTTGCGGTTCCCGCAGCCCTAGTCTATATGCAGCCCGACCTTTCGACGACCGTAATAATCTGTATCATATTTGCCGTCATTGTTTTTGCCGGGAACCTGAGTTTCAGGGTCATAAGTGCGATAGTCGCGGTCGCTTTGCCCGTATTTTTGATCATCCTGTATCTGATCATGCAGCCGGATCAGACGATCGTTTCGGATTATCAGAAGGACAGGATCATGGCATTCTTTAACAAAGAAGATACGGCCAATGACGCGGGGTATCAGCAGACATATTCCGTAATGGCCATAGGATCCGGACAGTTGTCGGGAAAAGGTTTCAGAAATAATGAGATCTATTCGGTTAAAAATGCCGATTTCATAGCGGAACAGCAGACCGACTTCATTTTTGCCGTTATCGGTGAGGAATTCGGATTTATCGGAACGTGTTCGGTGATCATTCTGATATTCCTTATTTCCGTCGAATGCTTTATGATCTCCCATAAAGCCAGGAATACGGCCGGAAAGATCATAGCCGCCGGAGCCGGTGCCGCTTTGGGCTTCCAAAGCTTCATCAATATAGGCGTTGTGACCTATATATTGCCTAATACGGGACTTCCGCTTCCTTTTGTCAGTTACGGCCTTACCTCCCTTATCGTATCTTTTGCCTCCATAGGATTTGTTTTAAATGTGGGGTTACAAAGTGAACCCAAATAATGTATAATCATTTGTGGGGTAAATATGGAGGTATGGCAAATGAATATCGCTTTGATCGCGCATGATGCCAAGAAAAAGCTCATGCAGAATTTTTGTATTGCTTACAGGGGGATCTTAAGCAAGAACGAGCTATATGCGACCGGTACTACCGGGCGATTGATAGAAGAGGTTACGAATCTCAACGTTCATAAATTTCTTGCCGGACATCTGGGTGGAGAGCAGCAGATAGGTGCTCAGATAGAACATAATCAGATGGATCTGGTGATCTTTTTGCGTGATCCGCTTACAGTCAAGAATCATGAACCTGATGTAAATAATGTAGTCAGATTGTGCGATGTTCATAACATTCCGCTGGCGACGAACCTTGCTTCTGCAGAGTTGCTCATAAAGTCTTTGGACAGAGGAGATTTAGAGTGGCGTGAAATGTATAAATAAATCGCTTGCTTTCTTTGCATTACTGATAAATATCTTATTACTGACGGGATGTTCTTCCGGTAAATATCCTATGCCTTATACTGCTGATTCCGATATCAGCAGTTTTCGTATGGTCCAATCCAAAAGTTCGATGAATACCGCTGTCCCTTTTACCGCAAAGCTCTGTGTCGGTGAGAATAATGTCAATACGGAAGCATTATCTCTATCGCCCGGTTCATATGCCGGACTCTTTGATATTTATGATAAAAGGATCCTTTACGGGAAAAATATCCATCAACAGCTGAATCCCGCATCTCTGACCAAGATAATGACGGCGATCGTGGCTTTAAAGAACGGAAATGCCGATATGATCCTTACTGCGACCACTAATGTCAATCTTAAGGAAGCCGATGCCCAGAAGATGGATCTTAAACCCGGAGATTCGATGACGCTGAATCAGGCACTCAATATACTTCTTCTGTATTCGGCAAATGACGTGGCCGTGCTCATTGCGGAAGGAATAGCGGGGTCCGAGGATGCATTCGTAGAGATGATGAATAAGGAAGCGATCTCCATAGGTGCCACAAATACCCATTTTTCCAATGCTCACGGGCTTACTGCCGATGATCATTATACGACTGTATATGATCTGTATCTTATCATGAACGATGCCATACAGTTCGAACTTTTCAATGAGATAATCCACACTTCGGAATATTCAACGGTTTATCATGATTCGGCGGGAATGGATAAGGAGATCTCAATAAAGTCCACAAATCAGTATATTACGGGCAACAGGGATATGCCTGCAGGTATCACTGTAGTGGGAGGAAAGACCGGAACCACGACCGCAGCCGGACATTGTCTCGTTTTACTCTCAAGGGACACCCGTTCCAATCCGTTCATAAGTATCGTCATGAAGTCCGATGACCGCGAACAATTATATGAAAACATGTCTGCTCTGTTGGGGTATATAGGCAATTAACGACTTGTTTTTTGGGGGTATATAACTTATAATAAATATAATTACTTTTAGGAGGGTTACCAAATGGTGCAATTGATTATTGGGGAAAAAGGTAAGGGTAAGACCAAGGTACTTTTGGACAAGGTGAACAAAGAGGTTTTGGAAGCTTCCGGAAATTTCGTTTACCTTGATAAGAGTTCAAAGCATATGTATGAACTTAACAATAAAGTAAGATTGATCGATGCCTCCAATTATTTCATTGAGAATCCCGATCAGTTCATAGGATTTATCAGCGGTATCATTTCTCAGGATCACGATCTTGAAAAGATGTATTTTGATAATTTCCTCAGCATATCAAACTGCGGAGATGATTTTGAAGATATTCTTTCCAAAATTGAAAAAATAAGCAACCTGTTCAAGGTTGATTTTGTTATATCGATCTCGAAAGTTGAAAGTGATTTTTCTGACGCATGGAAGAATTGCATTATAGTATCTCTTTAATTGAAAAACAGTGAATCTTCGGAAGCGATATCTTCGGATATCGCTTCCTTTCGTGTCAGAACAACAAATGTAAAGAAAGGAGGCCGGAATGGCGGATAAAAAAGTATACGACATGAAAAAGAGCCGCGGAATGAATTTCGGCCTTGTTATATTTCTTGTCATTCTCCTTTATATGATCATAGCCGTTGTGAATTATTTTTCGCAAAAGCATATCGAAAGCTATCAGGTTATGATGGGGTCGCTTTCCACCAATAATATATATAAAGGCGTTGCTCTGAGAAATGAACTTATCGTCAGATCGGATAAAGCGGGATATGTGAATTATTTTGCCAGGGAATCTCAAAGAGTCGGTGTCGGAAATCTTGTCTATTCGCTTGATGAGAGTAATAAACTCGCCTCATATTTTGCGAATAATGTTGACGGATCCGATCTTACCGCTAAGGACCTCAGCGAATTAAAGACAGATATCCTGAGTTTCGTCAATCAGTTCGATCCGGGTCATTTTTCGACCGTTTATGACTTTAAATACAGCGTGGAAGGTACTGTTCTTAAGCTATCAAATGCGAATATACTTTCCGATATAGACAAGATCAATTCCCAGGGCGCTTTGGACCTCGTTACGTTCAATTATGCTCCTTCTTCGGGATATGTGATATACTCCACCGACGGTTACGAAGATATCACATTAATGGATATGACCTCGGAACTGTATGATTATAAGAATTATCAGAAAAATCAGCTTATAAGCAATGAACTGGTGGGAGAAGGCGATCCTGTTTACAAGCTCTCCACATCGGAGGACTGGTCGATAGTGATTAAGACCGATCCCGAAAAAGCCAATGAACTGGTCGCGGAAGAATATGTAAAGGTCAAATTCCTTAAAAACCAGGATACATCCTGGGGCAAGGTTTCCGTCTTCAATAATTCCGACGGAGACACATTTGTTGAGCTGTCCTTTACAAATTCGATGCTTTCCTTCTGTACGGACCGGTTTATCGATATAGAGCTTATCCTTCAGGAGGATAACGGACTTAAGGTTCCAAATTCGGCTATCGTTAACAAGGAGTTCTTCATTGTTCCCAAAGATTATATTGAAAAAGGGAATTCAAACGGTTCTACAGGTGTTTTAAAACAGATATATCTTGAAGACGGTTCTCCGTCAACCGAATTTATTGAGACTAATATATATAACGAAACGGAAGAAGAGTATTATCTTGATGATCTGACGCTCAGAATGGGCGATATCCTCGTCAAGACCGATTCCTCGAGCACTTATACACTCCAGAAGAAAGGATCTCTTATAGGCGTTTATAATATCAATAAAGGCTATGCGGATTTTAAACAGATAAACATACTGTACAGTAATGATGAATATTCGATCATAAAACCCAATACGGTTTACGGCTTATGTACGTATGATTATATCGTTTTGGATGCCTCCAGCGTTAATGATGACGAATTAATTTATGATTGACATGACAGCACTGAAACGATAAGATTATTTTGTATGCAAAGTTAAATGCATTATGATAAGGGAGATTGTATAAATGGGAGCGTTTGATAAGTTTCTCAATTACATGAAGATCGATAATGACGACGATTATTACGATGATGATTACTATGATGAGGATAAGGATTCAAACAAGAAAAGTGAACCCGTGAAAGACGAAGCTTCATCGGAAGAGCGTCAGATCAAGAAACCCCAGAAATCCGCTGTTTCAGTCGGAAGGGGCGGTAAGAAAGGAGTTCCCGGTGCAGGTATGGAAGTAGTTAGAGTAGAGCCTTCTTCGGTAGAAGACGGAAGAAAGATCTCAGACCTTCTCCTTCAGAATAAGGTTGTTTTCCTTGATCTTGAAGGAATAGATATGAATCTCGCTCAGAGGATCATAGATTTCACATCGGGTGCGACATATGCAATAGACGGCACTCTTCAGCAGATGTCAAAATACACTTTTGTTATAGCACCTCCTGTTGTTGCTGTTTCCGGTGATTTTCAGGATGCCTTGAGCACTAATTCTTCAGTAACTTTTTAATGTGAAATAAAACATACGTAAATTCAAGTGTCGCCCTCAGGCGACACTTTTGATATACGACGGATATAAGGAACAGATCATGGAAAAAATGACCGTAAATTACGAAAACAAACCTTGCTATGATGTCATAATCGATGATTCCCTGGCTTCTTTTCCCAAAGAGCTTATAAGGGAAGGCTCCAGGATATGCATTGTTACGGATGATAATGTAGCAAATGCCTGTCTGGATGAAGTAAAAAAGGAGATATTCCGGGATGCGCTGGTCTTTTGTATCAAGCCGGGTGAAGAAAGCAAGAATCTGGATACGGTAAAAGATATTTATGCTTTTCTTGTAAAAAATGATTTTTCCAGAACGGATATGCTCGTTGCTCTCGGCGGCGGCGTGGTAGGCGATATCACAGGCTTTGTTGCCGCAACATTTAAAAGAGGCATTTCGTTCATACAGATCCCTACTTCGTTACTTGCAATGGTGGATTCAAGCGTAGGCGGTAAGACCGGTGTTGATTTTGACAGCTACAAGAACATGATCGGTGCTTTCTATATGCCGAAACATGTATATATCAACGTTTCTTTTTTGAAAAAGCTTCCCGACAGGGAGTTTTTCAACGGGTTTGCCGAAGCCATGAAATCCGCACTTATCAGGGACGGCATCTATTATTCCTGGATGATAGATAAAATGTATGAGATATGTGAAAAGGATCCCGAGACCCTCATTCACCTTATCAACGGTTCCGTTTCAATAAAAAAGACCGTTGTAGAACAGGATCCGAAAGAAGAATCTTTACGCATGATACTGAATTTCGGTCATACCGTCGGTCATGCCATAGAGAAATATAAAGGATTTGAATTAAAACACGGCGAATGTGTTGCGTTGGGCTGTGTCTGCGCTGCATTTATCTCCTGGAAGAGAGATTATCTTACTATGGAAGAATACTATGAGATCCGGGATATGTTTGTTCCTTTCAATCTTCCGATCAGCACTGAAATGCTCGATATTGATGAAGTTATGAATATCATGCAAAACGATAAGAAAGTCATAGACGGCAAGCTGCGTTTCATACTTCTGAAAAAGATAGGTAAAGCAGTCATAGAAAACGATGTTACGGAAGATGAGATAAGGGCTTCCCTTAACGAGATCAATTTTGACGAGGCATGGTGATGAAAAACAGGAAGACCATATTTATAACCGATATCATATTGCTGCTTATTCTTGTAGCGATAGACAGGTATACTAAGTATCTGGCGGTGCTCAAACTCAAGGATAAACCTGCCTATACGATCATAAGCGGAGTCCTGGAATTCAACTATCTGGAAAACAAGGGAGCCGCATTCGGAATGCTCCAGAACCAGAAGTACTTCTTTATATTTATCGCATTGATATTCCTGGCGGTGATGACATATGTCCTTGTTAAATGTCCGAATGAAAAAAAGTATATCAAGCTGCATATACTTCTTGTTTTTATCGCTTCGGGTGCGATAGGGAATCTTGTGGACAGATTTAAATTCGATTATGTTGTGGACTTTATATTCTTTTCTCTTATCAACTTTCCGATCTTTAATGTTGCCGATATCTATGTTACGGTTTCTACTTTCGTATTGGTGTTTTTAATACTTTTTGTTTATAAAGATCATGATTTTTATTTCTTAAGCTTTAAGGAACAGAAATACAGAGAATTATAGATGCAGAAACTTTATTTTACAGTCAGCGAAGATTATGAAAATGAAAGGATCGACAAATACCTTTCCCTGTTTGTCGATTCTTTTTCGCGTTCTTACCTTCAAAAACTCATCGGATCGGAAGATATCTCCGTAAACGGAAAGAGCATAAAAGCCAGTTATAAGCTTAAATGCGAAGATCACATCGAAGTTAATGTCCCTGAGAGCGTGATACCCGATATCGTACCTGAGGACATACCGCTTGATATCCTTTATGAGGACGATGATGTTATCGTCGTTAACAAACCGAAGGGAATGGTCGTTCATCCTTCGGCCGGAAATTATGAGCATACTTTGGTAAATGCCCTGATGTATCATTGCAAAGACGGACTTTCCGGGATAAACGGCATCATGCGACCCGGTATCGTACACAGGATCGATAAGGACACCACGGGATCCGTGATAGCCTGTAAGAATGACAGGGCGCATGCGATGATTGCTGAAGCGCTTAAGGAACACAGTATCAAAAGAAGATACCATGCGATAGTGCACGGTGTACTCGATGATGATGAGGGTACCGTAAGGTCACTGATAGGAAGAGACACAAACGACAGGACTAAAATGGCTGTCGTAACAAACGGCGGTAAAGAAGCGGTAACGCACTATAAAGTGCTGAAAAGATTCAGCAAATTTACATATATAGAATGCGAACTTGAAACCGGCAGGACTCATCAGATAAGGGTTCATATGGCATATCTCCATCATCCCATTCTCGGAGATGAAAAGTATTCAAATATCAGGAGTCCTTATAAACTTAACGGACAATGCCTGCATGCAAAAACGCTTGGGTTTATGAGACCTTCAGATGGGGAGTATATAGAGACTGATGCCCCATTGCCGGAATATTTTCTGCATCTTCTTGATATTTTGGAGTGAATACTTTAAGTAGAATAAGATTTTTGATATAATGATCATATAAAAACCTGAAAGGCGGCGCATATATGAATACCATTATTACCATATCAAGGCAATACGGTTCCGCAGGTCATGAAATAGGCCAAAAACTTGCAGACAGTCTGGGAATCAAGTGTTATGACAAAGAGCTTTTGTCCCGCGCAGCCAAAGAATCCGGATTCTGTGAAGAGATAATACAGAATCAGGATGAAAGACCTACCACATCATTTCTTTATAATCTTGTAATGGATACCTACTCATTCGGGTATAATACGGCACATTTCGTAGATATGCCGATATCACAGAAGATCTTCCTTGCTCAATTTGATACGATAAAGAAGATAGCTGACGAAGGCCCCTGCGTTATCGTAGGAAGATGTGCCGATTACGCACTTTCGGACAGGAAAAACTGCTTAAAGATCTTCATATATGCCGATGAAGACTTTAAGATAAAGCATGTGATGTCAAAGCACGATGTTACCGAGAAAGAAGCAAGGGAAATGTGCATTAAAGCAGATAAATCCCGTCAGAGTTACTATAATTATTATTCTTCAAAAAAATGGGGTCGTGCAGACAGTTATGATCTTTGCATAAACAGCGCCATTTTGGGCGAAGACGGTACGGTAGACCTGATCAAGCAGTTCATAGAGGTATTCGAAAAAAAGAATAATGCCTAAAACCCTGATATTTGTACTGATCATATTTATAGCGATCGTTTATATCTATACTTTTCTGAAATGGCGGAAAAACAGAAAGAAGCATTCCAGATCCGATATAGATGAATTCAAGGCAAAGTATTTAAATAAGAAAGAACGGACGAAATACATAAATACAGAAGATAAGGATGAGCCTGAAGATCTTCGGATAGATTATATCGATAAGAACGAGTTTTACAGATCTGTTCAGGACGAGATCCGTAATTCAAAAAACAATAAAGAGGATGACAGGAAATTCACTTTGAAATTCTGATTGTGGTTGACATAACTAATTGGTTTACATAATTTTATTATGTAAACCAATTTGAGTTTAGGACATATTAAGGGGGAATCAATATGGAGGAAAACAGAAATTATGAACTGGATCCGAATGAGATCATGGTTCCGGAAGGTTTACCGGGCGGTTTTTATATCTATAATGCCGAAGGCAATCTTGAAATATAGTATGCCGATCAAAATGTAATAGAATTGTACGGCTGTACCGATATAAAGGATTTCAGAGAGTTTACGGGGAATTCTTTTAACGGTATGGTTCATCCCGATGATTACAAGAAGATTGAAAACGATATCATCGCACAGACTTTCAACAGCGAGAAAAAGCATGATTATGTCAGATACAGGATCATCACCAAGCAGGGAGATATCCGTTATATCGAGGATTTCGGACATCTTTTGCACGGCAAAAACGGAATTAAGTTCTTTTATGTCTATATCGTTGATATAGATAAAGACGAATATTTCAACAGAGGACGAAACAGTTTTGCCGAAGCCCAGATATTCAGCGTTAACAGGAATTCCGACAGGCTTACAGGTCTTATGAACATGCCTTCTTTCTATGAGGAGGTACAGAAAATGATAGAAGATAAGCAGGATAATAAGCTCAAATTCATTCATTTTGATATATCGCATTTCAAAATGTTCAATGAAAACTACGGTTTTCAGAAGGGTGATGACCTGCTTTGTCGAATGGCCTATACGATAAGGAACGTATTCAAGGATTCTTATGTCGCAAGATTTTCAAATGATCATTTTAGCCGGCGATGATGTAATAAAACATGTTGAAAACGTACATGAAACGATGCTGAATGTATTTGAAGGCATTCATATCGAGATAAAAGCGGGTCTTTATATGCTTGATGATGACTGCAATGAAGTCGGTATTGCCTGTGATCATGCAAGGATCGCCTGCAATATGATCAAACGCCGTTATGATAAGATATATGAGATCTACGAAAAAGATATCCATGCAAAGCTAAAAAAGCAGCAATATGTGCTTGATAATATCGATGTAGCGATAGAAAAGCAGTATATAAAAGTTTTTTATCAACCGATCATAAGAGTGGCCACCGGGAAGATATGCGGTTATGAAGCCCTTGCAAGATGGGATGATCCTAAGGAAGGAATGCTTTCTCCGGCTGAGTTTATCGGAACTTTGGAAGAGTATCATATGATCCATAAAGTTGATATTTTCATTCTGAATATAGTTTGTGAAGATATTAACAATCTGATGAATGAAGGAAAGAAGATAGTTCCGGTATCGGTAAATCTGTCAAAGCTGGACTTCGAATTATTAGATATTTTCACTCTGACGGAACAGATAACTCAAAGATACGGGCTTTCAAGAGATATGATCAACATAGAGATCACGGAAAATGCCCTGAACAGCGATTCGGAACATATCAAAGATGGAGTAAAGAAATTCAGGGACGTCGGTTACCATATTTGGATCGATGATTTCGGAAGCGGATATTCGTCACTTAATCATTTCCTGGATTACGATTTTGATGTATTAAAACTCGATCTGGAGTTCTTAAGAACATTTGATAAGCATCCAAGGGCTGCGGAACTTATCAGGCATATAGTTTACGGCGCGACCGCACTCGGAGTTTTGCCGCTTCAGGAAGGTGTGGAAAGTCAGGAACATTTTGATTTCTTAAGGTCGATAAAATGCGAACGTGCTCAGGGATATTATTTTGCTAAACCGATGCAGCTTAATGATTCAAGAGAATATACGAAGTCAAAAGGCCTTGAATGGGAATAAGTCCCGTAAACACTAATAAATTCCTATATTAACGGGATCATATCGCCATATATACAACTATTCGTTAAACTTTCTGTTTCACGAAAGCGGAGCAAAAAGCGGAGCGGTAGTTGAATAGGCGGTTTTTTCAGACTTCCCTTTAAAAACCGCCACGTTCATTCAACTATTTGTGAAATATGAGTTAAACGGCGGAGCGCAAATAGTTGGTTTATAAGCTATCTACAAAAAATGTAGATAGCTTTTTT
>JAIKZO010000157.1 GCA_024682115.1 Lachnospiraceae bacterium
TCGGTAACCTTATGCTCAGGACTTCCACGGAGCATTCGGTTATAAAGCAGGAGGCAAGCGAGGAACTGACAGAAGAGGTTCTGGATTTCGCGGAAGGTATAGGGATCATCAAGTCATACAATATGCTGGGTGAGAAATCAAGGAGACTTACAGATGAATTTGAATTAAGTTGCAGGAAGAGTATAGATTTTGAAGTGGCATACGGTCCGTGGGCCAGGGCGCTTTACCTGACCTTCGGTATAGGTACGGCTCTGGTGCTTGCTTTATGTGCTTATCTTTATAATTCAGGTGCGATATCGGATGTGTATATGGTTGGCATGTCTCTCTTCCTCTTTGATATGTTCGTATCGATCAAGAGCTATTACGGCCAGATGGCAAGGCTTACCGTGACGAATGCGAGCCTTGACAGGATAGAGGAGGTTTTTGCGGCAGAGGAACTGGCGGATGACGGAAAAAAAGAACTTGCAGGCGTTATGGGTGCGGGATCCGATCCTGTCGAGATCGCCTATGATAATGTCAGCTTTGCATATACCGAAAAAGATGTACTTAAAGGAGTGTCTTTTGAAGTAAAGCAGGGAGAAATGACAGCACTTGTCGGACCTTCCGGTGGAGGAAAGTCAACCATAGCATCGCTTCTTGCCAGATTCTGGGATGTTAAGAGCGGGCGTATCCTTATCAGAGGTGAGGACATAAGAAAGGTATCGTTGGGAAGCCTTATGGATCAGATCAGTATGGTGTTTCAGAGGGTCTATCTTTTTCAGGATACCATATATAACAACATCGCCATAGGCCGTCCGGATGCAACGAGAGAAGAAGTTGAAGAGGTCGCAAAAAAAGCAAGATGCTATGACTTTATCATGCAGCTTCCCAAAGGCTTTGATACTATGATCGGAGAAGGCGGCGCGTCTCTGTCCGGAGGTGAAAAACAGAGGATTTCTATCGCAAGATGTATTCTCAAGGATTCGCCGATAGTAATACTCGATGAGGCTACCGCAAGTGTGGATGCCGATAATGAAAGAGCCATACAGGAGGCGATCTCGGAACTTTGCAAAGATAAAACCCTCCTGGTCATCGCTCACAGACTCAAGACGATCAAGGATGCGGACCAGATACTTGTTGTATCGGACGGAGAGATCATAGAAAGGGGTGATCACACTTCACTCATGGATAAGCAAGGCGCATATGCTCATATGGTATCGTTACAGGCGGGATCATGATAATGCTATTCCAGCTGCGAATCGGCCATCCATCCGGTCAGCCATGCATATCCGTCCTCGTCATCCGTTTCCGTAAAATATATTACTTTCCGCCAGGTTGTGCCACTCTTTGAGGTGGCACTTTTTTTGTATACTTCCAGCTCGCCGCCGTTAGGCACTTTACATATCACATCGTACTCGGTACCGGGACCTGTACGAAGATTTGCGTAACCGTCGGACGCATTGACGTAAAGAAGGTATTCCGGTAACACATCCAATGCATCCCTGTCTGAGAGACTGTATGACTCGGGAAGCTTAACCGGCGCATCCTTCGGGACGAGAAGCTCATAATCTTCTTTGCTGATCATTTCAAACCACTCGTAGATCCATACAGGATAGTCATCTATATCTGCAAGTGAGGCATTGACCTGTCTGAGGGATTCATCGTCAAGATCATAGGCGCAGAACGTATAGTATTCCCCCTCGGTTTCTTCGAATACGGACAGAAAATCACCCCACTCGGGGAAATACTGAAGCCACAGATCTTTATCGCCTTCTGCTTTTTCGTTGCTCTTTGCCCTAAGCATCCCCTTCGGATAAAGCGTTAAATCGAGAGTTTCGGGACATATGACCGAAAAAATCGGTTTATCGTTTCTGGTGCCGTATATTTCAGCTATCTGTCCCTGACGCATGAAGAACAGTTCTTCGATCCCGTCCGCATTTACGTCAAACATAACATATTCGAGATCCTTCTTTTCCGGATCTTTCATATAGCTGTCAAGTACATCACTTATCGTGGTGAGATTGTCTTGCGATCCGGACGCCTCTGTCTCAGATGCCTCCGGTTCGATCTCTTCGGTCGCGGGTTTCTCTGTTTCGGAATCTTCCGCTTCCGGCGCGTTTACTGCCGCAGCCTCTTTTTTTACCGGCGAATCGACCTTGCCGGAACATCCGCATATCGTGATGCCGGTGACAAGGAGCATAAAGAACATAAGCGCAGTTCTGATCTGTTTTTTCATCTGGATCCGTTCCTCCTGATCTATAATGAAAAAAACAACATGAGTGAAATAATCGGATTTTATCATATCACACGGATCCGCGGAGTGTCTTTCCGTATTATATGAGACAGAACTTCAGAATAATAACTGAATACAGCAAACTGAAACTGCTATTGAGGAGAAAGAACTCAAATGATATAATCTCTAAGGTTGTACCGAGCTCTTTCTTCTTTTGTGAAGGAGGAGTTCTTTATGGGAAAAAACCTAAAAATAAAGAGTTTGGAAAGAGAGATATAGAAATGAAACTGGGAATCGTAGTTTCAGTTTTAACAAAATGATATCGCAAGAATGCCCGATATCGCTGAAATAGCGGGCTTCGAGAATTGGGTGAAACTACTGGAGTTCACAAAAAGTAACAAAAATTAACGGAAAATTGTTACGTGATTGTT
>JAIKZO010000002.1 GCA_024682115.1 Lachnospiraceae bacterium
CCCATAGAGATAAAGGATGTTCTGTGTTTTGCAGAAAAGGTGCATAATAAGTATTGATAAAGGGGAAAAGATAATGAAAGTCGGATTGAATACAACTTATATTTCTCCGATGCTTAAGGAAAAGCTTGAGGATATACCGGAATATCTCGTGACTACGGTCATAGCGGCCGCCGGATACGGCAAAACAAGAGCCATCAGATGGTGGGTCGACGAGAACAGTTCCGAGGATGATATCGTATTCAGCATGACCGTCATGAGGGATTCCGTTTCCGAATTCTGGATGAGCTTCATTTCATGTTTCGAAAAGTGGCCCGAGACCTATGACAGCCTTAAAGCTCTGGGATTCCCTTCGGATGCCGGTTCAAGAGAGATAATGATAGGCATTTTGAGGAACTGGTTCGAAGAGCGGAAAGGTTCTGATGTTTATTTCATAATCGACGATCTGCATTTTATTCCAAACCCTCTTGTACCGGAGTTTCTGATGCATATCGCTACCGGCGCACAAAAGGCCGGAATGCGTACCGGGGGGAAGGTTCATTTTATTCTCATATCAAGAAATCTGATATTCAATCATGCCGAGAGGATAAAGATCGGATCCGATCTTAACGAGATCACGATGGAAGATCTGCGTCTTGATAAGGACGGGATCATCTCATATGCTTCGAGGTGCGGTATCGAGATATCCGAAGAAGATGCCGCCATGCTCGATCGTACTACCGAAGGATGGTTTTCGGTCGTCTATCTTAATCTGAGTTCCTGGTACAGAAATCATATGTGGCTTAACGGCTCCGACAGTATATATACGATCATGGATGAAGTCCTTTTCAAACCGTTGAGCGAAAGGGAAGAGGACTTCCTTGTGACCATGGGTCTTCCCGACGAATTCAGTTCGGAAGAAGCCTGGTGGATATGGCAGGAAGACGATACCCGCGATGTCCTTCATAAACTTACGATCAATAACGCGTTCATCACGAGACTTCCGGACGGGACATACCGCTACCACAGTATGCTGAAAAACTGTGCGATGTCCAAGTTCAACAATTTCCCCGAAGAAAAGAAGAATGATATCTATCACAGGCTGGCCAAGTGGTATGAAAAAAACATGAGACTTCCTCTGGCCGAACAGTATTATCTGAAATGCCATGCCTGGGATGAACTTCTTGAATGTTTCATGATCGGTCAGGGGCGTACGGTCATAGGAGAAAACATCGAGCGATTCCTTGCCTGGGAAAAAGAGTGTCCCAGAGAGGTGATGTTAAGACACCCCGACGTTCTGCTCACGATAATGAAGGTGCTTTTCTCCTTCGGTCAGATAGGGGAGATGCACAGCATTAAAGCAATGCTTTCCAAGGCACTTGAAGAGGATTCAGCGATATCCGGGACGGAAAAGAACAATCTTCTCGGTGAGAGTGAGCTCATCATGGGCTTTACCCAGTATAACGATATCCAGGGCATGAGCAGTTTCCATCGAAGGGCAAAGGAACTGATGACGAGATACGCACTCAATACCGACCCGAAAGGAAGCTGGACGTTCGGATCTCCTTCGATCCTTTGGATGTATCATCGGACTCCGGGCGGATTGGATTCGGAAAACGATGCGATGTTCGAGTGCATGCCGTATTATTACCGTTGTACAGATTCACACGGTAACGGAGCCGAGTATGCGATGCTCTCGGAAATAGACCTGATGAGAGGAGATATCGAGGGAGCCAGACAGAATGCCAAGATAGCTCTTGCGGCGGCAAAGCTCAAAGAGCAGTTATCGATAAGGATCGCATCCGAATTCGCACTCTTCCATATCATGCTCCTTGACAATGATATCTCGGAAGCGAGAAAGCAGATAATCGAGACTAAACAGGATGTAAAAAAGGCCAGACAGTACAATCTGATCTATACGATGGATCTGGTCGAAGCGTGGATCGAATCAATGAACATGACTCCGGTCGTGACCGCGGGATGGATAGCCGACGACAGCGGAAGGATACCTCTTCCGGACCTTGTAAGACCTATGATAGCCGTGATAAAGAATCAGGTATCTCTGGCGAACAGGGATTATGCGGGAGTCATAGCAAGGCAGAAGCCGGCAGAGAAATTCTGCGATATATTCCATGCACTTATGTGCCGTATATATCTTCATCTTCAGCTGGCTGCGGCCAATGAAGGAATGGGCCAGAACGAAAAAGCTGTTGCGGAGTTAAAGACTGCACTTGATCTTTCGATGCCCGACGGGATCTTGCTTCCGTTCGCACTGTTCTTTGGAAGGTTCATAAACAGGGCATTCGATGTGCTCGCAGGCCAGAAAGAATATTCCGCGTTCATAGCAAGGGCCGTAAAGATGGTCAAAGGACGTGATACCTTTGAACACATAGGAAAGGCTGATACGACCGGCGGGGCATCCGGCGAAGGAACATATAAGATAAAGCAGAAGCTTACCGATACCGAATTCCGTATAGCACAGCTTGCGGCAATGAGAATGACAAATAAAGAGATAGCCGATGAACTTTTCCTTGCGGAGGGTACGGTAAGGAACAAGCTTTCCAATGTGTTCGTCAAACTGGGAATAGAAGGCGATACCAGAAATAAGAGGCTTAAGCTCGAGAAATTCTTTAAGGAATGATCATGATGAGCTGCTAAGAAGTCCCAAAACAGGCGATTTTTCAAAAAGAGTGACATGATGTCACTCTTTTTTTGTCATCGGTGACTTCTATACACTTATGAAAAACGAATCGCGATAATACAATTTGATACAAGGGGCAGAATCTGTCCCTTCCTGAAGTTTGAGTAAAGGGAGAGAAAAAATGAGTGATGAGAATCTGAACAACAACGGTCAAGAGGAAACAGCTGCGTTATTTGTCAATGCACAGAAGAGAAAAAAGGCCGAAGAGGAAGCCAGAAGAAAGGCAGCCGAGGAACAGGCCAGAAGAGATGCAGCCGAAGCCGAAGTCCGCAGGATGGAACAGGAAGTTGAAGAGGCCCGCAGAAAGGCTGAAGAAGAAAGGATAGCACGCGAAGAGGCTGAAAAGTTAAGAGCCCAGCAGGCTCTTAAGGACAGCATCAAAGAAGGGATCAAAGACGCCATCAATGTTAAGATCCCCATTCCCGGCAAGGGAGACAAGGCTGAAGATGCCGAAGGAAAGAAGAAGGTTAAACTTCCTCTTATCCTTGCGATCGCAGGCGGGGCGCTTGCCCTTATAGCGATCGTGGTAGTTGCCATTATCCTTATAAAGAGCAAAGGCAAAGTGGTAGATTACGCAAGCCTTGATGCTGAAGGTACATATGAGTCCGACGCTGACGGTTACAAGATCAAGCTCGCCTATCCGGATACCGTGTATGCAGAGATTGAGGAAGATGAGGACGATGGAGTTCTGTCACTCTCGTTCATCAAGGACAAGAAAAACAAAAAAGCACCGGATATCTTTATAACGCTTACAAAAGTCGGCGGAACCGTTTATCAGAAACAGCTTGATGCCAAGACAACATGGGACGACATAGTAAATCTTGGTAAGCAGGCTGTGGCCGATTGTGAACTCCTGGAGGAAGAGTATTCAGAGCTTTCCGGGGAACCCGGAAAGTACGGTTACAGGGCGACATTTGTTATGGATGATGGGGTGACCTCAGGTTCGTGTGCACTGTGGTATGAGTTCAATGAATCGGGCGAAGCCGTTATCGTGACTGCAATGTCCACGCAGAAGGATAAGAAGCTCGAAAGAGGTGTTGAGGCTGCTGCTTCGATGATGGATCTTTTTGTATCCGAAAATGCCAAAGATGCGCTCAAGATGCCTGGCGGCAATCCTCCTGAAAAACTGGATTGGGACGGCTATATCGGAGTTGAATCGATCGATGCCAAAATGCCGATCTCTAAGGACAGATTCTTTGAGATCCCCAAGTATAGCGAAGAGGGTGGCAAAGTCTGGGTAGATGACAACGGAGCCGTAGTAGTTATTGCGGGAGAGACGATCGGCTATGCCGAGGATTTCTCAGTCAACGAGGAAGAAACCGAGCAGTTCAAAGAAGTATTTAAACAGCTGTCGTCGTATGGAGTCGAGGATCAGTTACCGATAGAGGGCAGAACAAAGACAACGGAAACGGATTCTCCTCAGGGTTACATCGATTACAGCCTTGAATATAATGAAACGTTTAACGGCATTCCCTATTGGGAGAGAGATTATTACGTGATCTGGGAAGGCAAAGACTATGAATATATCCTCTTTGTTTATACCTATGTTCCGGAGAGCAATAAGGAACAATATAAGGATATATTTGACAGATCGCTCAAGGATTTGGACGTATATTGATCATCGGATCTTCGTTTTTGAGAAAGGGATCTGATATATGAATATAACGAAGGGAGAATGAAGGAATGAGTGATGAGTTCTTAAACAACACGGAAAACGACGAAACCGCGGCGTTGTTCGTGTCCGCTCAGAAAAAGAAGAAGGCCGAAGAGGAAGCGGCACAGAGAGCTGCCGAAGAGCAGGCTAAAAGAGATGCAGCCGCTGCCGAGGTCCGCAGGATGGAACAGGAGGTTGAAGAGCGCAGAAGGAAAGCCGAAGAAGAAAAGCTTGCCCTTGAAAAAGCGCAGAAGGAAGCTGCCGAAAAGAAGACACAGGCTCCGGCAACCCCTCCTCCGGTCAACGAGGCCGTAAAAGAAGTAGTAAAACAGGTTGATAAGAAAAAGCTTCCGATGCTCATCGGTATTGCCGCAGGCGTACTTGTAGTCATCGTCGGAGCCATTGTGGGTATAATCTTAGCCCTCAAGGGTAAGAAACTTGATCTTTCTACTGTTGACGTTAATGAAGAATACGTATCAAAGAACAGTGAATATGATATCAAGATATCGTATCCGGAGGACATTTATCCCGAGGTCGCTGAAGATAAAGCCGACAACGGTGTAGTGATCACCATGACACCCAAAAAGAAAAACGGGATCACGACATACTTTGCCATAAGCGATCTTGCGGATGACGACGGAGACGGTCTTACAAAGGAAGATATCGGACTTTACGAAGTAAAAGATATTCAGAATTATTTTGAGAAGGCCTGCACTGCACAGCTCGAATCCATTGTGCCGGATGCCGAGGTGACCGATTATGCGACTTCCGAATACGATGACAGTAAACCCATAAATTACTATAACGAATTCTATTTTGCCGATGACAAGCATAAGAGCTGCTCAAGCTCTGCGTGGATAGAGCCCAACAGTAACGGTAGTTACAAGGTTGTTCAGGTATTCTGTCTTCAGGCCAAAGGAGATGTTGGTACGGTTGACGGAATGACGGGACTCCTTGCGGACGCCAACAACGGTGATGCTTACGGACAGTTCGGAGCAAATCCTCCCAAGTCAAAAGATCTTAACGGACTCATAGAGGAAACAACGATGCGTATGGGACTTAAAGTTCCTCAGGATCAGTTCGCGAGATGGGAGCATACCACGAACTATAACGTTTACAGTGATGTAAACGGTGCAAAGATCATAGTTGAGGCTATGGAGAGCGGTATCGATCTTTCTGAAGGTTATTCTTATGACGAGGATGCGCTTGTTGATCTGGCCAAGGACCAGGCTGAAAAGGGAATCAACGGTATTTTCAGCAATGTCGAGAGCAGGATGCTCGTCACCGATCAGTCATCAACGGAAGGCTGGATCGGCTATATCGGTGAATACAAGACCGTCATCGGCGGTACCACATACTGGGAAAGATACAGACTGGCATTGTGGACAAACGAGAAAACAGGAGAGATATTCTGGGGACTTGTCGTAACCCTTGCTCCTGAAGCGAACAAAGACGATTACAAAGCAATATTTGATGAAATGCTCAATAATATGGTCGATATTTGATCAAATAATATAAAGGGGTACAAAGTATGAGTTTTCTATTAACAGCCGTTTTTGAAAACGGATTCTGCGAACTATACCTTCCGAGCGTAGATAACAGGAAGGTGCCGCTTGAGATCAAACCTTACATAAGCGGTCGTAATGACGATATCGTCCTTCCGATAGAGGTATGGGACGGTGTCTGGACCATGTCCGGTGAAGGTCTTTTCGAGATCACCGAAAACGAAAAGAAGATCGATAAGATCACTTTCCGGGAAGGTCTTTTTGTAAACTGCGAATTTCCCGACGGTCAGGTATTCTCACTTACCGCAAAAGAGATAACCGACGGTGACACGCAGTTCAAGAAATACCTGTTAAGGAGAGAAAACGAGACAAAGATCACAATCGGTAACGATCCGGCAAACATGATCTGTTATGCCAATAAGTTTGTCTCTCCGAGGCATGCCGAGATCGAGATAAAAGGTGACCAGGCTGTCATAAGAGACCTTGACAGTGTGAACGGAACCTTTGTAAACGGACGTATGCTTGAAGGTGAACAGCCTCTCGGATTCGGTGATACCATCTATATCATCGGACTTAAGGTTGTTTATCTCGGCAACACCATCGCCGTTAACAACCCTAACGACAACTGCAAGATCACCGGGATGAAGGAGATCAACATCTCTTCGGCATCAGGCGGCGAAAGTGAGGATGCCGAGATTGAAGAGGAGAAGTATTTCCTCCGTACACCCCGTAAACTTGAAGTGATCGACAGAGAGTCGTTCACGATAGAGAAGTGTCCTCCGAAACAGAAGCAGGAAAAACAGCCTCTGCTCCTGACGATCGGACCTTCTTTTACGATGGTCATTCCCATGGCTTTAGGTGCCGTGATGACGATGAATTCGGAGTCGGGATTCGGCGGAGCAGGACTCGTGATGAGTGTCGGAGCCGCAGCTATCGGAGCCGTTTGGGCCATCATCAATACCAAGCATCAGGACAAGATGTATGAGAAGGCCGAAAAGGACCGTGTAAGCTCATACGAAGCTTATGCAGTTAAGATGACCGGTCAGATCAGGGATAAGATGAACCTCAATACCGCCATCCTTGAAAGGACTTATCCTTCTGCGGATGAAGCGGCTGAGTTCGGTATAAATGCAACATCAAGACTTTGGGAAAAGAGTTCGGTTCATGATGATTTCCTCGATGTTCGTCTTGGTGTGGCCGATATACCTTCGTTTAACCCGATAGAAATACCCAAAGAGCAGATGATGCAGGCATACGATCCGTTAAACAGCAAGACCGAGGATATCAAGCTTGCCATGTCTACATTGAAGGATGCACCTGTTTCTCTGTCAATCTACAATAACCGTTTTGTCGGTATCGTTTCTCCCGACAGGGAAAGAGTACTTCATATCGCAAAGATCATGAGCGTTCAGATCGCAAGTGCACACCCTTATACGGATGTCCGTATGTGTATCGTATTCCCTTCAAAGGAAAGAGATCACTGGGATTACATGAAGTATCTTCCTCATGTATGGTCGCCCGACGGAAAGATAAGGCTTATGTGCTGTGATAAGAACAGCGTCGGTGATGTAATGTACTTCATGTCCGGAGTGGTTCGCGAAAGACTCGACAAGACCGGAAGAGATGCTCTTGCGGCAGAAGAAGGTCAGAAGATCCTTCCTCACTACGTATTCGTGATCGCGGATTATTCACTTCTTGAAGAAGAAACTATTGCAAAATATATCTTGAATCCCACCGATGAAATGGGAGTTTCGGTCATCATGCTCGCAGACTCGGCAGATAAACTTCCGAGCAGCTGTAATGCGATCGTCGTTTATGATGATGACCATCAGAGCTTCTATTCAACGGTCAATGCATTCCCCGAAAGGGATAATGTTAAATTCGATATCCTTTCACGTAAAAAGGCCGAGAGCTTTGCAAGATCGCTCTCCGGAATACATCTTCGTGAAACCGGAATATCGACCGAGATACCCGATGTTCTTACTTTCCTTGATATGTACAAGACTTCAAGGGTTGAGACACTGGATATCTATCACAGATGGCTTGAAAACAGAACTTATGAAAGCATGAGAGCCATGGTCGGATACAAGTCGGGAAATCAGCCGCTGTACCTTGATATACATGAAAAATACCACGGACCTCACGGACTTGTTGCAGGTACTACCGGTTCAGGTAAATCGGAAACTTTGCAGAGTTATATCCTTTCGCTCGCGATCAACTATCATCCCGATGAAGTTGCATTCATCCTTATCGACTATAAGGGAGGCGGAATGGCGCAGAGTTTCGAAGGCCTGCCTCATGTATCCGGAGTTATCACGAACCTCGGCGGAAACGCTACTAACAGAGCGCTTCTTTCTATCAATGCCGAGATCAAACACAGACAGAAACTGTTTAACGATTTCAAGGTAAAGCATATCGATGCCTATATCGAACTTTACCGTTCGGGCGTAGCGACAGAACCCATGCCTCACCTTCTTATCATCGCCGACGAGTTTGCGGAATTGAAGAAGGAACAGCCTGAGTTCGTTCGTTCACTCGTATCGGCAGCACGTGTCGGACGTTCACTCGGTGTAAACCTCATACTCGCAACCCAGAAGCCTTCAGGCGTTGTGGATGACGAGATATGGTCAAACACCAGATTCCGTCTCTGCTTGCGAGTTGCCGACAAATCGGATTCCAATGAAATGCTCAAGAAACCCGATGCAGCATATATCACCGGAACAGGACGCGGATACTTCCAGGTCGGAAGCGATGAAATCTTCGAAGAGTTCCAGTCAGGCTGGTCGGGAGCTGCTTATGAGCCCGATACGGAATACAGCGACGATAAGAATGCCAAAGTTGAGCTCATCAACCTTATCGGTAAGAGCGGTGTTCCGAAGAAAAAGGATAAGAATAAGAAATCCGATAACATCCAGAAAGTTACACAGCTCGATGCGATCGTCAAGTATGCTGCAAAGATCGCCGAAGAGCATGATATACCTGCGGTACGCCAGATATGGCTGCCTGCTTTGAAGAACAGATTGTATTTAGAGGAGATCGCAGTGGAAAAACCCGAAGGCTTCTCATTCAGGCTTCCCATCGGTATCGCGGATAACCCGGAGACACAGAGCCAGTATACTGCATTTGCCGATTTCCTTTCAGACGGCAATCTGCTGATATGCGGCCCTTCCGGATCAGGAAAGACCACATTGCTTCAGACCATCATTTACGGTACCGTGACGAATTACAAGGCATCCGATGTTAACGCATACATCCTTGACTTTTCTTCACGTACGATGGCTGTATTTTCATCAATGCCTCATATCGGAAGCGTTTGCTTCGACGGTGAGGACGATAAGCTTAATGATACGTTCGAATTCTTCTCTAACGAACTTACCGAAAGAAAGAAGAAGTTTGCAGGAATGGGTATCGGTTCATTCAAGGAGTACGTACAGCACAACAGCGACTGTCCCGCACTTCTGCTCGTTATCGATAACTTCACCGCATTCTATGAGAATTACGACAAGTACGATGATGACCTCGCAGTGATCACAAGAGAAGGTGTCAGCTACGGTATCTATACGATCATCACGGCTAATGCGTCAGGAGATCTCAGAAGCAGGCTCAGACAGAACTTCACAACAGGTATCGCTCTTCAGATGCCGGACCGTTTCGAGTACGAAGCCGTTATCGGAGATCATACCGAGATCATACCCGAAGGAAGGACTCCCGGACGCGGACTTATCAAAGCGCCTGTTCCGGTTGAATTCCAGGTTGCGCTTCCCGTTAAGGAAACAGACGGTCTTTCACAGGCTCAGAGTATCAAGAAGAACTTAAGCTCTATAGATGTCGATCCTTCCGCAAAGGGAGCGAAGAGACCCGGTCAGGTTCTTGATTCACTCAGCATCAAAGCTCTGATGGATGAGACCAAGGATCTTCCGAAGAACATTTTCCCCATAGGAAAGACGATCGACGGCGAAACCGTGATCTCATTCAATATGGATAACGAATACTGCATAAGTATCGTGGGCCTCGGTAAGACTGGAAAGACAAACCTCTTAAAGGCTTTTGCACTTGAAGGAATTGCCAAAGGCGATGACGTCATGATATTTGACGGAAAGAATGAAGAGCTTAAGGATTTCGCAAAGGATAACGGTATTGGCAAATATGCGACCGACGACGAAGGTCTTTTCAACCTCATGCAGGATGAGATAGTCGGAAAGTTCGGTGAGCGTAACGGTATCGTTAATGATGCAAGGGATAAAGGAGCTTCCGTAGTAGATGCTCTTAAGGACCAGAAGAGGATCCTTGTTCTCATCAACGATTACACACACTTTATCGAGACCGTATATTCCGAGGATTACGGCATGAACGGATTCTTTGAGGCAGCCCTTGAAAAAGGTAAGGATCATAAGATACAGTTCATAGCTACGATGACAGCCGATGATGTTTACGACTGCGGAAGATATCAGGTATCCCGTCAGTTTACATCCATGGAAAGCGGAGTGAACCTTGGCGGAATGTTCGACCAGCAGAATGTTCTTCACTGGGAGATGACATCAGCCGATGCGGTCAGACAGCTTGAACCCGGCTTCGGATATGCGCTTTCAGAAAACGGTGCACCCGTCAGGGTTATAACACCCATGGTGTAAAAGGAGGTAAAGGAACAGTATGAGCAAGATTTTTTTGGAAGCAAAAGTTCCCGGTATCGCCAAAACATATGAGTTTTCGGCTGATTCGGTAATGACTGTGGGAACATTGAAGAACGCGATGATCGAACAGATCTGCGCAGTTGAGAACATGACCGTCTTCCCCGATCCCGATAAGGTCCTTGTCTGCAGCATCGATATGCAGGGTCTTCTTCAGGACAGTGAAACATTGGGAAACATCGGCGTTAAGAGCGGCGGACAGATCATGTTGATATAAGGAGTTTTTTATGGCTGATATGACAAATGTAGATGCCGCTAAGCTCAGACAGACAGCCCAGAAGATCGGGAATCTGGCAAGTGACCTTAACGGTAATGTAGCAAAGATCAATGATGCGCTGAATAATCTTACAAAGGGCTGGCAGTCAGATGCCGCTACTCAGTTCATGCAGAACTGGAGAACGGACCAGGAAGCTCTTAAGGAAATGGTTGATCAGTACATGGAAGTTTCGCAGCTGATGACCGAGCTTGCACAGGATTTCGATAATTCCGAAAACGAAGTCGGAAGCCTGGTGTCTAAACTCAGGATCTGATGAGCATATAAGGAGGTTATATGGCAGGAGGAAATGATAACAAGGTAGATACCGCGCTATTGGCATCTACGGCGGAAACATTAAGCCCTTTGGTTAAGGCACTTGAGAATATATTCGATAATTTTCAGAATGAAGTTAAGAATTCCAGAGGCGAGTGGCAGGGGGATACATCTGATGATATCAGGAATACCGCTGCTCAGTTAAAGGCCAGCTCGGCAGAGATCACAAAAGTCCTTAACGGATATATCAGCGGTCTTAAAGAGCTTGCCGGTGTATATGACAAGGCTGAGAGCAAGGTAGGAGATACGGGCAGATCCCTGAAATTTGATTCGACATTTAAGTGAGGCATAGGATATGGCTATTAAATTTAATTACCAACAGACGATCCAGCAGGCTCAGAATCTTGAGCAGATGGCATCAGATCTTTCCGGAAAGACCAAGTCCAAGCTCAGCGGAGTTAAGGATAATCTTAACGCGGCTTGGACCGGAAACTCAAGCAAAGGATTCATCAAATTCCTTACGGATGCGGAGTCCGATCTGGATGCTAAGGCAAAGTATCTTCGCGGTGTTTCGGACTATCTGAAAAAAGCGGCCAAGAAGATAAAAGAAGCAGAAGAAGCTGCAAAGGCTGCGGCTTCAGGCATTTCATAGAAAAGAGGTCATTATGGCAGCAAAAAACACAGTAAATGTTCAAAGAATGCAGGCGGCCGCTACGGAGCTTGAAAACATTTATGCATCCATGACGAAGCAGATGAAAACTTTGGACGAGAACATATCGACTGTAAAGAGAGTATGGACCGGTGATGCCGCCAATACTTATCTCAAGCAGTATGAAAAAAACGTTAATGCCTTCAACAATATGGCAAAAGCGATCAAATCGGCTTCACAGGCATTGATCGATTCATGTAACACGTACGACCAGGCAGAAGGTACGGCTATGGATATCGTACAGAAAATGGGCAAAAGATAAGGCTACGGAGGTAAATTATGTCAGACATTAATATTGAAGTAGATGCGGCGAAACTCAGAAGCCTTGCAGAGGCGATCGACAGAGTTCAGACCAGCCTCAGGGAATCGTGTTACGGCGCAAGCGGACAGATAGAATCGCTGAAGAATATCTGGACAGGTGAAGCTGCAAGCACATACCAGGGAAGCTTCCAGAAACTCATGGATGATTGTGAGGAAGCTCTCGGTACGCTCGGGAAGATGGTCAATTCCCTTTATGAAACCGCAGACGGATATGAAAAGAGCATGAAATCCGTTCAGGATGCAGTTAAGGAAATTCCCAAATTACCCAATAACCTGTTCAAGTAAACAGTACAGGCAGCATAATCTTGGAGGATCAAAATGGCATATAAAGTATCATATAAGGTTGTCTCCGAACAGGGAGAACAATTAAAGAATTTAGCTAAGGATATGGATAATTACATATCCCAGACGAACCAGATCGTTTCCAAGCTCGGAAATGATGAACTGCTTGTATCTGTAAGAGAAGATCTTAAGAAGTTCAGCAAGCAGCTCGAAGAAGAAAAGACCATCCTGAATCTTGCGGGTCAGGTCATAACCGATATCATCCAGAGCTATACGGGAGTTGAGAAGAAGAGCGTTTCGAAGGTCGATAAGGCTAAGGCTCATAACAGAGACTTCTACAAGCGTCCCGTTGCGGTTGCATCTGCCGGTGCCGGAGCGGCTACAGCCACGGCTTCCGCAGGCGCGGCGTCAGCATCCGCATACAGCAGCACCACAACGAGCACTACGGTGAATTACACAAAGAATATCACCGCAGCCGGTCCGTCGCTTTCTTCAGGTTCTGTAGCAGCGACAACGTCGGCTGCAGCACCCGCAGCAGCAGGTTCGATCCTGGGAGCTGTATCGCAGGCAGCCAAGAACGGAGGCGGAGTCGCAGCCGGACTGGCCGCAGCCGGGGTAGCTGCAGTTACCGGAGCCGGATTGGCAGGAGCCGCAGTGCTTGACCATAAACAGCAGAAAAAAGAAGAGGAAGAGGCTTAAGCCGGGGAGAATGCAGTGAGTAAAAACGCGATAAAGAGTATAAAACCCATGAAAAACGGGATACTCAAAGTGGTTTTTGAAACAGGGAATTCAATAACTGTTGACATGTCGCAGAGACTATCGACGGCCAGATTCGGCGTCCTTAAGGATACCGAAGTATGGGAGAGCGCCGATACGGACGGTAATTTTGTTCACTGGTATCAGGACGGCATTGAGGTAGTGGAATTGTCTTTTGACGAGATCATGCAGATGACCGTAGGGGGAGCATATTGAAGTAAGACGGTATGATCCAAAGGGACATCAATTACGATCAAAGGCTGAAAAGATAATATCTCAGTAAAGCCAGCCGATTTCTTATACCGGACTGTTTTATGAAACTGATCAGTTCCCGGTTGTTGTTTTCAAATATTGATATCGTGTTTTTATCCACAGGGTCATTACGATAAGCATATAATTCGTAAGACGGGATAAAGACGATCAATTCAGAAGGGATCTCCGGGCCGCAGCGCCCGGAGAATTCTTCGTAAGTTTCACTTTCGGATTTTTTTAGTCCGAGGATCCCGAGCAGGTTCATATTTCTTTTGAACAGGATCTTCAGTTTTCTTTCATCATCCATTATCCTGTATCTTATGGTTCCGTAAAGAATATCCAGCACAAAGAGAATGATGGCGACAATGAGCGATACCGAAACTATTATCACTATCTTTTTAAAGTCCGGTCGGCGCTCGTCGGAATGCTCTTCTTCGATCTTTTCGGGCAATTCTATTTCATTCTGAGTATAAGGAACAGCTTTTTGAGCAGCATAGTTTTCTCTTTCCGTTTTAAGCTCGTCAGCGGTTTTCCAGCTTTGACCTTTTTTATAACCGGGTGTGGGTTCAAACATTATCCAGCCTACATTTTCTATATAGCATTCAGGCCATGCATGAGAATATCTTTCCGTTACTATGGTCGAATGCTGCTTATTTGATGTAACACGGTATCCCTGGACAAATCTGGCGGGGATACCTTCGCCCCATGCGAGAAGAACGAAGGCCGTGGCATAGTATACACAGTGTCCGCTCTGTTTTTCGAATATGAAATGGTCCAGATATTTTTCGGGTGTATCGACATGTTTAGGTATCGCTCCGGGATCTGTGCTGTAGTTCATTGAAGAAAGGAATTCTTCAATACGCTGAAGCTTTTCGATGTCGCTTTGGCATCCTTCGAGCAGACCGTCCATATATGCGGAAAGCTTGGGAGAGAAGGTCACGGGATGAATATAGTTTTCGTATATCCTGTTCTTATATGAAATATAGTCGTCGTATCCCACGTCGGAGGTTCCGGAGATATTGACAGAGGCAAGTGCTTTTTCCCAGCTTTCACGGTCAATATCGGGGATGTTGTGAAGATACCCTTCGAAGACCTGATTGTCCGTGTTTAATCTGAAGTAATCGACCGTATATCTGTATCCGCGTGCTTTTCTTTTGTTGAAGAACAGATCGCCGTCTTTGGGGATGATGATATCTTTTTTAAGCCCCGGTTCTATCCTGTAATACTTACCGGGGATAAAAATATGTGATGAATGAATATTCTGCAGTTCGACGATGACATTTGTCCGTTTTATGTAATCGTTCAGATCTTCGCCTGAATATTCTTTGACGGAACTGAGTGTTTCCAGAGAATCAAGAAGTGTATCGTTCTGATCGGTCTTATAATCTTTTTCCCATTTTGAACCGTTGAAAGTATCGAAAGACTTCCCGGCAAGATACACAGTATCCCCCGAGCCCGCTCCGAAAATGATCTCGAGGACTTTTTTATCGTTACCGCCCGTATTTGAGTTAAGGACGGCATTCTCCGAAAATCCCATGAACTTTTCAGCACTGTCGGAGCCGTTAAGGCTTGAGACAAATTCAACGACACGGTCAAATCTTTCGGCTGCGGTCTGGCAGATCTTTTTGACTATAGCCCAGTCATACGGTTCGTCCGAAACGGGGAAAATGAGCATCAGTATAAGGATAAGGGCAAGGAAAGGAGATATAAAGACCAGGTGTGCCCTGTGCTCCGTATCGCCTGCTTTGATCCAGCGAAGCTGAATTTCATCGGCTGTCGTACAAAGGATGAAAAAGAAGATGGAAGATACGGTCACCTTATCCGGCACGGTTCCGAGAGGAACCGATACGGCAAGCAGGATGATCAAAAGCACGGCAAGGAGAGTCCGGGACAATCTGAACGAACAAAGAACGCTTCCTATTACAAATGAAGCCAGAGTGATCATCACGGAAGACAGGAGCCATGGATTATCGGACAGAAAACGGCTGCGTGAATCCGCAGGGAAGAGCAGCAGTGAAACGGAAAGTATCGAAATGATGACACCGCCGAGTATTATCTTTCCGGAATTCCTGATATGCAAAAACAGGGTGCCCAGGATTGGGATCACAATGCAGACGGTAATGCACCAGAACATGGGAGCATCCGTTTTCCTGTATGATAACGTCCAAAGAGGGGCGATGAGACTGAACGGGATAAGATAAAGTGCATCGTAGATCATCTCTTTCATCACAATACCTCCCTTAGGTCGGCCTGTGTAGGTATCACAAACAGATCACCTTCGCATAAGATCCGTGCACTCTCAGCTTCCTTATCATCATCGGTCACAAGATAGATCACAACTAAAACGCCGTTCCTTTTCAGAAGATCAACGGTCCTGTTCGCTTCGGGACTTAATGTGTGAAGGATCATTATGACAAGCTTGTCGGAAAATACCGACTGCCTTTCGGCAAGGTGCAAAAAGAGTTTTTCCTGAGTGTTGTCTTTTTCAAAAATAAAATGGGAGATGAACGAGTAGAAGGATTTAAACCCTTCGGTATCTTTTACGGTATTTTCGATCAGTCTGCCCGAAAAAGAATAAATGCTGACAGGAGTGTTGTTCCTGACGAAATACATCGCAAGGGCAATGGCGATCTCGGAGATCTTATTCTCCAGAGGAAGATAATATGACGGATCTTCGGAATATCTTGAAGGATCGATGATCATTCCGAGTCCCGAGTTTTCTTCGCCGGTCATTTTCCTGACGAGCAGTTTTCCCGTTGAAGCACTTGAGGGCCAATGGATCATCCTCATCGAATCGCCGGGCACATAATCCCTGACGAGAATGTCGGGTTCGGTGGCGTTTGCCGTAGTCTCCACGGATGAAGTGTCTTTGATATCCAGAGTCTTTAAAGATGTGAATTCTATTATCTGGGGTAACACGCTGATCCTGAAAGGCTCACGGTTTCTGTAAGTCAGTTTGAATATTCTGAAGAAATCCTGTATCACGATGCTTTTTATCCCTACTTCATATTCGCCGCGATATCTGCATAACAGAGAGGTTTCTTTTTTTATCCCGGAAAAAGGGCCAAGTTCGTATTCGGTGCGTTCGTCGATCCCGAGTACCGATGAAAACGGGGAATAGAACATTATTCGTATTCCGGAAAATGTAAGGAAATCTTCATTCTGAAGTGTGATGTAGAAGTCGGAAATGCTGTCTGCAACAACATTGTTCTTATTCATATCCTGATAGATCTTGAAACGGAAATATACAATGAGGATATATAAGAGCGAAATGAGCGGGATCATGGTCATTACCGCAAAGAAAACGTAAGTGACCGGACCGCCGTAAAACGAGATGCCGATCAGGGACAGAATCCATAATAAGATTAGAATTATTCTGTTTGCGGCCATTATCTTACTCCGTGGGTACTTTAACCTGGAACATCAGGCCGGCTATGATGGAATCGATGTTTTCACCGGCGATCTTTGCTTCGGGAGTCAGAGTCAGTCTGTGATGGAGTACATTTACCGCAACTGCTTTGATATCATCGGGTTTGACAAAATCTCTTGACGAAAGAAATGCTTTTGCCTGTGAAGCTTTGATCAGGGCAAGAAGAGCACGCGGAGATGCGCCTATGATAAATCTGTTTTCTTTCCGGGTAAGATCAATGATCTCCCGCGCGTAGTCTATCACGTTATCGGTAATACTTACCTTGTTGACAGCGTTCTTTAGATTACAAATATCCGCAGCCGTACAGACGTATGAAACCGGATCGTCATATTTTCCTTCTATAAAGTTTCTGGCAAGCCTGAGTTCTTCGGCTTTTTCGGGATAACCGACACAAAGGCGCATCAGGAATCTGTCTACGGAAGCTTCGGGCAGGGGATATGTGCCGATGAATTCCACGGGATTCTGTGTTGCGATCACCATGAAAGGATCGGGAAGATCATATCTGACACCGTCAACGGTAACACTCTTTTCCGCCATGGATTCAAGCAATGCAGCCTGCGTTTTGGGAGATGTTCTGTTGATCTCGTCGGCAAGTATGATCTGATGCATTATCGCACCTTCCTTATACTCAAACTCACCGGTCTTCATATTATATACGGAAACCCCGACCACATCGCCCGGAAGCGTATCGGGAGTGAACTGGATGCGTGAAAAGGACATATTTACGGCAGCGGAAAGGATCTTGACGAGAGTTGTTTTTCCCACGCCGGGAACGTCTTCTATAAGGATGTGCCCTCCTGCGAGCAGACAAATCAGAACGTTTTCGACAACGTCCTCCTTACCTACAAAGTATTCGTTTATCCGGTCTCGCAATTTCTGAATGATGGTATTGTCAGTCATGATCTTTTCTTAACCTTTTCTTCCGGAAGATATTTGAGCAGAGTCTCCTCAAGTTCTGCGCCTTTTATGGGTTTTGTCAGATAATCCACAAAACCGATGTTGCGATACTCCTCGGCGGCGCCCTCAAGCGCGTTTGCCGTCAGCATGATCACCGGGGTATCCGTATTCATTCCTGAAACGGATATGGTCTTATAAACCTGTACTCCGTCCGGATCGGGCATTCTGTGATCGAGCAGTATAACATCATACTTTTTCT
>JAIKZO010000042.1 GCA_024682115.1 Lachnospiraceae bacterium
TCTCGCTTTTTTCTTTGATTTACTATAAATGCCGACTTATTATTCTCATCATTAAGCATCTTAAGATAGATGTTGTATACAGGGGTTATCCGGCAGAGGGCTTTAATGACCTTGTCCTTAAACGTGTACGGATAAATGGCTTTCTTTATCTTCTTTGGAATATTGTACTTATCATCCTTAAGGACTTCTTCTGCCATATCCGCAAACTTCCGGAAGTTATAGTTTTCCCAATCGATAAGGTAGATCTCTTCTATGTTTTCTTCGGGTACGGGGAAATCTTCTTTTTCCGCATTTGCCGACTTTTCGAATTCCTCGTACGTTTTTATATGTGTCGCATTTGAAACGAGTTTCAGTTCATATCCTTCGGTCACGGGAAGTGGGAATAAAAGGCCGCACATCTTCTTCGCAAAGAATGCTTCGACTACAACCGATCCGTTTCCGGTATAGATCTTGTCACATGTCAGTATCCACTGCTTGACCGACTCATCGGCTATCACATGGAACTGCGGATTATTCTTCTCGGTCTCCAGAGCTATGTTCGTAGGATGACCCGGATGAGGTCTGTATATGACATGTATGTCAGGATCTGTCTTTATAAGTTTTATAAACCAGTCGATCACGATCTTCTGTGAATCGAGCATGAACTTGTAATAAACGGTCCAGTCATCACCGAACCTGCGGCACATGTCATCTATATAAGACTGAGGAAGCGAATCTCCGTAGTATGTCGAAGCAAAAAGTATGGCCTTGCAGTCGACCGGCAGGTTGTATTTCTTAAACAATTCTTCCCTGCTCACATAGTATTTATCAAGCGGCGGCCTTAAGTAGTCCATCCCCATATGCCCGGTAAGCTTCACCTTGTCACGGTCAAGATGTGCGGCATTAAGGAGACGCCTTTCGTTCATCTTTCCCCAGGATACATGAACCACTTCCTTGCCTATCTCGCTGTAGTTCTTAAACGCTCCTTCGCGTTCCTCGTCCTTCGGATAAACGATGTTTTCCCACTGAAGGTCTATGATCTTTTCAAACTTAACGTAGTCCTGTACATGCCACCATGCGGTATGGTTGTTGTAGCATGCCATCATGCATACGACCTTTGTATCATATAGTGGCTTTACTGCGAGCATGTTCTCTTCGGAATCGATGTAGACGATCTTTGTCCTGTATCCGCGCCTGTCAAGCTCATACTTTGCAAGACACAGGCTTTCAAGCTCTCTTACCTTATGTTCATATAAAAACAGGAAATCCAGTTTTTCCATTTATCTGCCTTTCAACCTATATGCGTATATCGTTTTGCCCGTTCAATGTCCGGCGTTGGCAAAACGGTTATCGTTTTCGTTAAATCCGTGATCTATGACAACGAGATCATCGTACGGTTTATCGCACCATGCTTTCTTAAGGATCCTTGCGGCTATCGTAATATTTGATATACCGCATACCAGACCGTCACATTCGGTAAGGAAATACTGATCCCTTACAACTTCGTATCCGAGCCTGTATTTTTCTCCGGGTTTATCCGTTTTCGTAAATGCCACGGATTCATCTCCGTTTTCGGAGCGACGCACATCATCGAAGTAGATGAGTTTATCTCCGAAGGCATCCTTAAACTTATTTATCGCATCAACCTCATCGGTTGCAAGGAATACTTTCTCATATCCCTTTTCTTCGATGAGCTCATTTACTTTTTCAATCTCTTCTTCGACCGTAATGAACTTGGGGTGTCTGTTATACTCCCTCCTGTAATCGGTACCTCTGAAATGTACCGCAAGAGTCTTTTTGTTTCCTGTCATCTCTTCAAAGAGTTTCGAAAATTCGGATCTTAATCGGTTGTTTAAAGAGACATACTTTTTTGCCATATTCGACAGGGCATCCATATACTCTTCCGGATACTGATAGGCGTAGCAGCCGTATTTTTCATATACCCAGTCAAGGTGAGGATCGTCTGCGGTAACTACGAGCGAAGCCTTCGAAGCATCCTCTACTTCACTGACCCTGTTATAGTAATGCAAAAAGGCATTCTTTTCTCCGTCTACTCCTTCGGGCTCAAAGTAAAGAAGGTTGCTTCCCCAGTCGACGAAGGGCACAAATCCGTGAGCATCACAAAAGATCAGCTTTTTAAGAAGGAATAATAATTCCGAAAAAAAGCCGTTATAATAGCCGAATTCTTTGATAAGGTATACTATCTTTCCCGGGTATTCATCGCCCTTTTCTTCGATCTTCAGATACGAAGGGCTCTTATATCCGTTAAGGACCATATCCGTGAATTCTTTTTCTTTTCTGTGAATCCTGCACCTGTTAAGGCACTTAATAAAATCTAAAAACATTTATCTTCCTTTATTCTCCGACAAGTTCCCTGAGGAACGATGCATACCGTGAATGGTTCTTTTGGGCATTGAAGTTTTCATTCCATATCTCTTCGGACCTGGTCTTCATCCTTTCGGTTGAAGTTTTATCCGAATCCATGATCTTAAGTATCGAATCCCTGACCTCTTCGGGCGAAGGGTTTTCGCTTATGAGTATCCCGTTCCCGTCTATCATATAGGGTATGTCCGCAACATCCGTTCCGATGACGGGTATCCCGTAGGCAAGCGCCTCCTGAACGGATACCGGACATCCTTCCGAAGCGGAAGTCGTCACGAAAAGGTCTATGGGATTTTCGGAATAATAAGCCGTGATCTTTTCGGGTTTTACATTACCCATGAATTCATATTCGATATAGGGTTTATCATCTAACTTTTCTTTTGCAAGTTCCTTTAAGGGATCGAACGCCGGACCGTCTCCGAAATGTACCCATCTTACTTTTTTTACCGATCCGAGTTCATCTTTCGTTATAAGCCCAAGCGCTTTTGCGATAAGGTCGACTCTTTTTCTTTCGCTCACCCTGGCGCAGCTTGCGATCGTGAACACGCTGTCATCTGCTTTTTCACCGCAAAGAGGAAATTCGCGTTCAACGCCCAGCCTGTAAAGAAGGCATTTTCCCTTTAATCCTTCGCACTCATCGCCGTACCTGTCGATGAAATACTTCCTACCGTGTTCGGCTATGAATATTATCCTGTCGATAAGGCTGTTCATATAGTGCTTGAAGGGCTGTCTTTGTCCCTCCCAACCTTCATCGTAAAGGTCGCATCTGTGACACCTTGAGATGACCTTTATGTTGTCGTTTTTCCCAAAAAGCGAAAGAGCGGCATATGTACCGAACGAATACCAGTATGAATAGACTATGGCTTTTTCGGAAGGATCTATGATACCGTTCTTTTTGATGAACCTTTTAAATCTCTTCGCATCGTTGTAAAAAAAGAGACTGTCAAACAATCTTGTTTTCTTAAGTTCCTTATCCTGCTTTACTTCCCTGTGTTCTCTTTTACATACGGGATTAATAAAATAGCTGAGACTGTCGAGCAGTTTCATGACAACCGGAGCTTTTCTGTCAAAATGGTACAGCTTTATCCTTTCATCGACATCGTTGGTCAATTTATCGCTTACCGAAAGCGACAGGATCGTCACGTCAAACTTCTCAAGAAGGAGCGGGATCTCGGGCGCAATAAAAGAACTCTCCTCATCACCGAAAGGATAGTTGTCCATGATAAGATAAAGTTTCGGAAGCGCCTTATCCATCCTAGAGCCTCCACTGTTTGTTTATGTGAAAATGCCATAAATGGATCACATCTTCAACTATATGTATAC
>JAIKZO010000092.1 GCA_024682115.1 Lachnospiraceae bacterium
GGCGTCCGTCCCACTTAAACTGATACATGTTAGGGTCAACGGATAAAAGCACAACGACCGCCATCAAAACAAGTAGCATGATATGCTCTTTTATCCATTCTACACATCCGCCCAGAATACCCTGGATCGGATTTTTGACAACCCATATAACTGCCACGGCTATCCATGACAGTGTTCCAAGGACCGCCGGCCAGCGCATGCCCGTTTCATATTCTTTCCCGATGATAAACAAGAACAATACTCCGCCAATGATAATGACCGCATTCAGAACATCGATCTCATCTTCATGGGAATCCGCATAGCCGTCTTTATTACAGATAAGAAAAAAATATACAAGAGCGGAAATAACGGCGACCGCTCCCGACACATATCCGAACAACGAATTCTTATACGATATGGTCGAAAAGCACCACGAAAGATAGATCATCGGGATCAGTCCCCATGACAGAAGATAAGCGATAAGCCTCCGTATTCCGTTGTTCTTAACATCACTATTGATTTCCATCTTTAAATTCTTTCATCTCGAAATCCGTTCCAAACTCACTGTTCAAAACGGTTATCATCGTATTGATGCCCGAAAGCCCCGAAATATCGATGTTCTCTCCCCGGTCGTACACACAGTTAAGGATATTCTTTTTGTAGTAGCTTGGATCCGCAAGCGAATCATCCTCCGGAAGCTTTTTAAGTCTTGATCCGTGATCCGACATGATGACTATAATGGAATCGGGATCCGCTTCAAGTATCGTATCAGCGATATCAAGGATCCTCGATGATGTCCACTGAAGATATTCAATATAGCATGAATACTGATCTTTTTCGAGTTCTGCATCGGTAAAAGGAGTTCCGTCACTTCTGAAGCAGATCGGAACATGCGGGCAGCTGAAATATCCGAGATTAAAATGCGGCTTATCATCTCCCGCATTCACGAATCCTTTATAAAACTCCATGGCCTCGATAACGTAGGAACCGCTGTTTGACGAACTTGCGAACCCGGAACCTTCCATGTTCGGAGCGATGAAAAGATCGTAAATGTGTATAAAAAGGCTATTCTTTAGGATGAAATAACTGATCGTATCTTCATAGAGCTCTTTATTGTCATACTTTAACGTACTCTGGGTATTATCCAGGAAAGCCGTATAGGAAGCGGTATTTATGTCATATCCGCGTTCCCTGAAAAATGAATAAAGATACGGGTTCATAAGATGTTCCAGATAGGTCTGATCTTCCGTTTCGTGTTCAACAACATAATCGAGGTTCAAAAGATTAGGGATGTTGGTCAAAGTAGAAGGGCTTTCCAGATTGTAGCTGTTATAAGATACGTTAAATCCCAGCTCCTGCATATCCGAAAGGAACTTGGAATTATCAAATCCGTAATAGTGCTCCAGATTTTCCGAGCCGCCGTACTCGTCGAATATCATGAGGTAGACATTCGGATAATCCTCGGGCAAAACCTCCGCAATATCAGGCTCTGCAGATGCGCCGTCCGATCCTTCCTCGGATCCGGCATCCTGCACGTTCTCTGAAGCTCCTCCTGATGAATCCTGCCCGCTTTCCAAAGCCTCTTCCGATGAATCCTCCTGGGCAGTTAGTACATCGGTAGTACTTTCAGCGGACTGAACAACCCCGCGTGAAGGCATCTGCGAAATAAACTTCTCCACCATATGTGGAAAAGCCGGGATCATATTCATTGTAAGAAGCGCTATAAGAGTGATCGCCCAGACAAGGTTGATCTTCGAAGCACTGTCCGGCGTTATCTTCTTTGCAAGCTTTATTCCAAAAAACAGTATGAGCACCGAAAAGACCGTTGCCAGCACATACCCTATGATCTTATTGGGTATTAGTGAAACAATAAACTCGAAATTATATACTATTACCAAAATGATATCTGCGATGATCGCGGACTTTGCAGGTTCCTTAACAATAAGTCTCGTTACCAGGTAAACAAGTCCCGAAAATACAAGATAAACTAAGGTGATCAATACAAGATGACGTTCCCTGGCCTCATAGATATTTCTGAAGTACAAAAACAATATGGGATAGAGGGTGGTCACCAGTACGGATAAAAGAACTATGAGAGTTGGTTTTCCGGTTTTTTTCATAACATTTCTCCCATAGCGATTATAATGCATAAGGGGATATCTTGCAATTTAGCAACCGATTGCTTTTAAGGTACCTAAATAGTACAATTAATCTGTTATGAAGATACTCTATATAGCAAACGATTCCTCCGTATTCGGAGGAGCCAACAACTCGCTTATCGACATGGTCTACGCTATGAAAGAACTCGGACAGGAACCCGTTGTCTTAACATGGAGTAAAAACCAGCTATCCGATGAATTATCGCGCCATGGAATTCCCTGTACGATATTCCATTTTCTTCCCTGTGTCTGCCCTATAGATGATTATCCTGGATTCTTACTCCGGATAAAAATGCATATTTATAACCAAAAGCGGGTATTCTTAAGCAGAAAGATCATAAGGGATATCGCTCCCGATATCATACATTCCAACGCTTCAAATATAGACTTCGGAGCGCTTATAGCCAAATACCACCATATACCTCACGTATGGCATGTCCGTGAGCTGCTCAAAGAGGGTGTTCATCTTTGTCCGATCTTTCCCGAAAATCAGAAAAAGTTGTTCCAAAAAGCTGACTGTGCAATAGTGATCTCGAATTTCATTCGAAGAAACATGGTATTTTCCAACAGTAAAACCCATACGATATTTAACGGATTTTCGATAGAAAAATACCTGCTGAACAAAGAATGCATATTCTCTTTAGAAGAGGGGATCCGTTTGCTTTACGTTGGAGTGATCAGACCACAAAAAGGAACAATGGATGCTGTCCTTGCGGTGAAAGAACTTAAGGAAAAATATAAACTAACCAGGGTAACTTTGAAGATAGTGGGTTCTTCCCAGGAAAACTATGACGAAAAACTAAAAGAGATAATAGAAAAGAACGATCTTACAGATAACATAGAATTCTACGAGCCTACAAATGACCTTAAGCCTTACAGGGAATGGGCCGATATCACGCTTTCATGCTCAAAGAATGAAGCACTCGGGCGCGTGACTGTCGAAGGAATGCTTTCGGGAACCCTGGTAATTGGTGCCGACAGCGGAGCTACTCCTGAGATCATCTCAGACGAAGAGACCGGATTTATCTATACTCCCGAAGATCACAAAGCACTTGCGGAAATCATATACAAAGCATACTCAGCACCCGAAAAGAGTAAAGCCATCGCTTCCAAAGGCCGCGAATTTGCAAAAGAGACATTTGACCGGATCGTGTTTGCTAAAAAAGTGCTGGAAATATACGAATCTGTCCTGAATAAATGAATCTAAAGATAACCTAACACCAAGGAAGATCGGGTCACCAGTAACATCCGCCTTCAACGCTTTCAAGTCCCGTGGGACATTCTTCTTCTCCCGGTCTTACCCAGTATTCGTTAAAAAACTTCTTAGCGTATTCTTCCGTTTCCCATCTCTTACCCAAAATACCGAATAAAAGCTGAAGACTTCCGCCCATATATATCGCCTTTTTCCCGCGTCTCTTTATATATGAGCTTAAAGGCATACCATATGATCCGCATCCAAGCAGTGCAATATCATAATCTTCCTCATCTACCTGCTTTTTCAGATATTCCAACGCATCAAACCAGGTTGAAAAGCCTTCCGCACCGTGTCCACCTATCGACTGGACTGCTTTTACGTTCTTAAGATCAAAGTCTCCCAGTATCAGGGAATCCTTTGAAAAGATAAGATCTCTTCTTTCATACTGGCTCTTTATGGAATCCACAAATGGACTGACAACAAGAACTTTCTTGCCCGAAAGGGCCTGCAGCCATCTGTTGGGTTCAAGCCTTAAAGGATCGAGCACTCTAGACTGGAAACAGCCTTTAAGGTTGCTGCTTTGGGACATAAAGAATTCTTCGTTCTCCCAAAGCATCATCCCGAGATAATCGGCATCCATCATGCTTTGAAGATAAAGATCACAGAACCTGTTTATCTCCTTGAGGCTTCGCGGGAAAAATCCTGCATTGACACATATATGATAAGTTGCGATCCTTAAACTGTTCAGACGGTAAAACTCGTTCTTTAAAAGATTAAGGGTTCGAAGTTCAGTCTCTCCTATCCTGCATACATAAAAAGGGGCATCACCCGATATGAGATCATACAGAAGATCGCTGGCTTCCAAAGCCGGATAATACTTTGCGCCGGCATACTCTTCTATGTGCAGATCCTTCCAGTCCTCATCACGAGCCTTGGAAAGCTCTGTACGTCTTTGTTCATAATACTTGCGGTTTTTATCTTTCGACTTCATATACGATACAAATATGATCCTCTCCGAGTTTGGAGTATGAATAACCTTCTTCCGTCAGCCCGTCAAAGAAAAGTGACATATCCCTGTAGCTCTCGGTCCATAACAGGAAATCATCCGGGTAGATCCCTGCGGTATATTCCAGTTCTTCATAATCATTTATGTAGATATTGGTGTCATCATCCATCTGCCATATACAATCCAGCGCATCCCCCTGAAGCTCCTTTGACTTGGTCATCAGAACAACGTTTGCATCCGGATTTTCGTCCTGATAGGCAGAAACAGCGCTGACCAGCTCGCGGTCATCTTCAAATATGAATCTAATGTCCCTTGTAACAAAAGGCATCAAACAACCTATAACGGTTATAACAACGGGGATAGCGCAAACAATCCGTTTTCTTTCCGGTTTAACATCCAGCTTTTGGAAACTCTTGTCTATCGCATACCAGAAGGCAGGAATGAAAGCCACCAGACTGTATGAAAGATAGATTATGTGGTCAAGGTATGCAAGTGCAATAAAGGCAGCATGGGCAAAGCTTGTTCCAACAGTCATCAAAGCCATCACATCTTCATCGGTCAGCTTTACGTTCTTTAACTTTTTCTTTATGAGAGGTACAAATACCCACAGAGAATAGGCTATAAACCCAACAAACATGATCAGCCTGAACCTGATCACAAAGAATGAAATGATCGCAAATGTTGCCCAGACTATCCACATCGCAAAAACCGTTACCGGTATCTTTTGCTCTTCTTCCGCTTTTTTCCGTCCCAGAACAACGAATAAAGCCGTCAAAGCCGCGATCCAAAGGAAGAATACAGGCATTCCGTTAAAGAGATATCTTGAATAGGTATCGGTAATAAAGATCGC